>JAHFES010000132.1 GCA_023248355.1 Nitrospiraceae bacterium
CGTGGAGAGTCCATGCGAGAGCATGTCGTTCGCCTCGTTAACGATATTTCAATCCGCCGAAAGCTCCTTCTTGCCTCTGCGATCCCACTCGTCGCACTCATTCTGCTCAGCGTGGTCACGTACCACAGTGTGCAAACATTTTCGCAGGATGAAGAGCAGTTGAACAATCTCTATGTCACTCAAAAAACCGCGGCCCAATATATGCGATTAGTCGTCGATCTGGAAACAGGTTTTCGAGGGTATGTGCTCACTGAACAAAATCGGTATCTCCGGCCCTATGGCGTCGCGCAGGAAGGGATTGCCGCGATTGGGCACGATCTCGAAGAAAGGATTACCGGGGAGCAGTTACGGCACTTCCGAGACATTCAAGCACTTGTTGCTCAGCTGATTAAGGAGAAAGAGGAGCTGATCCAAGCGGTCAAGGCAGGCCACAAGCAGAACGCGTTGCAGTACATAGAAGAAGGACGCGGCCGGGAGCTGATGGTCGAGATTCGGAGGAAGGTGGTGGCCTTTGATCAGCTTGATCAGCAACGGGCGACAAAAGAGCTGGCTCAATTGAGTCAGGACCGCACCTCCACGCTCTTCGTGATATTAGGCGGTGGAGTGCTCACATTTTGGCTAATGGTCGGTACGCTCTATCTGATTGCGCGCTCAATTGCCGTTCCGCTCGTCACCCTCGCGAACACGGTCAGATCGTCGCCGGTTGGGCTTGTTCCCACGATCGCCGTTCTGGAACGCAAAGACGAAATCGGGGATCTTACACGGGTTATGCACAAGATGGGCTCGCAAATTCGTGGACACTTGAACGAAATGGAGAGATCCGAGGCGGCCCTTCGTCAACTGAATGAGCATCTCAAGGCCTCAGAGGCCAAGTACCGAAGCCTTGTGGATCATGCTCCCTTTGGTATTTTTACCACTAAAGGTATGGAAGTCACCTTCAGCAATCGCTACAACCAGGTGCTCGCCGGATTGGACCCCGATGAACCCATGGACCCCGCGTCGTTCCGTCAGCGATATCATCCTGAAGATCGAGAACGTGTCTTGTCTGAGTTCGCGAACGCGGTCGCAGAGCGTCGACCCTATGAAACCGTTTTCCGCTTTCTTCACAAAGATGGCGCCATTCGCAAGATCTTAAGCCGGCGGCTTCCGATCAAGGAGGGAGAGGACGATCCTCCGATGTATGTCGGCTTCAATATTGATATCACGGCGTTAGCTGACCTCCAGACTAGGCTCAGCCGATCTGAAAAGCTCGCGACCTTAGGCCAGGTCGCGGCTGGAATTGCTCATGAAATTCGGAATCCCCTGGTCGGAATCGGCTCGACGGCTTCTCTGTTGTTGGATGAGTTCAAGGATTCCGATCCCCGACGCGCCGACATCGACACGATCTTGAAAGAGACCTGGCGGTTGGATCGTATCGTGAACCAGATCGTGGAGTATGCGCGTCAGCGAGATCTTGCGCCGGCGCGGTTTGTTTTGCAGGATCTTGTTGATGAGGTCGTGAAATTGCTCGAGACCCCCCTGCGGGCGAAGCATCTGACGGTGACACGTTCATTATCCCCCACGCTGAGCCTCCTGCATGCTGATCGAGACCAGATGAAGCAAGTCCTCCTGAACATTGTGCATAACGCCATTGACGCGTCTCGCGTGGGGGGAGACGCTGTCCAAGTGACAGCGTATGAGCTGTCTCGCAATGAACGGCCAGGTGTGATCGTGAAAGTGTCCGATGCCGGGGTGGGCATTTCCGCAGACGCGGTGCCGCATGTCTTCGAGCCCTTCTTTACGTCGGGAAAGCCGCATGGGACGGGATTGGGCTTGGCCATCTGTCGGAATATCATCGAAAGTCATGGGGGTGAGATTCACATGACCAGTGAAGTCGGCACAGGGACAGTCGTGAAGATTTGGCTGCCCTTGAGCCAGGATCTGCTGATGGTGAAAGGATAACCGATGCGTGCAGTAATCTTTGTGACCGATGATGAGCAGGCCATTCGTGCCGCCATTGTCAAGCGATTGACCCGGCAAGGCCATCGCGCGGTTGGGTATGAATCTGGGGAGGCGCTCCTAGTGGCGTTGGAGCACGACCTCCCTGATCTGGTGCTGCTCGATGTGAAGATGCCCGGCTTCAGCGGAATCGAGACACTGAAACAAGTCCGCCAGCTGGCTCCCGCTGCTGTGGTGATTATGCTGACGGCCTATGGCACCGTGCAGGATGCCGTGGAAGCCATGAAATTGGGAGCGTACGACTTTTTGATTAAATCGGTGGATTTGGCGGGCATCGATCCAGTGATCACTCGGGCGTTGGATGTGCTCAGTCTCCGACGCCGTCTTGAGTCGGAACAAACCCACCAGGACAGCCAATACCATTTAAGCAACCTGGAAGCCCATAGCCATGTGATGAAGCAGTTGTTTGAACAAGTCCGGGAGGTAGCCGTGAACCCCAAGTCGTCGGTCATGCTGTTGGGGGAAACGGGCACAGGGAAAGAATTTCTCGCGCGTGTGATTCACCACAATGGATTGCGGGCAGGAGGGCCATTTATCGGCGTCAATTGCACCGCGATTCCTAAAGATTTGTTCGAGAGCGAGTTGTTCGGCTTCGAGCGCGGCGCCTTTACCGGCGCCAATCAACGGAAGTTCGGCCTCCTTGAAAAAGCGGAAGGCGGCACCCTCTTCCTGGACGAAATCGGTGACCTGGATCAGTCGATGCAGGCCAAACTGCTGCGTGTGATTCAGGAGCGTTCCTTCCGGCGCCTCGGTGGGACCGACGACATTGGAGTGGACTTCCGATTGATTACGGCGACGAACCGGGATCTCAAGAAGGAAGTGGGACGTGGAGCGTTTCGCGAGGATCTCTACTTTCGCCTCAATGTCGTTGCGTTCGAATTGCCGCCGCTCCGGAAGCGGGTGGAGGACATCCTGCCGTTGTGCCGCCGTGCGATTGTGCGATTCGCGCAGGAGTTCGGAAAGGAGGTTCCCGATCTGGATCAGGAGGCGCGCACGATGCTGGAACGTTATCACTATCCGGGAAACATTCGCGAGCTGCAGAATATTCTCGAACGCGCGTTGATTTTCTGCCAGGGGCGGACACTCACGCCCAGTTGCTTGCCGAGTGATCTCCGCGAGAGTGTGCCGAAGGTCGCGGTGGCCACAGGAGCGGGACTAGACCCAATGGTTCGGGTAGAGATGAAGCTTGGACAGCAGACCCTCGCCGACATTGAACGGGCGATCATCGACGAGGTTCTACGACTGGCAGACTACAACAAGACCTTAGCCGCAAAGCATCTTGGCCTCACGCGATTTGCATTGGATCGTCGCCTGAAAAAGGGGATCGAGGAGTAGGACTTTGGTTGAGATCCGTCGTTCCTAGAGGTAGATGTGCGGGCCTCGTCTCCGGATACCGTGTCTCGTTCCCCTCAGCTTGGCGGTAGAAGAACTGCACCAGAACTCTGTTGCCGTTCGGAATGGATCAGCCGGGTCACAATGTGAGGGTCGCACAGGGTGCCGCTCCCTGCTCCAACTCACGTCGGGATTCTGAATGGGGACTTCGGCTTGGCAGATTCTACAAATGCCCAGTTCGGCTGGGAGACGCGTGTAAGTCAATACTCATGCTGACCTCACTGACCCCCCAACCCCGGTTTTTTCACCAAATGACCGGTGATGACCGGTAGATTGGTCATCAACCCTCAAAAACCTGTTTCGAGGAAAATCAATAGATTAAGCGGTTTGCCGCATGAAATGTGTGGTAGGGAGTGGTGCGCCCGGAGGGACTTGAACCCCCAACCCCCAGATCCGTAGTCTGGTGCTCTATCCATTGAGCTACGGGCGCATTGAGCAGACTGCTTCGCCGGGACCCAGGCGCCAGTCCTACTCAGGAATCAGCGGAAGGGGTGCGCGAGGCTCTGTATCAGCAGAGGAGGTTATACAGTTGTCGGGGAGAGAGGGTCAAGAGAAGAACGTATGCCTCAATGGCTCGGGCGATTATCGCTTGGGCTGTGGAGTGTTGGCTAAAAGATGCTTTTGCTCACTTTGGCAGAATGGGGACTTTCATTGCCCGCGCTGTCATACGCGGTGATCGTAAAGAAGTAGGTCGTCCCTTTTGCCAGATTCGTCAGTTGATAGCTTATAACCTTCCCCACGGAGATAGTAGGCTCCATACACCGCACTCTCGGGGGAGAATGGAAAACCCTATTCGGGAATCATGGTCTCAGGTATGATTTGCGCAGATCGTTGCGATGTGAGCGAATTGGTCGTTGGCTGCTGTGCGATGGGGGGATCTGGTCATGCCATCATTTCATTCCGTGTCAGATGAAGAATCGTCACCGGCTGCAGTCGCACGCACAAGGCGGGTGTGGTCAGTGTGGATCTACCTACTGATAGGGGCGGTCCTTGTGGCTGCCATCGGGACGTGGTTGATCTGGTTCTCGACCTACCTGCAACGAAAGGTTCAAGAGGAGGATATTCGAGCGGCCTGCCAGCGCGCCATGCCGGAGACGCCGGAGCGATGCTTCGATACCGTCGTGATTCAGCGGGGAGGCGTCCGGAGGTGATACGTCGTGGTCGATCTTTACCGATGTGTCTATTGGGCCTTCTATCCATTCTTATCATTGCTCCCGCATTCGCCCAAGAGTCTTCCAATCACTCCGCTATTCAGGTTGAACTGGGTCTATCATCATGGCTCTTGAGCCAAGGGGAGACGAAGTGGAGTCATGATTTCTCCCGTCTGACCTACAAGGACAGTTCCACCAACATTATTGAGTTATCTGGGAAAGCCACCTTTGCAAGACGGTTCTATGTCCGTGCGGATTATGGATTTGGAGATATTGGTCGCGGGCACTTGATTGATGATGACTTTTCAAGTGCTAACGGCCCATTAGTGTCACGCACTCAGAGCGATATTCAAGGCAAAGGTCTTTGGTATGTAAACGGAGATGTCGGTGTCAATCTGATGGCCTTTCCCGGTGGCCGGGGAACTTTGGGCGTGTTTGGAGGGATTCAATATTGGAGACAGCAGCATCAGGCAACCGGCGTGACCCAAGTCATTTGTACTAATCTTTCGTTCTGCAATCCCGCCGGGACAAGTACGAATATTGGCCAAGCGGCGATTACAAACACCACGAGTTGGACCTCTTTGCGTTTGGGTGTGGAGAGCGAATTCAGGTTTACAAGAAAACTTAGTGTGGAGGGCATGGTCGCATTTCTGCCGTTCACATCATTGAGCAACAAGGACGTGCACCATTTACGGACTGCCGATGTTGCTACCGCATTTGGCACTCTTCCGGCTTTGCGGCAAGACGCTAGCTTTACAATGGCGGGTACTGGAATTGGTGCAGATGTAGAGGTTGGAGCAAAATACATGCTGGTCGACAGACTGTTTCTCAGCCTTGGTTATCGACTATGGTGGAATCAGGTTCTCGATGGGACAGTAACGTCTCACCCTGTAAATTTTCCTGCCTCTAGTCTCAAACTTAACGAATTCCAAGCCTGGCGGCACGGACTTACGCTTGGACTGAGCTACGCTTTCTAAGAACTAGAGTTTCTACCGTCTCGGTCGT
>JAHFES010000052.1 GCA_023248355.1 Nitrospiraceae bacterium
GCAATGCTACCCTGGTAAGATATTCCATGTCAGGCCCCAACGCTGTTTTCTTCTCTTCGACTGCTTGATCCTGCTCAAGGAACGCATTCGCCACATGAACAGCTGTCAGGGGAGTAAACTCCGTCGCCCCGCATGCGGACGGCCGATGATGAAATGCGACCGCCTCGACGATGGCCTCTCCGAGACCCCAGAGACTGAGCAGGTGGGCTCCTACTTCGGCATGAGTCGCTCCGAAGACTTCTTGCTCCGCCTGCCAGCCCAAGAGGTTCTTTTCCTGTTGCATCACGAGGACCCGTCTGTACTCCTCAGGTTTATTCGTCGCCAATACGAGCGCGCCCACATCATGCAGGAGGCCCGCCGTAAACGCATCGTCAATCACAGCCTGAGCCACCCGTTCCTCTTTCGCGATCACCCTGGCGAAAGTGCTCGTCACCAGTCCATGGTGCCACAGCGCATCAAGCGAAAAGCCTGGAAGCGCCGCGCCTTCAAACTGGGAAAAGACTTGCATCGACAGCACCAAGGACTTAATGGTGTCGCTGCCCAGCAGGGCCACGGCTTGTTCGGAGTTTGAGACAGTAGTGCGGAGACCGAAGAATGCCGAGTTGACCAGTTGCAAAATCTTGGTGACCATCGCAATGTCCCGAGAAATGATTTTAGCGATCTTCTTCAACGAAGCATCGCGCGAATGGATTTCCTCCGTCAGCTCTTGATAGATCGTGGGAAGGCTGGGCAGGTTTCTGAGATTGACGACCACTCGATGAAGTTGTTCATCCGCCAACGACTCCCGCAGCGCGCAGGATCGCGCCATGATCGACTGCAACTTCCCAGGGTCAATCGGCTTCTCGAGAAACTGATGTGCAAGCCCGGCTGATCGAAGTCCAAATCCCTTCGCCGGCTCCCCCGAGAACGCAATTCTGACCATCCCTGGATAACGTGCCTTGACCTCTGCCAGCAGTTGCAGCCCATCCATTCCCGACGAGACCATGTCGGTGGCAAGGACATCGAACGAAGACTGCTCCAGCGACGCCAACGCCTCTGAGGCACTCCCCACGAACACCATCTCCCACTCAGCCTTCATCGGAGCCAATGTGCGTTTGAGCATGCTGAGGAATTCCGGTGCGCCGTCGACCAGTAACACTTTGCGCATGAGCCCCCCAGGGAAAAGGCAAGATTCTTCCATCCTGCATCGGAAACCAAGAGGTCAGACTTGATCTCTTGCCTGTCGAAACAGCGCGAGGAGAGGGTCTTTATGGATGCGTGACTTCTTCGAGCGTGAACTGCTTGGGTAGCAGAACAGGCAAGATGAGCCCAATCGGATCGCCGCGCTTGATCGTCGTGGGCTTCTCAAGCCGAAGCAGAAAGTTTGCCGTAAAGGCATCGTACCCCTGTAACCAGTCGTAGACATTGGGGGTCCGCTTATATTCCTGCGTCTTGATGCCCTCCCACACGTGAAACGTGCGGTCTGGATAGTGATAGAAGCGATTGGGAATGTCCTTCATCATCAACCCGACGTGCTTGGGGTAGTAAAAGCGGATGCCGCAGCACAGCTTCGGATACCCGCTATTCAGAACGAGATCCACGTAGGTTCCTGAGAAGGATTTGTACCCAAGCAGGCGTTCTTCGGGCAGAATCGGAGGTGCCTGCCATTTTACCCCGTCTGCGGTTCGGCGGATCTTGCAATCGACCGGGGACCGGATCAACCAGCCATACTGGCCTACCGTCCGAACTGGACCGCAATCATCCGGTACAACCTTGTAGCCGCTGACAGCAAGATTTCGCTGCTCATCCAATGCCATTCCAGATAACAGCGGCCGATGCGGATGAAAATCGAGCTTCAACCGCTCGGGTGCGAAGGCCGTTGAGTATTCTCGCTCCCAGTAAATGACAAACTTGTCGCCGGACTCGTCTAGCTGATTCGTTTCCTGATCGAGATCGCTCATTCTGTGACTTTACCGAAATCCATCTCCCCGCGCAACCAGGCTACGACTGCCTGATATGAAACACCGTGAGCCCCGCTTTGACTCTGGCCTTGGGCAATATGGTCCGGTGCATTCGAAACGTCGGCAGATTCTCCACCGATTCTTCCCAACAAATCTGCCCTCCCTGGCGCATCAACAATTCCCGAAGATGGGCAGGCCCCACGATAAACGCATTCCCGCCTGGTCTCAAGACCTGCCGCAAGTTGGTGACGATCGTGGTCAACCTGGCCGGAGAGCTAAACGAGTCATAGGGCAGCCACTGATAGACGAGATCACAGGACTGGTGACTCGCGGTCGTATTCTCCCATAAGTCAGCCGTCACAAAACGGATACGCTGCAGCCACTCCCACCGCTGCGCTGCTGCGCACTGGGTCCAGAGCTGCTGCGCTTGACGCTGGGCATAAGCGGCATGGCGAATGCTCGCCATGTAGTCACGCGGACGATCGAACGGGATGCAGGTCGAGATCACCGCATCACCGTTATCAATGAGCACCCGTTCGGCCCGCGAGAGAATCATGCCGATCTCCCGATCCTGTTCCCCCAAATCCTGCACATAGTCAGCGACAAACGGCTGCGCCGCGAGCTCGCTGATTTCGTGATCATCGTCAGGATAGAACAGCACCGCGCCATAGGCATCGGTGGGATGGATCGAGGGAACTCCTTGGACAAAGACCGTTCGCCAATCGAGAGGACTCACGGGAACAGTGGCAGAAGCCACCGGCGCCGTGATCGGCTGAACCTCCGTCGGCATCATAATCTGCGCTGTCCGGTCTTTTAGAACGATTTGCCCACCATCGACAGCGACACTGCGATCCATCGGCACCACCCGACGACCGGTCGGATTCACATAGGAGAGGCCAGCCGAGTCTCCCGCGAGAGTCGCCTTTTGAACAATCCCGCCCTGCAGGGTCAAACAGAGACCATGTGTATCATCAAAATAGCGGACCGGAGGGTGAGGAGCGGGAAGCCATGTGACATGATGCGATCTTGTCGGATCCATAAAGAGAGTCAACGGACTCCCACCGTGAGGCGCCTGGGGAATAAAAAAGCTACTGAAGAGTCTGAATGCAGCTTCGGAGGGATAGGTCGGAATGCCTCGATACCGAAGGGGCCGCGGAGCCGGCTGCATGTTGTTCTGGTCGTCGTACAGTCCGCGGATCAGTTCAAACGCGGCGGAGCCGGTCCCGGGTAGCAGCGACTTGAACAGTTCCACCACAGGGAGAAAATCGATGTGGTCCCAATGCATGGCTCCCATGCAGGACATAAAACGAGCATGCTCAAAGCCCCCATTGTCCAGTGCATAGAACGCATCTTTCCTGTGACGAATCGTCGCCATCCCCTTCGCATCGATACTGAGGTCCTCATCCTGGTAGAACCACCGCACTTCCTCGATCGGGACGCGCAATGCCTGGGCAGCCATGGCTCGAAGATCGTCCGGCGTAATGCGCTGCCAGCCCGGCTTCGTTGCCAGATTCAATCTGGTTTCATTCACGAGCCCACTCGCCTTCAGCCCAACCCACTGGCCCCAGTCGAGACGAAACCGAGCGCGTGCCAGCGAGATGCCGCCTCGGGCGTTCGACTCCCACTCACACTCATGTAAGGGATGACCGATCGGATCGGTCGCCAGAAAACGACGGCCATCCGGCCGATAGAAGACCAGGTGGCCAGTCGAGCACGTTTCCACGCGTCCACCGGCCTGTTCGAAATTCTTGGCGAGAACACGCGTGGAGGGAAACCAGAGATGGTCAGGCGTATGGAGCGCGAAGGCGACAGGATCGGACGGCATTTACTCGCGGATCTGGCCGCTCCCCAACACGATGAACTTGAAGCAGGTCAGTTCCTCAAGCCCCATCGGCCCCCGCGCGTGAATTCGCGAGGTGCTGATGCCGATTTCAGCTCCGAGACCGAACTGATAGCCGTCATTGAGACGGGTGGAGGCATTAATCAGGACTGCGCTCGCATCGACTTCCTTGAGGAATCGCATCGAACGGCCATAGTCTGACGTCACGATTGCCTCGGTATGCCGTGACCCATATTGAGCGATGTGCTCCATGGCCTCGTCCATGTTCTTGACGATCTTGACCGCGAGGATCAGATCCAAAAACTCTTTGCCGTAATCCTGCTCGCTCGCCGGTTTGGCGTCGGGAAGCAGTTGGCAGGTTTTGGGACACCCTCGAATTTCGACCTTCGCCGCCAGGAGACTCGCTGCCAGCTTCGGCAGGAGCGTTCGTGCAATCGTTTGATGGATGAGCAAGGTTTCCATCGCATTGCAGGTGGACGGCCGCTGAACTTTTGCATTGACACAAATGGCTTCAGCCATCACCAGATCGGCCGTGGCGTCGACATACACATGGCACACGCCTGCATCGTGCTTCACCACGGGAATCGTGGAGTGCTCGGCGATGATTTTCATGAGCGATTCACCGCCGCGGGGAATGATCAAATCGATGAACCGGTCCTGCTTGAGCAACACCGGCACCAACTCCCGCTCCGGTCGCGCGACAAAGGTAATCGCACCGGCGGGGACGCCGGCCTTTTCAGCCGCGTCGGACAGGATGGAGGCAATCGCGGTATTGGAATGAATCGCTTCGCTGCCGCCCCGCAAGACGCAGACATTGCCGGACTTGAGACAGAGCGCCGCCGAGTCTGCGGTTACGTTCGGACGTGATTCATAGATGATCCCGATTACGCCGATGGGCACACGCACGCGCCCGACTTGCATCCCGTTCGGCCTCGTCCACATCGCAGGCATCTGGCCCAAAGGATCAGGCAACTTCGCCACTTCACGGATTCCAGCCGCCATATCAGCGATCCGTTCCTGCGTGAGACGCAGGCGATCCGCCATGGCGATCTTTTCCGGAGAGGACCCGAACGCGTCCAAATCCTTCTCATTCTCAGCCAGCAGCTCTTCAGTCTTCTCATCTAACGCGTCGGCCATCGCGAGAAGAGCCTGATTTTTCACAGCCGTCGACAGGGCAGCTAATTTCCCGGAGGCCCGTTTGGCCTTGGTTACCAGCTCTCCGACATACTCCGGAATCGGCTTGAGCACCGGTTCTAGTTCAACGTGCTCTTCCGGCTTCTGCAGTTCTGTTTCCTCTGTTTCCACAACGTACCCTTCTGGTCACAACCATTCGGTCTGAGGCATGCTTCTATACGCGCAGAGCATACCCCGCCCCTCTCAGAGGGGTCAAGGCAACGCTCCACTTATGGCATAGCGACTGGGGGAGATGCTGATGGGGGTGTCGCCCCTGTCGACAACGAAGAGCCGGATGGGCTCATCACGCCGCCGGGAGCTGCCGGCTGCCCTGGAGCACCGGGCAACAGCGGCGTGCCTGGTGGGACCAGCGTAGCCATAGAAGGATTGGGGAATTGGAACACCCAATCATAGTAGGTTGGCTTCCCTTCGAAATGGCGGACAGCGAGGGGAAAATCATGCTGCCTGATCGGCTTACTCTTACTTTTGCTCCGGACCCCCATGATCCCGCCGGTTGGAGCACGCACCAATTCCCACTCCCCATGTCCGACCGGATCGAGATACACTTTTCTCAAGAATGGCTTGGGAAGCTTCGTCAACTCAGCCAACGTTTGCGGATAGACCTCGCCCGGCATGACTCTCCCGGCTTTGATGGAGGTGGAATAGAAGGCGAGGGCGTTCTGTATTTCAATGCCTTTGGCAAGCAGATCCGCTTCCAACTCTCGTTGCACCATCGTCTTCCACTGTCGAGCGGCCACCGACATGGCCAAGCCCATCAAGACGATCGCGAGCATCAGCATGATGTACGAGAAGCCGTGCTCTCCGCGTCTCAATGGTGCCTGGGCGATAGGCATACAGAGTCCGTTACTGCTGAGCAGGCGCCTCTTCGGACAAGGGCACCGTGTGCTCAACGCGAGCGCCCGTGTCTCGAATCGTCACACTCTCCGGCGTAATCACCTTGAGCACCACATACTCCGCCAGGTGATCACCGACCTTCACCACTACCACTTCTTCATTCTTACTGAGTACGGCAATATTCTTGTTCTTCTTCCGCCTTTCACCCATTCGAAGAAACCCAAGGTACCGATACTGCGCGAGCTCAGCCACAGCTGTCTGTTGACGTAAGACCTGCTCCGATGCTGGGTTGGGCTCACTCTCCTGGACAATCTCGTTGCCGATCGGAAGCGTCCCATCCGGGCTTGGAACCGCAAAAATATTCCTCGGGGCTGTGAACGTCGCCTCTCGTTGGGTTCGTGCTGACGCAAGCAACTCAAGATTCACACGCAAACCACTCGCCTTCGCCTTATGAAGCTGACTAGCCGATGCGGCGCCGGTGGCATTCGTGAGCGGGACACGAATCGGCTCCTTCACAGCCCCCCACTGCCAGACAGCGAGTCCCACCCATAAAAATCCCAAGCCAAAAGCGAGGAGTGTTTTTTTCTTGGCATCCATGGTTACTTGGCTGGATCCTGCACAGGAAGCTTGGCCGATTCGGCTCGGAGATACGTGGCGACCTTGATGTTAAATGTCAGCGTCTGATCCTGCGCGCCTCCCGCCTGAGCCAATTCGAGATCCTCGATGAAGAGCAGTTCCTCAGCCGTTTCCAAATCATAGATGAATCGACGGAGATCTTCGTACCGCCCGCTCATCGATCCCTGCAACAACCCTTTGCTCGTATGGGCCACCAGGGTCGGCTCTGTCTTGTAAGACAAGGCGGGTAACGTCACTCGGTCACGCTTCGCCTCTTCCGAAATGCCCAAAGCCAACGGGGCAAAGTCTCGCTCAGCCGGAAGCACCGCCCATACTTGGCTCAGATCTTTCCTGGCCTTTCGCGCCTCTCGATGATGCATGAGCAATTGTCGCGTCGCAGCCCAGTCTTTTTCCAACCGCTCCCGCTGTAACTCGGCCCCCACGACTCCGACGTTATGCGCCAGAGACAACAACAACAGCAGGCTCAGTGCGATTCCCACCCACGGCAGTAACGGCGCGAATGGCTGTTGCAATATCTGAAAGAGACGATCTCTCATCAGCCCTAGGCTCCTTCCCGCCGATACCGGAGGGTGACGTCGAATTCGACCAGCCCATTCGTCCCCATACGATGCTGCGCCAGCACCGGATCTTTGAACGTGGGGTGATCTTGAAGTCCGACCGTAAAGGCCGTGATGTCTTCCAGGCTCATGGCAGTCCCTGTGAGATGGACCGAGGTTCCGCCCGCATCGAGACGCACGCTACTGAGCGCAAGCCGTGGAGGGATGGCCTGCTCCAATCCAGTCAGAAACTTCGTCCAGGAAAACGTTCTCTTTTCGAGTAGCTGATTGGCCAGGGCCACCTCCGTAGGCAGCCGTTGCAACGCCCCTTCTGACAAATCAATCCCTTCTTGCCGAGCCTCCACCACCAACTGATCGTCCTGTTGGCGGACCCGATCGAGTTCAGCGCTGATGGCCCACGACGCTTGGTACCCCAAGACCGCTTGCCCACAATTCCAGAGAATGCCCAACAACAGCACCACACAACATCCGACCAACACCACTCGAAGCGGTGCGAGAGAGGGCCGGTACCGGCTGCTGAGGTTGATGTGAAAATGATCGTGGGTGCCGCCTAATATCGGAATATGCCTGAGCTGTTCAATCAACTGTCCGAATGGAAGCTGCGTCATCCTCACGCTAGGCCACCCCAGCCATCGCCGCCAATGAGGCCATGCTTCGATGGCTGCCCTTCGTCACCCACCCAAGCGCCTCTACCGACCTCCAGCCCAATTGTTCGACAGACAAATCAAGGCCAGCCTCGATTTGCGTTTGTAAGGCCGCGAGGTCTCCGTCCGCACATAAAACGGCTTCTTTGATGACGGCGGATGGATGTCGTTGCTGACAGGCATCCAAGGAGGCTCCACATTCCTCAACAATCTTTTCCATCATGTCGGTCTTCGCCATGACGGCTGTCTCTTCGTTCCCAAGCAGTTTACAGCGATAGAACAGCAGTTGCCCTCGCTGAAATACCATCGTCGTCAACGCTCTGTCCGACACATTCGCCCACAAAAAGTCCCGCCGCTGCCAGCCTGATCCACCAGACGCTCTGCGCCACAAATCAAAGAGCCGAAGACTGGTCATGCCCACGTGTTGCGGAATCAATCCCACGGATTCACAGAGCGATTCGTACTGATTGAGAACGGCTTCCTGAATCGCGACCGCCAACACAGTGTGCGTTCGGCTCTCGCTCCCCGGCAGGCCATGAAACACTTGCGATACCACCTTCGCCCCGCCCAACGGGAACAGCTGCTCCTGCCCCAGGCGCCACCGAACTAAGGCGTCTCGCTCTTCACGTTTCGCAGGTAGCTGATCGAGGTGCAGCACCACGGCCCGCACGGCGGCATCAGGAAGGAGTAACATAATCGGACGTGGAAGGTCTGACACAAGAGTATGCCCCACAATGCGCACCTCTAGACCAGGTCCTGTGAGCGTTCGAATACGTCCCTCCAACGTCGACAGCTCCGACAGATTCTGATCTGCGGGCGAAGGCTTCACCGCACCCTCAGGAATCGGGGACATAACACACCGATGCTGTCGCCGCCCCCGCCAATTCCGCTCCAGCTCGGCCCATGCCACAGAGTCTGCCCCAAACTTCAAGCAGTGCCGCGGACGGCTACTCGCCCATCCCCACATCGCTTACCCTTCCTCGCTAAAGGTCACGCGATTGATCTCGCGCAACGACGTCTCACCGTTGAGCACTTTCTTCAGCGCCGATTGCCGAAGCGTGATCATCCCGTCCGTGACCGCACGATACCGGATCTCCGAGAGCGGACGTTCCGCGAGGATCAGCTCTTTGATTTCATCGGTGAGATCCAGAAATTCCGTGATGCACTTCCGGCCGCGATAGCCGGTGCCATGGCACTCCTGACAACCTTTTCCTTCATAGAACGGCGTGTCTTTATACTGCTCATAATCCAATCCTGATTCTTCGATCAACGCCTGCTCCACCTTCGTCTGTGCTCGACAGGATGGGCACAGGATACGGACCAAGCGTTGCGCCAACACGCAGTTGAGGGCAGCCAGGAAGTTGTAGGCCTCGATGCCCATCGAGGCAAAGCGCCCAATCACGTCGAACACATTATTCGCGTGGACCGTGGTCAGCACTAGGTGACCGGTGAGGGCGGACTGAATGGCAATCTGCGCCGTCTCGGGATCCCGGATTTCGCCGACCATGATCTTGTCCGGGTCATGCCGGAGAATTGATCGCAGACCTCGCGCA
This sequence comes from Nitrospiraceae bacterium, assembly GCA_023248355.1. Taxonomy (GTDB): domain Bacteria; phylum Nitrospirota; class Nitrospiria; order Nitrospirales; family Nitrospiraceae; genus Nitrospira_D. The sequence continues at coordinate 9,199 of JAHFES010000052.1, forward strand.
AAGGTCAGTCCTTTTTTCTCATTGACAGGAATCTGCACCACCCCCGAGAGCTGGTACTCGACTGGATCTTCAATCGTAATCAACTTGTCTTCGAGTGTGTTCATCTCCGAGATGGCCGCGTACAGTGTCGTCGTCTTCCCGCTGCCTGTCGGCCCGGTGACCAAGACCATGCCATAGGGGCGCGTGATCGCTCGCCGGAACCGCTTGAGGTCTTCGGGGTTGAATCCCAGCCGTTCGAGCCGCAACGCCGAGACCCCGGTCGTGATGGACTCACGATCGAGGATTCGGATGACCACCGACTCGCCGAAGACGCTCGGCAGGATGGAGACTCGAAAATCCACGGTCTTTCGATCCAGCCTCATACGAAAACTGCCGTCCTGCGGGACCCGGCGCTCCGCGATATCCAACTCAGACATGACTTTCAGGCGTGAGACCAACGGAGCATGTAAGCGAATATCCAGCGGCTCCATCGCGGGCACGAGAATGCCATCGACCCGAAGCTTCACCTTGGTTGCTCGATCGGCCGCTTCAATATGAATATCGCTTGCGCGCCGTTGCATGGCGCTGAGAAGAATGGAATCGAGCAGCTTGACGGCAGGACTCTGGTCTTCTGCGGCATGATCGACCGTGAGCACTTCCTCGCCCCGGTCATCTTCTTTGACTAAGACCGATCGATACTCAGCCTCAAGTTCGCGGAGCGCCTGGCTAGACCCTTCACTACGTTCTAGCGCCGCGAGAATCGCGCTCTTGGAACTCACGACTCGATCAAGTGGTTTGCCGATCAACAGTTCCAATTCGTCGAGACCCAGCAAATTCTGCGGATCTGCAACGGCAATAGTCAGCACGCCCTCTCGCTCGGCAATCGGTACAAACGGATACCGCTGCATCAATTTGACGGAGATGGTCTCGTAGTATTGTTGGTCGACCCGGAACTCCGTCAGCGGATCGTAGGGAAGGCTATACTGCACAGCTAGTGCACGGGCGAGCTGATCCTCGGAAAGGAGGCCCTCCCCCATTAACGTGTGTCCCAACGTTGCCGCCACTCCGCCCAGTCGGCGAAGCGCATCCTCGGCCGTCTGCTTTGAGACAACCCCCTGGCAGACCAACACCTCTGCAAGAGACGGCCTGGCAAGGTTACGCGCCATACGGCACCTCATGTTCCATCGCGTCTCGTTGTGTGCTCTCCATGCCGCCTATCCCACTGTCCCTGCCATTTGGAATACCGGCAGATACATGACAATCACAATGCCGCCGACCAGGACTCCCATGACCAGCAACAAGGCCGGCTCAATCCACGTCGTGAGCTGGGTCAATCTGGTATCAAGGTCAGCTTCGTAAAACTCTGCCACATCGCGCAGCATCGCATCGAGTGAGCCGGTTTCTTCCCCGACCGACAACATTTCGATGGCCAACTTGGGAAGGACGGCTGGACGATCCAATGCAGCGGCCAACGTGGCCCCTTCGCGAATCTCGTTGACGGCCCCCCCCATCGCTTGTGAGATCCATCGATTCGAAATAGCTCCTCGTGCACTCTGCAGCGCATCAACTAATGGAGTTCCGCCGGCGAGGATTGTCCCCAGCGTTCGAGTCAACTGCACCGTGTTGTGCTTGATTGCGATGGGGCCAAAGAGCGGAAACTTCAGAGTAAGCCGATCGATCGCGAGATGGCCAGCCGGCGTGGCATAGTAGGCTCGAATCCCAAGGACAAGGCCGACCAGAAGCACCCCGATGGGCAGCAGCTGCGACTCTGCATTTTGCACCAGATCAAGCAATGTTTGTGTCGCCCACGGTAATGTCTTGGCCGACTCCCCGTAGACCGACACGAACGTCGGCATGACGAAGGTCAACAAGAAGGCAATCACGGCCAGACCGATCAAGACGAGAAACATGGGATAGGAGAGGGCCTTCACCATCTTTTGGCGCAGCCCCATCATCATCTTCAGGTACGTGATATACCGCTGTAACACCTCCGGGAGATTTCCTGACTGTTCTCCCGCTTTCACTGTCGCAATGTAGAGATCGGGGAAATAGGACGGATGTTTGGCCAACGCATCTGACGCGGAGGATCCCCCTCGGATCGCTTCCCGCACATCACGCAGCGCCTGTTGGAATCCCGCATGCCCGGTCCGGTCGATCAGCAGATCCCACACACGCAGCACAGGCAATCCCGACTTCACGAGTGCAAACAACTCTTGATTGAAAACCAAGAACTCCCCCAGAGGAAGCCGGCCCCAGGACCAAGACTTTCCCGATGTCGCCGCCGCACCCATCCCTCGGCGATGGAGTTTGAAAACCAGCAATCCTTGCGATTCTAATTTCGCCCGAACCAGCGATTCATCCTCACCCTCAACATGGCCATCAAGGGTGGATCCATCAGGCCTGGCAACTCTGTAGGCAAACACCGCCATAGGGGTAGACCTTCGAGGCCCGCTGCAGAGATGAATAAGAACTACTCAGACTGCCCATGATCACGCTCACCCGCAGCCGCTGACTCAGACAACCAGAGGGATTGCCCGACATGGATATGATTGTCCGACAGCTGGTTGATGGCCATGAGTCGATCCACAGGAACACGATACCGCTGTGAGAAACTCCACAGCGTATCTCCCAGCTTGACTGACACGCGTGCTGGAGTGCTCCTGGCCGGCGTGGGAACCGGCACATCGCGGACTGATGGCCCCTCTTGTAGGTTGATGGCCGAAGTCGCGACTCTTCTGGCGCTCTCTTCAAATGAGTCTGACTGTTCACGCTTCGTGGGGGCCGGGCTAGATTGGCGGCCCTTGGGAGATGGCAGACTGGCCGGGGTCATCCCTGCTCCTCGGGTGTCACTTGCTGGCTTCCCGATCCTGGACAATTGCTTTTGAAGCTGTTTCAGTTGGTTCTGCAAGACGGCCCCAGTCCGGGCCACGCGTTCTCGTTCCGAGCGTGAACCCGCCAACTCTTCTCGTTGCAGATCAATCACGTCGCGGGCTTCAACCAGACGACGCTCCGCTTCCCGAATGCGTCCCTCCAACTGAGCCCGGGCGATTTGCACGTCAGCCAATTCCTGGCGTCGTGAGTCGACATCCGCACGCAACTCAGCAATCGTTCGCTGGGCATCTCGGATCGTGGTCTTCAACGTGTCTACCGTTAGTTGGAGATCCGACACCTCCGGCTCAACAATTGGTTCAAGGGGGCTACACGCAACCGCACTCATAAGACTTAATCCGATCAAGAAGAACGATCGGCGCTGCACCCACAGGCCGAGGCAAGGAATATGAATCTGGTCAATTACCATTTGTTGTAGGCCGTCCCATTCGTTCCCACAAGGTCTGACCCAGAGTAGACGTCAAAGACGCCGCCTTCTGTGGGTTCGGTAATCTCTTGCCAAGCACTCGACGAATTCGTAAAGGGATCTTTCGGAAGCGCCCGAAGATATCCCGCTGCCACCAGCCCCTCCAAGGACTGAGGATATTTCCCCTGATCGGCGCGATGGTGGTCGAGCAATTCGCGCAGCGTAAAGAGATCTTGGCGCAAGACTGTCTCCCTTGCCTTGATTAGCGACGACTGATAGGACGGAACCGCGATTGTGGCCAGAATGCCGATGATCGACACCACAATCATGAGCTCAATGAGCGTAAAACCCGACGCATTGCTTTTGCACCCCTTACCAATCCTGATACTTCGTTCCATCGAGCGCGACCGCCTCGCTTTTCGTCATCACGTCGTACACGTCATCGCCACACCAACTGGACGGCTTCGGTCGATCCTTGTAACAGCGGAGGATCCAATCTGGCTTGCCGGTCAAAGAATCCATCGGCATCACACGCAAGTAGCGCCGGATCGTTGTCCCCCTGACAGTAGCCTCTTCTCCGGTTAGCTTGACCCCGAGCAACACATCGAGAGACTTCGGGTACCCATATGGGCTCGTCACGTCTTTGCAGGTCAGCTTGTTTTTCACACACACCGGTCCAAGCAGGACCTCGCCATCACGATTCCATTCGAGCTTAAATGTATCGATGGCGCTTCGGATGACCCTGAGATGCTGGCGCAACTCAATTTCCTGTGCTCGCTTTGTCGAAACCTTGCTCAGGGGCATGGCCACCGAAGCCAAAATTACCACAACCGTCATCGTGACGAGGATCTCAAGAAGAGTGACCCCATCCTCCTTCACCGGACCCTCACGACTCCTGTCCCAACTTCTGTAGAAGACGCCTGGCCTTCGCCGCCTGAACCCGCGAGTTCAACCCGAACTGGAGACACCCCAGGCGCCTTGGCCACAAACGTCACACTCACGGACCTCGGCGCACGTTGGGACGGTCGAGCAAGCCGGAACGAAATCGTTCCATCCGACTCTCTGCCTTCCCCGGACGCCGCATCAGAGGCGCTCATGATTTCGGCCTCGCCCAAACGCTTGAACTGTAAAATCTTCGGGTCATATTCGAGCTTGAACACATTATTCTCCGAGGCCCGAATCCGTGCGTCGATAATCGCCAGCTTGACTTCTTTGCCGGATTGAATAGTCGATTCATCAGGCTGAATCGCCAGGAGAGGATCGGGCACCGCTAGCTGAGCCAACGAACGGCTGGCACTCGTGCCTTCACCGCTCTTCGCTGGTGCTCCACTGACTGGAGAGAGCGAAGCCCCCCCATGCCCATTCCCGAGATGAGTCGAGACCTTCTTGGCAGAGTTCGAGAACATCGGGTTCGTCGCATAGGTGAACTCGGTCCCTGACCAGAACGCTTGATTGCTGGGACCAAGAGGAAGCGTCGGTTGCATAATTCTGGGAGTAATCGTCAGAATCACCTCGGTAGTGATCCGCTCCGTCTTGAACGAACTCAGCCAATTGCCGATCAGCGGCAAATCCCCGATCCACGGAATCGTGACTCGCGTCCGCCGATCCTCTTCCTGAAGCAACCCACCAAGAACAATGGTTTCTCCATCTCGCATATTGAGCGTGGTTTCCGCAGACCGATTCCCAAAACGGAACTGTTGGACGAGAGGAGACGCTTGCAACGTTACCTGATCACCGATCCGAATCACTTCGACTTTCATTTTGAGTGACAGTTCATTCCCCAGCCTGATCGATGGTTCGACGGTGAGCTTGACACCTGTATCGCGAAACTCAATCGAGGTCACGGTCGATGTCGTCGGCACAGCCCCAGTCGCAGCTTGTCCAGGCAGTACGTTCGTGGTGGAGAGAAGAATCGGTTGTTTGTCACCGATATTGATTTCGGCTTTCTTGTTATTCATGACGCGGACCTTCGGCGCTGCCAGCGTCTTCGCATCGGACTCCTGTTTAAAGAAATCCAGTAGCACGCTCGTGGGAAGCCGGAACAAATAACTGTCCGGCCCCAAACTCGTCAGCTGACGGTAGGTCAACTGAACAGGATCTGCGCCCAATGCTCCCGTGACTCCAGGCGGAATCAACCCAACACCAGCCTGCTTTGGATAGTTCAATCCATAGGTCTGATTCTTCGTCCGGTTGACCTCCAAGACTTCCAGATCAAACAGAACCTCTGGCTCCTGTCGATCGTTCGCCAGGATGATTTTTTCGGCCAGCTCTATTTTTTCAGGCTGATCGCGAATGACGATGGCATTAAGCTGTTCATTCGCATGGAGTCGTTTGGAGTCCAACATACCCTTGAGCAGCACCAGCATGTCCTTGGCCTTTGCCGTCGACAGATAGAAGGTCCGGATCATCAGGTCCTGATACTGCTCCTGCTTCTGTTTAGTATTGGGGCTGACGATCAACACTCCGGGCGAGACGTTGCGGGAGAATAAGCTATTACTATTAAGGATGAGATTGAGCGCATCCTCGAAGGGGGTGTCTTCCACTGAAATGGAAATAGGATCATTGCGGACATCCTTATCGAAGATCAGCGTAAACCCGCCTACCTTTGCCACTCCTTCCAAGACTTCCTTGATCCCTGCGTTTCTGAACTTGAGTGTGACCGGCTGCTTCAGTCGATCACCCCTCATCAGCGATTGCTGTTCTTCAGTTAGGCGGCTGATACTCTCAAGCGGATCGCGAAATGTGGGGTCTAATTCTGCGGCTCTTGCAAACCCTCCCATGGCCTCATCCGTTCGCCCTAACTGTGCCAGTCGTTCCGCCTCTCGATGCTGAGAGCGCGCCTCCTTGAGTCGAATGGCCTCCGAAAGGCTGGCCTGGTGCTCCGCACTTGAGGGTTCAATGGTAAGGGCGCGTTTGAACTGCTCGATAGCAAGATCCATCTGGCGATCTTTCAGAAACCCTCGGCCTCGATCCTCATACATCGCCGCAGCACGTTCTCTCGCCATCGCGTACTTGCTTTGCAGAGGCGGATCGAAGGGAGCATCTTTAAGCGCTTGTTTATAGGCAAGACTCGCCTCTTCCCAATTTCCCGCCGCCAGATGCTGGTCGCCCCGCTTGGCATCGGGTGAGGCAAACAGGGCACACCCTGTGAAGACCAGAGCGGCAGCAGCCCAGGCACTCCAGACAAGTTGGCACCGAAATACGGACAGATCTGGGATCACGTAAAGAAAGCCTTCCTAAAGCGAAACCAAGTTGCCAAATGGAAGTTTGGTGCCAGGCGCAGTCTCAGTCTTGCACTACACATTGAGAAGGCCTTAATGAGAGAAGGCCCTAAAGAGCCTACCTATAGAGAGTGAGATTTTCTTTTCCTGCAGGCAGTTTCCTACAGGTCAGTCCATTTTTTATATACTCCAACCACTTATGTGAACAATCGATCAGTGGCTCTACTCCCGAGAGCATCCGAGATGCCGTGCCTATAAGCGCCAGTATTTCAGAGAACTCGGAACCTTCCCTGAGTCCAGAACGCTTTTCACATCAATTAAGACACCATCCTTCTGGCTGCGCAATGGCTTCAGCAAATCCGTCAGACTCATGTCAGCAAACGGACGATGAGCAACCGCTACGATGAGACCATCAAGGTCTTTCAGCCCTTTCCAATCGACCAGATGAATACCATACTCCGCGACAGCTTCTTCGGACTCGGCGATCGGATCATGGACCACCACTTCGACCCCGTATTCGCGAAGCTCATTGATGATGTCCGGCACCTTGCTGTTGCGGAGGTCCGGCACATTCTCCTTAAACGTCAGGCCCAACACCCCGACCTTGAGCTGATTAACAGGGCGAGACAAATGGCTGAGCAATTTCATGGTTTGCTCGGCCACAAACTTCCCCATCCCGTTGTTGATCCGCCGCCCAGAAAGTATGACTTGCGGATGATAGCCCACGGACTCCGCTTTAGCCGTCAAATAGTATGGATCGACCCCGATACAATGACCGCCAACAAGCCCCGGAGAGAACTTCAGAAAGTTCCACTTGGTTCCCGCTGCGTCCAGAACCGACTTCGTATCGATCCCAAGACGATGGAAGATCAATGACAGTTCATTCATCAGCGCGATATTCAAATCTCGTTGGGTATTTTCGATGACCTTCGCCGCCTCGGCCACCTTGATGCTGGACGCCCGATGAATGCCCGCCTTCACGACGGATGCATATGTCTGCGCGACCACTTCAAGCGATTCGGCATCTTGTGCCGATACGACTTTGATAATCTTCTCAAGCGTGTGCTCTTTATCTCCCGGATTGATTCGTTCGGGTGAATACCCGATCTTGAAATCGACGCCTGATTTCATTCCCGAGGTTTTTTCCAGAATCGGCAGACAGACTTCCTCGGTGGCTCCAGGATAGACGGTTGATTCGTACACGACAATGGTGCCGGGCGACATGTTTCGACCGATCAGCTCGGACGACTTCTGAAGCGCGGTCAGATCCGGCTGCAAGGCTTCGTTGATCGGAGTCGGGACGGCAACAATAATAAAGTCCGCCGCCTTTAAATCGGTGGGTTCCCACGTAAAACGGACATTTGCAGCCTTCAGATCCTTGCTTGACACCTCGCCTGTTCGATCAATTCCTCCGCGCAACTCCTCAATCTTCGTTTTATTGATATCGAACCCGATCACCGGAGCGTGCTTGCCGAACGCCACTGCAATCGGAAGACCGACGTAGCCTAACCCCACCAATGCGACCGAACGTGATTTCTCTTTTTTCATAACACTCCCCAGGTTTTCGATTGAGTCAAGAATGGCAGAAGCTCTCTTTTCAGTCAAGGAAGTGAAGACTTTCTGAAGTGAAGACTTTCAATCAGCCTTTCTTTTGATTTTAAGATCAGGCCTCCGACATCTTGCATTCTTACATCGTGCACACGCCCTCAAGCTCCAGGAGACCACGCGCTCTCTTCAATGACCGAAGAGCCCTTTCTGGCCTGAGCAATCAAGGCAGAGCACATCTTTGTCAGCATATAATAGATGTGTCGCGCACAGTGTTACACCTGAATCCGGCGTGAAAAGGCCTCTTACTTTCACGACTATGACCCTTGAGGCCAGTTGCGTTGCGGGTCAGCATAGCATCAGAAGGTGATGTGGTACTTGCACTGAAAGCTACTTA
>JAHFES010000133.1:0-1914 GCA_023248355.1 Nitrospiraceae bacterium
AGCCTACCGTCGACCGTCATGATCAGCGTGGAGTCGTGGTCATGAGACACCTCCCAACCATCGTCACATCGTCACCGAGCAGTCCTCTGTCCCTTTCACCCACCCGCCAGCGACCTCCGTCGGGAGGTCAGCCACCACAGGAGGTGCCGCCATGACCATCCCATGGAAACTCAAAGGCTATCTCGACCGTGAACACGTGCATTACGATGTGTTGCCCCATCCGGAGGCCTTTCGCGCCGCCATGATCGCGCAGGCGCTCCATACCCCCGAAAAGGAAATCGCGAAGGTCGTGATCGTGAAGGTCGAGAATCGGTTCATGATGACGGTGCTCCCGGCCAGTTGGCTCGTGGATCTCCACCGCCTCCGAGATGTCTTCCAGACCCACCATGTGCGATTGGCGACGGAGGAGGAGATCAAAGGTCTCTTCCCGGACTGCGAGTTGGGCGCGATGCCGCCGTTCGGCAGCCTGTATGGGCTGGACGTCTATGTGGATCGGTCCCTCACAGAGGACGAACACATCATCTTCCAGGCTGGAACCCATTCCGAGGCGATCCGCATGCGCTATGCCGACTTCGCCGCGCTGGTGTTCCCGGCGGTGGCGGAGTTCCATCGGTTGCCGTCAGAGGTCTGGTGACCCATGGAGCAACCGCATGTCACACCGGTGAGTCTTCGCGTGAACACCTTCATGACGCGCATCCTGCTCGCCATTGACGACTCCGAGCACTCCGAGCGGGCGCTGCGGTATGTCGGCACCCTGCTGCGTGAGGTTCGCGAGGCGCATGTCACGCTGTTTCACGTGTTGAAACCCATGCCGCGCGAACTGTTGGAACATGGCGGATCCGAAGATCCTACAGTGGAGGGGCGCTTGGCCGAGGAGTTGCGGCAGGAACAGGGGGACTGGGTCCGGACCGAAAGCGTCATCGAGTACCCGATCTTGGTAAAAGCGCTGGAGGTGTTTGGGAAGACCGGGTTCCCTCTCGATCGCGTCACGTTGAAGTTCGGACACGAAGACAATATCGCCCAAAACATTCTGGATGAAGCGCGCAATGGGGGCTTCGGGACCATCGTGGTGAGCCGGCATGGCGCGACCGGGCTCAAACGGTTCTTCGGCGGCGGCATCACCGATCAGTTGCTGCGCGACGCGTCCGGCTACACGCTGTGGGTCGTGGAATAACCGAAAGGGCAACGCCCCGGCCGTCATGCTGAAGCAGAGTCGCCTTTCTTGAGGAGGCTCAACATGCTGCAATGGCTGAAGCTCGAACGGCTTCGTTAACGGGAAGACGGCATGGACGATCTTTCCGACGCTGTGCCGGAGCGGTCGATTTACGGGAGGATGATGGATTCTTCTGGATAGCCGAGCCCTCGGAGTATCTCTTCCAGAGCGTTCATCATCGGTGGTGGCCCGCAGGGGAAGATGACGGTCTCTGGACCGGGAGGAGGCAGATGCCGGCGAAGAATATCAGCGGTGATTCGCCCGGTTCCCTCTAGCCATCACGTCGGCGGCTGTTCCAAGACATGATAACAGTGGAAGTTCGGATGCGCTCGGACATCCCGCTCCCACTCGTCTCGAAAAATAATGTCGGCCTCGGTCTTGTTGGCGAAGACCAGAAACAGTTCCGCGTCGAGTCGCTTCGTGAGAATCCAGCGGATGATCGAGATCATCCGCTGGAAGGCCGAAAGGGAACGTCTTCGTGTCGTGAGTATCTGCGAAGATGGCCGTGAGTTGGTACGGGCTCGGCGTTGCGGTCTTGATACGCGTGACCGTGTCCATAAAAAGGCGCTCGACCAGCAGCATCCTGGCTTAGCAGAGGATTGAACAACGAAATACAGCCCTCTGTTTTCTGAGGCGGAGAAGATCACGGACGACAAGAGAGCGGGCTGCAGGCTGTGTGGCGAGTGAGATCGACGGCACCT
>JAHFES010000133.1:2014-5535 GCA_023248355.1 Nitrospiraceae bacterium
ATCCTGGCTTAGCAGAGGATTGAACAACGAAATACAGCCCTCTGTTTTCTGAGGCGGAGAAGATCACGGACGACAAGAGAGCGGGCTGCAGGCTGTGTGGCGAGTGAGATCGACGGCACCTTACAGTGAACTCACAAGGAACAACGTCACGGGCGGCCTAGAAGGAAAAGGAGGAGAGAAACCGACTAGGCCGCCCGTGGCCGGCGCTTAGGACGCCGACTGCCGTGATGTGGTTGTAGTACCGGAGAGACCCGCACGCGACTGAGGGGCTGCAGGCGGCTCGATCTGGCACGTTGCGCGGCACCACGAGGTGTCGCGTCTCCTGTCAGCTTACTGTCTCTTGTTCGGCCGAGTTATTGTATAGTGCTCCCCTACGCGGGAGTGGTGTGGCCGTAAGAGAAAGCAAGAGATTGGGCTGACAGACCAGCCGGGCGCCCCGCCTTCAATTCGGCGGGCCAATCAGATCCGGTGGACCGAGGTCTTCCATCAGCGACCTCCTCTCTGAGGGTGAGAGCACGGACACTTTCTTCATACTCCCGCTTCCATCTTCCTGTCAAGGAGGGAACGTCCTCCTCGTAGCTGGCCACGTTGATCGGTTTCGCCACGGGGCGTAAATTGAGTATGTTGGCAGCAACAGTCTTTTCTTCCTGCAGGTGGCGGCATGGTCCTCCGTGGAGCACAGATTCACCGGTGCGGCCAGGCCAGGCGTCGCCTCATCGCCGCTCGATCTCTTTCTCACGATCTAGCCCGGTTAGACGGTCGCGCGCTTCCGCTTACTTCAACTGAACTCGGCGGCATAGCAGACCCGTACATCGATGAGGGACGAACCTGGAGCGTTTCTCATGGCCGGACATCGTTCCCTGCGACTCGCGCGAGATGTCGCGTCGCACGGCTGTCGCGCCAACAGTTGCCCGATTGCCGAAAGGACATTCTATGTACCCGGTCATTGCCCTGATCGTACTGCTGGTGTTTACCTGGATCGTCGCGATGTGGGCCTCGTGCGGTGAGAACGAAGAGCATGACGATGTGGAGAAGCCTGAACAGAGTTCCGATGAACACGATCATCGGGACGCGGATTAAGACCTGTCGTCACTCGTACGTGTTCCGAGCGCCCGATGGAGGACACTATGACCTGTGAACGAGGCGGGGGATTGAGCGTCGCCACGCATTTCGAGAGGGACTATGCCTGGGAGTATGACGGGTGGGAGTGTCTCATCTGTGGAAATATGACCGATCCGCTCCTCATGACAAAGAGGGACGCGCAAGCGCATGGGGCCACAGGACCATGACGTCGGGCAGGATGTGGCCGACGCGCGGCGCAGTCAGTCCAGACCGGTGCACAGGTCCAGTTCGGTAATGAGCCAAACCCGACAAGCAAATCGTCGCCTGCAAGGATAGGAAGTGGAATCGTCTCTCATGGTTCTGATGCCCTCCAGCCCGCCACGGCCTTGCCGTTCTCGCGCTCTTGACCTGTGCATCACGGGGGCGTAGAGTGCAAGCATCTTCATGAACTGCCTCATTCTGGAGGTGGTGGCCATGATCCTCCGTGGAACACAGATCCAACGAGATGGGCATGGCAGGTGCGGCCTCCTCCCCAATCGAACTCTTTCCAGCAAGAGAACCGAGTTACCTTCTTCCGTTGTGCTTACGCACACCGGGACGAATCTACACAACGTGTGGTCTCTCGTGGTCATTTCAGACCGGGAGATGCCGCACCTGCCCGATTGTACGGACAGGAAACCGTTCCATGTGACGCGAGCAAGATGTCGGGTCGTGCACCGAGACCCGCCTGATTGCCCGCTGTCAAAAGGAGGTTGTTATGTCATACCGCTACAACACCATCGACATCATCGTGGGTGTGGGCATGTGTGCGATTGTCTTCGGAGCAGTGCTGTTCTTTGTCGCGGCGAACGGCACACTTCAGACCGCCGTCCCACAGCCCATTTCGATTGAACAACCCACCGACAGTGAGTTCGGAATGATCTGGCTCCAGCCGGCCCTTGGTCAAGCCATTGTCGACCAGGCGATCTTTGAACGCCGCGCCAATCAGGTCATGGCCCAATCCGCGTCCGAGTGGAACCGGGCGGCGCTCGCTCACCACGAGTTCCAATCGCTCCCGGGCGGTCCCTTCGGAGCCGTCATGCGCCAGGCTGCGATAGTCCCAGCCGGCCATATGGCCCGCATCCAGGGCGTCATGGGACGGGCGATCGTGAATTTCACTGGGCGCGGCATTCGAAGTGGTGTGTTGTCGACTGATCAGTATCTTTCAGATTACAACACCGGCATGATTCGCGCGACCGAAGCCAGAGGGCAGCGTCTCCACCACAATTTCGCATCGACGTGGCAGGCGACCCTCGGACGCGGGATTGTGGAGGCCTTTCAGAACTACACCAGGCAAGCTGGCGCGATCCAGGAGCGACTGGGCACGGCCATTCTGCATGTGACGCAGGCCCAAACAGGATCGGAAGAAGTCCGGGCTGCGACACAAGAGCAACTGGCGAGCTTAGTGGTAGCCGCGGTTCGCACTGAGGCGCTGGCGGATCGCTTGACCCTGCTCGCGGCCATCGAGTCCTTGCCCGAAGATACAGCCGTCGCCTCCACCGAACCAGCCTCCTGGCCGGAGATGCCGATGGGCTACGTGATTGCAGCCAGTCTCATATTGGTGGCCGTCTTTTTTGGAGGACTCTCGTTGACCGTTCGGAGCAGAGAAACCAAAGCCCTCGCCGAGATGCAGTACCACGCAGCCCGGTGGGTGTATCGCATGGCGGCATGAAGGCGTGTGGGGAAAGGACTCGTGTGGCTCACACGCGAGTGAGTGGTTTATGTCAGGGGTATATTGGGGAATCGTGGTAGGTCTCTTGGCGATGGTGGCGATCTTTTTTGTCTGTCTCGAACTGGTGTACTCCAAGGCGAAGGGGTCGCCCCAGGCGCCGAGCGGCAGGATCGATGAGCCGAGTGAGGCAGTCACGCAAGGCTCAGTCGGCCACCGTCAGGCTGCATAGGCGCATGTGAGAGGCCTAGACGAATCTCGTTGTTGATTCAAGTGAGGTGCCTTATGGTCGAGATCATCGGTCTCGTAACGATGGGTGCGCTCGTATGGCTGATCGCGTGGTCAATGGCCAATGAGAGCGAGGCGGAACGGCGTCGCTTGTCGGCATTGGCGGAGTCTCGTTGGTCCGCTGTGTCGGTAAGCAGCCCCAATAGGGTTAGACAGGCAGCCTGACGTCAGCGAGTCTGGGTTCTTCCGCCGATTGTAAGGGGCTTCCTGGCTTATGCGAAAGCCCACCACCCTGCAGAGCGTGATTACGTTCTCTGTCCTCCCGATCGGCCTGCTGCTTGGGACGATCGGGGTTCTGTATGCGTACTGGTACGCGAAAGCGTCCCTGGGGCAGACCGTGGGCATCACCTTCCAGGAACTCGCGCGCCAAAGCGCCGAGAACGTCGGGCTTCTCCTCACCAAAGAAGTCGAATGGATTGAGCAGCTCAGCGCGCTCCCCATGGTCCGTGCGGCCGCTCGCGAG
>JAHFES010000007.1:0-5503 GCA_023248355.1 Nitrospiraceae bacterium
TTTATTCTCCTTCGCCGAATACCCCGTAGCTTGCTGCGGGGATGAAGGCGAGGAGAACCCTCCATAGCCTTGGCGAAGGAGGGTAGCGGCTACGGAGAATTTCGCAGGATACCCCGCAGCTTGCTGCGGGGAGCTTCATTGGGGATGTCGGGTTTCTTTCATTCGTTCAATCGAAGCTGTTGGGTTACGGCGAAAGTACTGCCTTACCAGCTTCTCCACTGCGGCGAAATGCCGATCCGGCAGGTTCTTGAATCTCCGTTTGCAGTCGGCGAGGGCTTCGTCGGCTGCTTTGAATGGTTCGATCACGGACAGGAGATGGCTGTGGTAGTCCATCAGCTTTAGTTCGACGGTTCTCAGGTGGCTGGGGTCGCCAGCAATAGCCATCGCGGCTTTGGCCTGGTCGCCGTTGGATTCGACCAGGGCTTGGAAGCAGAGGCCCTTGAGCCGCTGAGTGACGGTGCTGCGGTCCCAGCCTAACGTCTTTGCGGTCGCCTGCATGTCGAACCCGTGCTGCCGCAGGCAGTTCAAGACGGCTTCGTCGCTGGCCGGGTCTGGAAGAATCTGGGACGGGTTCATTCGGCTAGCTGAGAGGGCGACGTTCTCGCTGCCGAGTCGCAACGACTCTTTGCTGAGCAGAGGCCCATCGCTGAGTGCGATGGCCTGTTCCAGGCAATGCCGCAACTCCCGCACGTTTCCTTTCCACTCGTGCTCAACTAACGCCCGAAGCGCCTCGTTCGAGAGCTTCGGGACCGGCTTCCCCATCTGAGTCGCAATGTCGGTCAGAAAGATATCTGCGAGGAGCGGCACGTCGCCGGTCCGTTCGCGCAGCGGCGGGAGCCGGAAGACCAAGCCCGTCAGGCGGAAGTAGAGATCCTCGCGGAACCAGCCTTCTGAGACGCCGCGCTGGAGATCGCGATTCGTGGCCGCGACAATGCGCACATCCACCGTGGTCGGAGTCGTCGCCCCTACGCGATAGAAGGACTTCTCCTGTAACACCCGGAGCATCTTGCTCTGGTGATCCAATCGCAGATCGCCGATTTCGTCCAGAAAGATTGTGCCGTGATTCGCCAGTTCAAAATAGCCGCGCCGGTCTGCCGTGGCGCCGGTGAAGCTGCCTTTCGTGTGGCCGAAGAGTTCGCTTTCAAACAGTTCCGGCGAGATGGCGGCCATGTTCACGGCGATGAATGTCTTGCCGGTTCGTGGGCTGAGCCGGTGCACCGCGCGCGCACAGAGTTCTTTGCCTGTGCCTGGTTCGCCCAGCAGCAAGACGGTCAGAGGCGACCTCGCGCCTTTCTTCAGATCGCGGTACAGCCGTAACAGGCCGGCATCCTGCGTGATGATGCCCAGCTGCCGGCATTCGTCGCGGAGCCGATCGAGTTCTACATTGCCCATTGCGACCGGTTCACTTGTAGCGGCGCGTAGACTGTGTAACTGCTGTTCGAGTCCTCCTAATGTCCTGCGCGCTTCTTCTTCCTGCGCCTGAACCTCGGCAAGTTGCGCGCGAAGGACATCGGCCGTTCTCGTGAGTGCTTCCTGTTGCCCGGTGGATTGCGCGACGGCAGTGCGAGCCACCGCGAGATCTTCCTGCAACGTCTCCGCGCGGGTCTCACGAAGGACCAAGGCTTCCCGCACGGCGGCTGCTTCCTGCTGAATCCGGAGCATGTCTTGTTCCAAGAGAACCAGCCGTTGATGCGCCGTCAGCTGGTTCCAGGTGGTGGTGCCGATGAGCACCAGCAGGGCGGCGGTCAACGGCAGCGCCAGAGGCAGGACGAGATGGGCAGCCACGAGCGCTGCGAGAATAAGAGCTGCATAGATGGCGATGGTCGATCCCGCCAGCAACAGGCTGATGGCGCCTCGTGAGGAAAGGAGGAACCAGGCTACGAGTCCGGCTACGAGCAGCGTGACGAAAGAACGGCTTGCTGTGCCGAGTTGGCAGAGCCGGTTGTCCGTCAGCAGCATGTTCAACAGATGCAGATGCACGACTGAATTGCTGACTGTCTGCCCCGTCGGCAAGAGCCAACTGCCCGCTGAAACTGGGCTTGGCAGAAGCACGACGACTTTGCCTTTGAACCACTCGGCGAGCCGATCGCTCTCGCGGTGTTCGACGGCGTTCCAGACGGCAGAAATCGGAATCGTAGGGAAGGCGTTGATGGTTCCGTCGCCGACATAGTTGACGAGGAGAGAGTCCATACCTTCTACGGAAAGCGGTTGGGCGGTCGGCGCAGTCTGCTTTTGAAACAGGTCGTGTATTGCTACTCCGAACGCTGGGACAGATTGAGAGTCCACTGCCGTCATCATGGGGACGGTCCGCGCCACATGATCGGGCTGGGTGGCGACAAGCTGGTGTCCGAAAATCGCCGCGTCCGAGGCGAGGGGTGAATCAGGACTGTGGACCAGGACGAGAGGTCCAGCCGTTTTCAACGCTTCAAGGAGCAACGCGTCGCTCGCGGCCCCACCGAGTTGTGCCGGGCTGGCATGATCGAGGCGGTGGTCGAGGCCGATGGCCGTGGCCCCGGCTTCATGAGCCGCTGTGATCAATCGTGCGGGGATGGCTCGATCCCATGGACCAGTGCCGAGCGCTTCTTCGCTGGCGGGGTCGCGCATGACGATGACGAGGGACGAACTGACGGGAATGGGAGCGCGACGGCTGAGCCAGAGGTCATAGGCCGTCCAGTCCAGCGCGATGTAGGTGGCAGGGGCCGGGGCCCACAAGGCCAGGGCTAGGATCGTTGCGAGGAGCCCCATCGCACCGGCTTGGAGCCAGGGGCTGCTCAGAAATTTTCGCCAGAGGCGTGAGGCGTCAAGCATGATTACGACTCAGTGTGCAGCGATCTCGTCGAGGACGGCTTGTATGTCCTGCTTCGGTAGTCCCTTGAGCAGAACCTTGGCCTTCTGCAGATTGGCAGTCACCCCGAGGCCTTTGCCATAGATGCGCGCGAGCGTTTTCTTTGCCGGGACGAATCCATCAGCCGCTGTGGTTTCAAAACAGGTCAGGATGCGTGGATCAAATTGTGCGAGACGGGTGTCAAGTCCGCTTTCATAGAGGCGCGCCAA
Source organism: Nitrospiraceae bacterium (assembly GCA_023248355.1). Taxonomy (GTDB): domain Bacteria; phylum Nitrospirota; class Nitrospiria; order Nitrospirales; family Nitrospiraceae; genus Nitrospira_D. The sequence goes on from JAHFES010000007.1 coordinate 3,055, forward strand.
TTCATCCTGTGCGGTCTCGCTCAAAGCCAGCGTTTCGGCAAAGAGCGCGGTGACTCCGTTGTAGGCCTGGCTGTCTCTGAGAAGTGCGACACCCAATGATTCGTTCGGATCGTTTCTCACCACATCCGGGTAGTCTGTCCAGAGCGCATCGCGATACTGTCTGAAAGCCTCCATCGCTTCCTTCCGGCGGCGATCGGGTTGCTCGGACGAGAGGGCCTGCCGTCGCAGCTTCGAGAGCGCGTCTGTGGCTGGTTGGTGTCCAAATTCAACCGCTTTGGTCCACCAGCTGATCGCCAGAGCCAGATTCTTTTCGACGCCTTGTCCGTTCCGATAGGCATTCCCCGTGAAGTACTGCGCCTGGGGAATGCCACCGAGCGCCGCTTCTTCCATAAACTGCGCCGCTTCCTGATTCTGGTTTGTGAGCTTCAGCACCAGCGCGAGCCGATAGCGGGCGTCGGGAAAGTTCGGCTGCAGTTCCAAGGCCCGGCGATAGGATTGAATCGCCGCTTTGAAATTGCCCAGCGAGTATTGGACGCTACCGAGACTGTAATGCGCATGAGTTAGCTCGGGGTCGAGGAGAATGGCTTCCATCAAGGCCGTGGCGGCAGCACGCCCATCCTGTTTAGTCATTAGCATGATGCCGAGTTGCAGAAGAGCTTTGGCGTTGTTCGGTTTCAACTTGAGTGCGACGCGGCATTCGTCGAGCGCGGCGTCGAGATCCCCGATATGATAGAGCCCTAGTGCCAACTTCAACCGGTCTTCCGCGCTATTCGGAGAGAGGCGGACTGCGCCGCGCAACTCGCCGAGTACTATGACGGCGTCTTCAGGCTCATGCAGCGTCAGTTCGGGAAGCAGAGGTTCATCTCGGGGAGGAGTTGGATCAGGTGCAAGACTTTCAACAGGCGGTACTGGAGCCGACTCTTCTGACGTTTGTGCGAACAACGAATCGACGGGCGGTCGAACGACGAGATACGCAATGAGGATGGTCACCAGTACCAATCGACGTCGCATCGGAAACCTGTGACCCTCCGGAGGCTGATGTCAAAGCTGGACCGTAGTATACCATCGAATCCCACGAAGGTGGGTTGCGTCGAATGCGCGGGGCGGAGCGGCGATTCGTGATTCAGCGGGCTTTCTGGATGGCCTGTTGTAGGAGATGGATGGTGACCTGGAGATCAGGCCTGGAGCGGAGCACCGGCTCATGCGGCACCCGCCAGACCGGTTCGAGGGGAGCGGGATCGGTGGCCAGGCGGGGGATCAGATGCCAGTGGATATGGGGGAGTTGGTTGCCGAGGAGTTCATAGTTGATCTTCTTAGCCGCAAAAACTTGAGCCAGGGTTTTGGCGACCAGGTTCACTTCTTCCATCAGTTGCATCCGCTCTGTCGGCGCCAGATGAAAGAGTTCTGTCGCGTGGCGTTGGAAGACCACCACGGTCCAGCCTGGGAAAAACTGGTCGTCATGGAGATAGGCTTTTGATAGTCCCAGATCGGCAATGAAATGGTCTTCTCTCGGCCAGGTGCCTTGGCAGGCGCCACAGATACTATCGCTCATGGTTGATTGGCCTTGCGCCACTCTTCTTCCGTCAGCACGCCTTTTTTAATCAACAGTTGGATCAGCTTGTCGATTGTGTTGTGACTGGGTTGTGCGGGAGCCGGCGTCGTTGCCGGTGGTGTCGGTGTGTCGCTGCGCCGTGCCGGTTCCTGTGTCTGTCGCTTCAGCCCATAGACACGGAAGAACGGCGTGAATACGGCCAGATAGTCTTTGTTTCTGATGCGTACGCTTGCCGGTCGACTGTCGGTCTGCGGCGGAAGGTCAGGTCCGTTGCCGGCTGGAATCCTGAAAAAGGCTTTGCCGTCGTCCGTTTCGCCGTCCTGCCCCAGGACATCAAATTGGCTCAAAACGGTTGCACTCTTGAACACCTCCCGCTCCTCGCCGGCCAAGTTTGTGATCTTGTCGAGCACGATGATAAGCGAGTCGCCGACGATGGCGTCCGGCGAGAGATTCCTCACGGATACGTCATAGCGATATTCGCTCGTGAAATTATCGCGGCCTTTGAGTGTGACGATCGGGTTCACTTTGCCCGTCAGCTCGGTGAGATGATCGAACGTGCCGGCCCACGTCTTCGCGGGGTCAGAGGCGACGAGGGTGCTGATCAGTACGAATGAAATGAAGAGCGATCGTGACACGGGGGCCTCATGCAGGTGTGCATTGCGAGAATGTTCAGTGGATCGCAGCATAGCAAAATTCTCTCGATTGAGCGAGTGAGCGGCGCGGTCTGTCTCCTTGACACCCCGTTTCATCCGACGATATTCTGCCTGCCTGACGCCGCTCCTCACCTGGAATCTTTCTCAGTGCCTTCTATGCCGACGCCTCGCCCATCAGCGCCTCTTCTGATCGCCCGCCCGCTTGTGGCCGGGTTGATGCGGCTCTACGACTATCCCCATCCGA
>JAHFES010000007.1:5603-32030 GCA_023248355.1 Nitrospiraceae bacterium
GCTCCTCACCTGGAATCTTTCTCAGTGCCTTCTATGCCGACGCCTCGCCCATCAGCGCCTCTTCTGATCGCCCGCCCGCTTGTGGCCGGGTTGATGCGGCTCTACGACTATCCCCATCCGAAACGGAACGGGCGTTTGATCCGAGGGTACGATCGGCCCCATGCGGTGCGGACGGCGCGCATGTGCGCGGCGGTGGCTGCGCGATTGGGGCACCCCAGCGAGCGGGTTCGCTCCTATCAGATTGCCTGTCTGTTGCACGACTTGGGCCGGGCCGGGCTTGATCGACAACTCTTCGGAACTATCTGGTCCTGGGCCAAGGAGCGGGGCATTCCAACCAGGCCTCGTGAATGGAGGGCCATTCACCCTGAAACGAGGTATGGCCGTGAGACGGAGGCCTTCTTGTCATTGTATCGCCGCGATCTGGAAGCGGCCGGTATTGAGATGGACCGCTGGGCGGCTGAGCAAGTCGAGATGCGGCTGGGCTACGCGCGTCGTCTTGCACGGCGACTCCGGGCGGTGAAGCCGACCATTACGAAGCTGGGTGTGACGTGGCTTCCCTGGATGCAGCTTGTGATGCTCTATTACTATTACCCAGAACGACTGGCGACTGCGAAACCGTGGGTCAAACAGTTGGCGGAAATCCTGGTGGCTTGCGAACAGTTCGAGGCCTATAGCAATCAGCAGCGCGGGCGCGACTATTATGCGCGGAAGAAAGAAACGCTGGCAGACGCCTTTGCGTATCTCGACAAGTTGGCGCAGGAGGGCATTGTGAGCACAGCGGTCATGGACGCGCTCAGAACGCTTGCCGGTGAAGGGGCTTTCGATGCCATTCTTGAAGAGGCGCGCGGTGGTCCGTTGACCAGGCTGGAGCGGCACTATTTACGCGGGCTCGTGTCGGGAGGTTGCTGATGGCCGTGAAGACGATTCTGTTCCAGGTCGAGATGACAGGGGACACGCAAATTGAAAATATTACGAAGGCCGTTTCTAAAGCAGTAGCCGGAGCGGGATTGGCCGTGGGAATCATCACGGTGTTTGTGAAGCACACGACCGCCTCGATCATGATTATCGAAGACGAACCCGGCATCAGGGCCGATACGAAAGCCTTCTGGGATCGCGTGGTGCCGGCTGATCCGGCGTGGCAGCACAATACGAGAAATCCAGGAGAAGACAATGGCCACAGCCACCTGCGCGGACAGCTGCAGGGGCCGTCTGTCACGATCCCCTTCTCCGAGGGGGCGCTTCAACTCGGCACCTGGCAACAAATCGTCGTGATCGATTTCGACACGCGATCCCGCACACGCGAGCTCATTCTCCAAATCATCGGTGAGTAGTGCCTATGAACTGGCCACGAGTTCTCTTGATCGGAGCCGCGACCGCGACGGTTGCCTGCGTTCTCACTGCGGCTGTTGTCAGTGCCGTTGAATGGGGCAAGCCGCTCGGTGGAAATTACGAGGGGCCGGAGGGGAAACCACGCACCGTCACGCCATCTCCTGCCGAATTGGGCGCCGATGAACGGGCCACGATGGCCGTGTTCGAAAAAGCCACGAAGTCCGTCGTCTTCATCGCCAACACGGCGATTCAACGCGATCTCTGGTCGTTCGATTTGTTTGAGGTGCCGAAAGGCTCCGGTTCCGGGTTTGTCTGGAACAAGCAGGGCCATATCGTGACGAATTTTCATGTCGTGTATGGCGCCGACTCCATCACCGTGACGATGGCCGATCGTACGGAACATAAGGCGACGGTGGTCGGGGCCGATCCTGATCATGACCTGGCCGTGCTGCAGATTCAGGCTCCCGAGACGGTGCTGGAGCCGCTGGCCGTTGGGGCGTCGCATGACTTGCGGGTCGGCCAAAAAGTGTTGGCGATCGGCAATCCCTTCGGACTGGATCACACGTTGACGACTGGTGTGGTCAGTGCCCTGGGGCGGACGATCAAATCCATGTCGAACCGGACGATTGAAGGAGTGGTCCAGACCGACGCCGCGATCAACCCGGGCAACTCCGGTGGGCCGCTGCTCGATAGCAGTGGACGTCTCATTGGCGTGAATACCCAGATCGTGAGCCCCAGCGGGGCGTACGCCGGCATCGGATTCGCCGTGCCGGTCGATACGGTGAACCGCATCGTGCCTGAACTCATCAAGCATGGGAAACTCATCCGGCCTGGCCTGGGCATCTCGTTGGTTCCCGATTCCATCGCCAAACGGTGGGGCATCAAAGGACTGATCATCGGCAAGGTCTCGCGTGGCGGCAGCGCAGATCGAGCCGGGTTGCGCGGGGCGCGGGAGACCTCAACCGGCCGCATCGAACTCGGCGACATTCTCGTCGCCGTCGATGGAAAACCGGTTGGCACCATCGATGACTTAATGGATATCATGGAGCGGCACAAAGTCGGGGATCGTGCGACCGTGGACGTGCTCCGAAATAATAAACGCCAGTCCATCGAGCTGATTTTGCAGGCGGTCAACTAGCCCGGCAGGCCTGGGCAGACGGCAAAGAGTCTGTGCTAAGATGCCTACGGGTTTAGACCTTCGCACCATCCTTCTCCGACTGAGAATAAGGACCATCCATGAGCGATCATCGCCCGACCGATATCAGCCATCCGCAATCTGGTGACGGGACCGGTCGTGAGGCCGGCAAGCGCGAGGCGCAGACGGGGACCGATCCGCTCGAACTGATCGAACAATGTCTCGCGGCCTTTTCCGAAGACGATCCCCGCCAGAAAATTCTCTACAAGCTCCGCCATGCCGTGATGCTGAGCTCAGCGTCGAATCAGCAGCGCGAAGCGGAGCTCAAAAAAATCAGCGAAGTCGTGGCCAAGCTCACCGCGCCGGCGAATCGCATCGGCACGTTGCTGGAGATTCCCGGGGAAGGGCTGGCCAGAATTCTGGTGGGCGGCGCCGAGTATTATGCCAATGTCGATCCCCGCGTGCCTGCGACCGATCTGAAGGTCGGGACGCAGATCTTGGTCAATGAAGCCTATGCGGTGATCAAGACGCTGGGGTACGACTTGAACGGGCCGATCCTCAAATTGTCCGAAGCCCTTGCTGATGGCCGCTTGCGATTTGAACAAGAGATGGGCCGCCAGTCGATGATTCTTCAGCGGTCGAGTGACCTGGTTGGCGTGGATCTCAAAGCGGGCGATGAAGTGCGTATTGATCCCAGCCATCGGATTGCCATCGAGAAACTGGAAGACCGTAAGGCGAGCAAACATGTGCTCGACGAAGTGCCAAAGGTGACCTGGGAACAGATCGGTGGGCAGAGTGAGGCGATCAGTGCCATCCGCAAAGCCATCGAGTATCCCTTGCTCCATGCGGAGACGTTTGAACAGTTCAAGTTCTCCCAGCCGAAAGGGTTCTTGCTGTACGGCCCGCCCGGCTGTGGAAAAACGTTGATCGGGCAGGCGGCGGCCGGCAGCCTCTCGAAGTTGGTCAGTGAGTCGAAAGCGAGCGGATCGGATCAGCGTCCTCCTGTGACCAGCGGGGCCTTCCTCCATATTAAGGGGCCTGAGATCCTCAACATGTGGTTGGGGGAGTCCGAGCGGATGGTCCGCGATCTGTTCGCCCAGGCGCGGGCTCGCCGAAAAGAGGGCGCGCTGCCGTTCATCTTTATCGATGAAGCGGAATCCATTCTCGGCACGCGGCGCGCGATGCGTTCGTTCAATATCTCCAACACGCTCGTCCCGATGTTTTGCAGCGAAATGGACGGCATCGAATCGCTGCGCGACGTCGTCATTATCCTGGCCTCGAATCGGCCGGACCTGATTGACCCGGCCGTGCTGCGTCCCGGTCGAATCGATCGGAAGATTAAAGTCAGTCGTCCCGACCGTGCGGCGGCCGCCGAGATTCTGAAGGTCTATCTCACGGAGGAGTTGCCGCTTGATCCGGCTGTCGTGGCCGAACGAGGCGGGGGAAAAACGAAAGTATTTGGATCGCTGGTTGAAGAGGTCATCGACGCGATCTTCAAACGGACGGATGAGAACCGGCTCCTCTCCATCCGACTGCGCACCGGCCAAAACAAGGTGCTCTATCGGGGCGATCTCGTCAGCGGCGCGATTCTCTCGTCCATTGTCCAGCGCGCGAAGGAAAAGGCCATCGATCGCACGATCCAAGCCGGGAAGCCTTCGGGATTGGTGGCGAAGGATCTGCTGGATGCCGTGTCAGAAGAGTTCCGCGAGGGCGAGATGTTGCCGCCGGATGATGCGGCGGAAGAATGGTTGAAGTTGCTCGATCATCATCCCGAACAGGTCGTCGGGGTGTCGTCGTTCCGGTGTGGCCGGCAAGTAGAAGAGCGATTGATCAATCAGATTATATGAGAGAGAGCTGACAAGTGTCCAAGCTGACAAGCAACAAGGTCGAAGCCTAGCCTGTCAGCCTGTCAGCCTGTGAGCTTGTTTCATGCGTCTTTTCGGGATCGAAACCGAGTACGGCATCACGCGCGACGATCTGGATGAAGTCGATCCGGTCGTTGAATCGATGGAAGTGGTGCGGGCGCATCTCACCGCCTCGTTTGAACGACGCTGGGATTACGCCGGCGAAGATCCCCATGAAGATGTGCGCGGATTCCGTGTTTCCGGTTTGGCGCAGGATCAGGAAGAAGACGAGTTTGCAAAGGTCGATGCCCATCGGCCGTTTTCCTTCCATGAGATGAAAAGCGACCTGGTGCTGCCGAATGGCGCGCGCTTCTACAATGACCATACGCATCCCGAGTACTCCACGCCGGAATGCCGAAGCCTGAAAGATTTGTTGGCCCACGATCGCGCGGGCGAACGAATCATCCAGCGGGCGGCAGATCGTCGCAACAAGAGGCTCGGCGGCCCCCATGTGCAGCTCTATAAGAACAATACGGATTTCCATGGACACAGTTATGGCTGCCACGACAACTATCTTGTGTCGCGCTCAATCCCGTTCCCTCAGCTCGTGGCGGGTTTGCTGCCGTTCTTAGTGAGCCGGCAAGTGATTGCCGGGGCCGGCAAGGTGGGAATCGAAGCGCAAGAGTCCGGATGTGTGCCGGGTGCCTATCAGCTGTCGCAGCGGGCCGATTTTATGGAAACCGAGTTGAGCGTCGATACGATGCACAACCGGCCCATCCTGAACACGCGCGATGAGCCGCATGCCGATCGCAACAAGTACCGCCGGCTGCATCTGATCATCGGCGATGCCAACATGTGTGAGTACGCGACTGCGCTGAAGGTGGGCACGACGCAGTTGGTGCTGGACTTGATCGAGCGGGGCGCTGCGCCGATTCTTGAACTGGAGCAGCCGGTGTCTGCCATCAAGCAGGTATCGCGCGACCCCGATCTCAAAGCCACCGTTCGCCAGAAGAACGGGCGCACGCTTTCAGGATTGGAGATACAGGAACAGTATTATCTAGCGGCTCAGCGAACGTTGGCCGGCACTGATGCAGAATCGGATTGGGTGTTGCGTGAGTGGGGTGAGACCTTGCGCCTGCTCACTCAGGAGCGAAGCCAATTGGTCGGCAAGCTCGATTGGGTGACGAAGCTGTGGTTACTCGAAACCTTTGTGCGAGAAGAGCGGATCGGTTGGGACGATCCCTGGTTAGCCAGCTTGGATCTGGAATATCATAATGTGAGTGCTGAACGTGGATTGTATCTGGGGCTTGAAGCCGAAGGGAAAGCCTGGCGGATGACGTCTGAGGCGGATGTGGAGCAGGCGCTTTCGACCGGACCACAAGACACACGCGGAGGCCTGCGGGGGCTCTGTGTGCGTCGATTTCCTGATCAGATCAAGTCCATGCAGTGGGAGCGGATTCAGTTTTCCGGTGGGCTGATTCCGAAGACGTTGGAGATGGACGACCTCTTCAACCCTGAAGACGTGAAGATCTGTGTCGAGATTTTTGAGGCAGCCGCGTCCCCGGCTGATGCGGTCGCGACATGGAAGCAACGAAAGGATTCACCATCATGAACGATATGACGATGCCAGAGCGCCGCAAGGGGCCTATCGATCCGATGCCGAAGTCGCCAGGACCGTCTGAAGAAGGTGGTGGCCCAAAACGACCAGAGACCGGCTCGCCTGACAAAGACAATTTGCTCAAGCGGATGCGGAAAGTTGATCCGAAGCAAGCAGAGAAATATCGGCAACGGACAGGAGAGTAAGATTGAAACTGTATTGATCTTTCCCGTTCGCCCTGAGCTTGTCGAAGGGATCATTCTTAAGGTTGTATGGTTTTTTGGGTTTATATTCTGCGATGTGCAGATAAGTCGTATTACACAGGACATACCGATAATCTTGAGAGGCGTATCGCTGAACATCGGGCGGGAGAGAGTGGAGGGTACACGTCAACCCGGTTGCCTGTGACGCTTGTTTTTTCGCAGGATTTTCCGACGCGCGACCAAGCGCTCGCGTGCGAGATGCAAATCAAAGGTTGGAGTCGGAAGAAAAAAAGAAGCCATGATAAGGGGTGACTGGAGCGAAGTATCTCGTTTAGCCAAGAGCCCTTCGACAAGCTCAGGGCGAACGGAGAGTGCTAATACTACGAGGAGTGACTAAATGGGCATGCAAGGTGATTTCTTTCAACTGCTCAAAGAGCAGGGGTACACATTGGGGAGTTCCGCCCAAGTAGGGAGCGGGCAAGAATTCACGACGGCCACAACGATTCTGGCGTTTAAGTATCGGGACGGGGTGCTGGTGGCGGGCGATCGACGAGCTACGGCCGGCAATATGGTGATGTACGATAGGACCGATAAGGTGCTTGAGATCGATCGCCATAGTGTTATGGCGATCGCCGGGGTGCCTGCCACGGCCTATGAGATGGTGCGGGTTTTGGAGCATTCCTTCAAATATTATCGGAGGACGCAGCTCCAAGAACTGAGCTTCGAAGGGAAGTTGCGCGCTGTGTCGAAGCTCTTGAAGGACAATGTCTCTGCTGCGTTGGCTGGAACCGGGGCGGTCGCGCCGATTTTCGCCGGCTATGATTTCGAGCAAGGCACGGCCAAGATCTTTTTCTACGATATTCTCGGCGCAGAGTTCGAAGGAGTTGAGTATGCGGTGTCTGGATCTGGTTCCCCGACAATTCGAGGGATTTTGCACTATGTGAATACGTGGGGGGAGCAACCACTTGTGGCGTTGCCTGAAGAGCAGGCGACGATTCAAGCCTTGCGATTGCTCACCAGCGCGGCGGAATTCGATTCCGCGACCGGGGGGATCAATCGTGAGGCGAGCCTGTATCCGATCATAAAACTAATTACGGGAGCCGGTGTGCGAACGGTGCCGGATGCACAATTAAAACCGCTCTATGAAGCACAGGTGCTGCGCCATGTATGAAGAACCCTATCGGTGGGTGGAAGCGGTCGGCAACCGCCGGACGTATCTCGACGAGCAGTTCAAGCAAGGCAGTCCTGTCGTGGCCTTGACCTATGACGGTGGCCTCGCGCTCGTCACCGTCAGCAAGGGCACCCCGAAGCTGTACGAAATCTATGACCGGATCGCGCTGGGCGGGTTGGGCCACCCGGCGGATCTGGAGAAACTCCGGTTTAGCCTGTTGGAGATGGCGCACACCGAAGGGTTCAACCGGTCCCCTTCAGATGTGACCGGCTCGCGCCTGGTGAAGTATGGCATGGCTCCGGTGATCAAACAGGCGTTTGAGGAGGTCTACAAGGCGCCGTTCATCTTGAAGGTTCTCCTTGCCGAGCTTGGTCAGAAGCCGGAGAAAGATACGCTCCTCACGATCAACTATGACGGCACGTTTGAGGAAACGACGGGCTGTGCCGTCTTGGCTGCGACTCCTGCGGTTCAGAAGGAGATGACATCGTATCTTCATCAGGAAATGTCATCGGGCCTGTCGCTGGCGCAGGCTGTGGCCACGGCCCTCCGCGCCTGGGCGTTAGGTGACCGAGCCCAAAGGCAAGCGAGCGAAGACAAGGAACGAGGCGATGAGAAGCCGACGCCTGCAGCGAAACCAGCCTCTCTGGACGCCGCCAGCCTGTCCGCGCATTTGCGGGACAGAGTGGTAGAGAAAACCATCGAGTGTGCGGTGCTCGATCGGAATCAGCCGGGAACATCCAAGTATCGCGCACTGAACCAGGACGAGCTCGGGCGATTGCTGCCCAACGATCTCAAAGCCGCGCTCGCATCATGACATGCTGAACAGAATTTTCGGACTCGAGACGGAGTACGGCCTCCTGGTGCAGCAAGAGCAGCCGGACCATTCTCCCACCTGGTTTGCGCACAAACTTCGCGACCAAATTTTTCATGTGCAACGCCGTGGCGTGCTGGATCTGCATCATCGCGGTCATGACGAGCCGCCTGGGAACGGCGGGTTTTTGACCAACGCCGGGCGAATTTACCTCGATATGGGACATCTGGAGTATGCTTCGCCCGAGTGCGAAAGCTTGATGGATGTGGTGGCCTCGGATCGCGCCGGTGATCAGATCTTACAGCAGGCGATCAACGAATTGGGCTGGGCCGACACCGTCTCGCTGATCAAAAACAACATTGATCACGAGACCGACGCCACCTTCGGCTCTCACGAAAACTATCTGGTGACGAGGCAATTCCCGTTCACCAAGCGAGGGTTGGGGCCGCTGGTAACGTTTTTGGTGACCAGACAGATCTTTACCGGGTCAGGTCGTGTGGGCTCAGCGAGCCCGCAGGATGCCTGGATTCAAACGGATCGATTGCTCATTTCGCGTGCGGGCGTGGGGCATGGACCGGATCTCAACGAGCTCCCCTATCAAATCTCGCAGCGCGCCGATCACATCGTGAACGATTTTTTTGAATGGGTGCAGCAGAACCGCGCCATCATCAACACCAGAGATGAGCCGCTGGCTGATCCCAATCAGTACCGGCGCATCCATTTATTGCTCGGTGATTCGAATATGGCGGAGTTCGCGACGGCGTTAAAGTTGGGAACGACCGGTCTCATCCTGCAACTCATTGAAGAGGGGCACGCCCCGAGTGACCTGGACATCAACGAGCCCGTGGAGACTTTGCAGGAGATTTCTCAAGACCAAGATCGTCACTGGATGGTTCGGCTGCAATCAGGGAAAACGATTTCGGCCATCGATATCCAGGAACGGTTTCTGGCTGCTGCGCAGGAACATTGCAAAGGGCAGGACGAGGAAACGGAGTGGGTGCTCGCGCAGTGGGAGGCCGTGCTCCAAGACTTGCGCGGGGACTATGCCAAGCTGGTGGGGCGCGTCGATTGGGCGTCCAAGCTGTGGCTGCTGGATGCCTACCGTGAATCCGAGCAGGTGGATTGGCACGACCCCATGTTGAAAAGTCTCGATCTGGAGTACCACAATCTGCATCCGGAGAAGAGCCTCTATTATGGGTTGCTGCAGGAAGGCCGGGTGCCTCGATTGACGACAGACAAGGTCATTGACCTCGCCATGGAGCATGCGCCGAGGAACACGCGAGCCTATGGACGGAGCGAGCTGGTCAAGCATTTGCTGGCCTCCGGACCTCCCGCAGCGCCGGATGACGCCAAATCCGATGAGCGCTTCTTTCCTGCCTACGTGATCAATTGGTCGATCTTCCAAGTGCGCGGCCGGGCGCCTTTTCCCATGCCGGATCCGTTCAAAACCTACGCGCAGGATGTCCGTTCCCATCTCCATAGCGCAGTCGGCTAGGTCGAAAACCGCGCCCTAGCTTGTTGCGGCGAGGGATTTCCGCAAGTGATGCAGGGCTGCGTAGGGTCATCGTTCACCGGCTGCGTCAAGCCCGACGCAGCCGGGTCTCCTCATCGGCGCCCCCGCAGAAATTCCACAATTCTATTCTCTGCCCAGTAAGGATCTTCTCCGTTTCGACTCCATTGAAAAAATCCGCAATGGCCTCCGTAGCGTGGCGCCATCACTTGGATCTGCGGATGGTTCTCAATCAGGGGAGCGGTGAACATGGAGTAGGGGATGAAGGGGTCATCCTGAGCGGTGATGATGAGTGCGGGGACGGTAATGGACCCGATGACGTGGCGTGCACCGGCGCGATTATAGTAGTCGGGGCCGTTCCGATAGCCACCGTCGTGGGCGGTGTACCGGTCGTCGAATTCGCTGATCCTGGAGATCCGGTCGAGCCCGGAGAGGTCCCACTTGCCGGGAAACAGCGCAGACTTTCGCCGCAGCCGTGCTTTGAGTCTCACAAGAAAGTGGCGATGATAGAGCCAGTTGCGAGGCTCCTCCAAGGCATGGGCGCACTGCGTGGGGTCGATATTAGGGCAGACGGCCGCGACCCCGGCTAAGGCTAGTTCCGTCCTACTGATCTCGCCAGCTGCTTTCAAGACGAGATTCCCGCCCATGGAATAGCCCACGAGCCAGATGCGGTCGAGATGATCAACCGTGGCGAGCTCGCGCACAATGGCCCGATAATCTCCACTGAGGCCGCTATTGTAGAGCGTTGGTGTGAACTGCTCGGTGCCCCCGCAGGTCCGTTGATTCATGCGGATGACATTGAAGCCGGCACGGTAGGCCTTCGCTGCAATCCCGCGCATATAGGGAGACTCACTACAACCTTCGAGCCCATGAACTAAAATAGCCGTCGGTGCGGCGGTGCGGTTCTGTTGCCAGTGACAGATCCCGAGCAATTGCGTGGCGGGATCGATGGAGAAGAGGCGAGATTCTTGCGGGAGTGCTGTCAATGACATGTCCCGTGGCCAGTACCGCGGCACAAGCGTCATCGCATGAGCATTGCGGAGAAGAAATGGTGGCTGAAACGACGACGAAGAGCCAGTCATAGCGTGATCATAATGCAAAACACCGATTCGTGCGCATGCTGAATAAAGGAAGTGGTCGGATGGCGATCAGGTGTCCGGCCAAGCGGGGTTGCCACATACGTTCATTCAATGACCATCTTTTGTGGTCGCATAGCGGATGGGGTGCGATAAACAGACAGAGGGCTGTCGGCTCATGAGCCGACAGCCCTCTGTCTGTTGTGTTTATGGCTCCCCGGGCAGGACTCGAACCTGCGACCAGCCGGTTAACAGCCGGCTGCTCTACCAACTGAGCTACCGGGGAACAGGGGTTCAATCGGAAGCGGAGAGTATTCTAGCAAAACTTCTTGGAGAATGGGGAGTCTTTTTTAAACGCCGAAATCTTCTGTCTCATCCTCGTCAGAGGAGGCGTCGAGGTTCCCCTCGGCCATGGCGGCGTAGTGTTGGGCCCAGGTCAGGTAGAGGTTGCCGCTGTCGCGCATGGTGTCCGCGGCTTTGACGAGCTTTTCAACTAATTCCGGATCTTTGCCCCCCGCTTGAATGACGGAGGCGCGTCGTTCTAGCGCCTTGGGATACTCGTTGATCAAGCCGGAGATTTCCCTGAGCAGTTCGTTAATGACGTTATCTTCACTCGCCACGATATCCTCCTGCGCCAACAAAAAACCCCATAGCGTGGGACGCTATGGGGTTTTTAAGACGCGTTGGTCTGCTTATCCTTGGTAGGCTTGTCCGAGGGCTGCGGACTCACCCTTATGGGTCATCAGCTGCCCTGTGGCGCTGACGGCCTGCATCTCAATCGCCTGGTGTTTTGCGGCGTTGCAGACGACCACGCAGAGCTCACAGCCCTTGCAGCGATCAATGTTCACTTCTGCGACCATCTTGGTGACGTTGAGGTCGAGGCAGTTGGCCTCCGGGCAGTACATAATGCAGAGGCGGCAGCCCTTCTTGGCTACGCACTTCTCGTCGATGACTTGCGCTACGTTATACATGCGACGTGGTTCCTTCTCTCTCGTTAAGCCACAACAGCAGGATTGCCGACCCGCAGCTCAATTTTGTTCTTCTCGGCCCATTCGCCGGCGATCTCATAGGCCCGCTTGACCACCGCTAGGTTCTTCGCCAGCAGCATTTCTTTCTTGGCGAATTTCTTCTTGATCGCTTCGTCCAATGAGGCCGTTCCACCGGATGCCACGAACTTCTTCCCGAAGCGCTCTTGTAAGGCGCCGTCGAGAGCTTCCATGGAGACGCATTTGGTAATGCCTGCCACCGAGCCGATCATGGCCATGTTCGTCGATAGCTCGGTGCCGGCAACCTCGATCGCGAGCTCGGTTCCTGCGATGTAAAACAAGGCGACGTTTAGATCCTTCAACCGCTGAATGTCTTCTTCTGACAGAAGGGGTTGGTCGGAGTTGATGATGACGACTCCACCTTCCTTCACGCCCGAGTAGAAGGGCATGGTATAGCTTTTCCCCATCGTGATGACCTGAGGGTGAAACACTTCGATGACATCAGGAAATACCAGCTCCCCCCGGTCGTAGATCCGTTCGATGCCGATGCGGCAGTAGCTTTCTGCAGGCGCCATACGCTTCTCAGCACCGAAAAATGGATTCGATATTGAAAACTTTCCATCCCGGTTGGCCGCCATGGCCATGACGTGGGCTGCGGTGACTGCGCCCTGCCCGCCCAAGCCAGACATCCGGATGTTGAGCCTTTTCTTAATCATGAGCGACCTCCGGTTTTCTTAGGCCTGTCCCGCAAGTTGCTTGGCGGCGGCTTTCCGTTCCTTGTCCTTCGCGGCGATTTCAGCGAGAAGCTGCTTGGCCGGCTCGCTGACGTATTCCTTGTATGCAAATCGCTCGGTCGGCTTTTCAGAATCCCGCATTTCCTGCAGCCCTTCCATACTGTTCTTGCCGATCTCCAGGATGCAGGGGGTATAGAGCTGCAGATAGGTCGGCCCGATTTCACGAGCCACAAACACGGCGTTCCTGATGACTTTTTCAATTACCGAAGGCTTACTGACCGTGCATTGCACCACATAATGGCAGCCGGATTCACGGGCTATTTCAGGCAGTCGCACCTTGTCGAAGAGCTTTCCAACCGGAGCCATCTTGGCGACGAATCCCTTCTGCATCAGTCCGCTCTCCTGTCCGCCGGTGTTGGCGTAGAGCTCGTTGTCGAAACAGATCGTGGTGAACTTCTCCTGACGGAACCAGGCTTGAAGCGTCATGTCCAAACCGATGTCGACGGTGGCGCCGTCGCCGGCCAGCACGACCACGTCTTTCGTCCGGTCAGGGAAACGGACGCTCAATGCGCGTTTCAATCCGGACGCGATCGCGTTCTGGTTACCGAACAGGGAGTGAATGTTGTGCACGGCAACCATCGGGAACACCAAGCTGGTACAGCCGGTTGAGCCGACCATGACCGTATCTTCAGGGTTCGGCAGCGAGGCCAGGATGTAACGGAAGGCCATCGACTCCGGACAGCCGGCACAGAGTGAATGCTGTTCGATGAGTTCCTTGGACGTCCCGATATCTTTCCAGCCACGATCTTCTTTGCCGTAGGTCGCGCTCTTGACGAGATCCTGATAGTCGGACGGCATGATATCGTACAGGTCTTCCGAAATCTTAATACGCTCTTTGCTCATTTTATATATACCTCCTCAGATTCGCGCTTTGGTCACGAACTGGTTCTGATGTTTACTGCTCAGCTTCCACGACCGGCCATGGAGAAGGTCTTCATTCCGAGGACCGTCTTAATTTCCTGAACGATGATCTCCGGCGGCATGGTCATGCCTCCGCACACATGCGGGCCGGCATGCACGCGTTGGGGATTCGGAACCGTCGCGCGAATTTCTTTGGCCAGCCAGCCAATCACGTTGAACTCTGGTACGAAGATGTGCTTTGCATTCTTGGTGGCGTCGCGGATTTCTTCCTCCGGCCACGGGCGGAGCGTTTTCACTTTCACGAGTCCGCAGCGAACGCCTTCATCTTCCAGCAAGCGGATGGCTTCGCGTGATTGCGAGACAGCTGTTCCGGATGCGACGATTACGATTTCCGCGTCGGTGTTCTCCGTATCGATCAACCCATTGAGCCACTTGATCGAGTGCTTGCGGGAACGCTCGACTGCCGCCCAGATTTCCTGTTGCCAGCTCGCATGAGTGGCGTAGCTGATATAGTTGCTTTTCATGATGAACGGATCGCGCATCATCCGGACCGGGGGGCACTCCATGTCCATGCAGGGCACGGGTGACCGATAGGGATCGTACGGCGGCAAACACATATCCGCCGGCGTCAGATTCACGACATCCTTGGTGTGCGTCACGAAAAACCCGTCGCAGCAGAGCGCGAGTGGAAGGTGCACATCCGGCTCTTCCGATACCATGTAGCCCTTGAGAATCCAATCAAAGAAGTCTTGCGCGGTTTCTGCATGCCAGACAAGCATGCCGGTATTCAGCAGATAGGCGATCTCGATGGTGTCCGGCTGAATGGAGAGCGGCGAGTTGATGCCGCGACAGGTGACGATCATCTGGATCGGCAACCGGGCGCCTGCCCACATGGGGAAGTTCTCCATCGCGCGCATCGTGCCGGGGCCTGCTGTCGTCGTGAAGACCCGTGCTCCACCGAATGCGGCCCCCGCGCATTGGGACATGACCGCAAATTCACTCTCACCACGGAAGTAATCGCCGATATATCCTTCAGCGAACAGTTCACCGATCAATGCAGCCGCTTCGCTCTGCGGTGTGATCGGGTAGGCAATCATGACGTCGCAACTGGCCCTCCGAAGCGCTTCCTTAATGACCTCGCTACCCGTGTAGAACGAGGGGGTGCGCGGGGCTTCGTGCATCATTGTCCAGGTATCGGTAAAGGTCTGTCCTTTTTTATTTTTTGTCCCGATGAGGGATTTTACATCTGCCATGGACCCAGCCTCCTTTCACTGCTTCCGGATTCTCAAACGGCTAGTTTGAGGCTCCGCTCTTGGCTGACGTCAGCCGTGGTTGGACCGTCCCTTTCAGCTTTCTTACCCAGTCGGCCAGTTTCATAATCTTTTCGACCGATGCGTCCCGGAACGACAACATCGCGTCCTCGTGGCCGGCTTGGGCACACATCGCAATCGTGTAACAGGATGTTCCACCCCGAATGATCTTGAGCGACAGGTTCGCTTGGTGGCAATGCACACCGATGAACATGCAGCAATCGATCTTGTTGTGCCAGATCGTGAGATTCGGGTGGTTCGGATTGATTTCGACTTCGGGGTTGATTTTTGGATACTTCGGGCGATAGTCCGGCATTGGAATCAGCATCGGCTTTTGGCCTGGCTGCACGCATTCTTTGAGCGTGTTGTAGAGATGGCGAATAGCAGTCGCTTTCTTGGCGGCATTTTCATTCCAAGCCCACAGCACCAAAGGGCCTGGGAAAAGCGTCGGCACTTTGGCCATCAAGAATTGCTTTGCGGCTTCTTCGTAGGCTTTCTCTTCAGAGACGATCACGCCGTTGATGTGGGCTTCACCCGGGTTTGGTAATCGAATGCCCATGCTGGCGGCAGCGGGGGGAAGAAAATGTTCCGGTCCTGGGAGCACGCGGTAGTCACTCATTACGGCCTACACTCCGAGTAAAAGGTTGAGGCGACCTATCAAAACGACGATTTTCACAGGCTTGATTCTCTTTACACTTTAAGCTTTTTCACGCCCCTTCCG
Source organism: Nitrospiraceae bacterium (assembly GCA_023248355.1). GTDB lineage: Bacteria > Nitrospirota > Nitrospiria > Nitrospirales > Nitrospiraceae > Nitrospira_D. The sequence continues at coordinate 20,952 of JAHFES010000007.1, forward strand.
CAACCTCGCAGAAGGCCCACCTAGGGGAGCTTTTGGTCTACTCGGTAGTGTGGGTTTAGGCCTTTTGAACTAACTGCGCCTATGCAGGTAGCACAGGAACTCACGTCTCGCAGAGAGCGCATCGATTATAGGTGTCGCTCGTTTTGGTTGTCAAATCAGAAGGGGGAGGTTCAGCGTCTTGACAGATAATGAAAATCGTAGGAAAAGCAGTGGGCTGAAACGACGTTAAGGAAGCTGCTCGCAAGCCTCTACCGACCCAAGAATGCAAGCCCGTTCGAAGTCTTCTTTGGCCAGACGTCCCTGGAGCTGTTCCTGATAGAGTTTAGCCCTGGAGAGGAGAGCTTGCGCATGTGTGGGCTCAACTCGAAGGACGACAGTCAAGTCATCGATGGCTTGAGTCGGCTGGTTCATTTTTTGATAGATCTCGCTCCGGAGGAAGAAGGCTTCCTTGTGGTCGGGGAGCCAGCTGTCCGGTATCTGGGGATTCAAGAGCTTCTGGAGAACCATGAGCGCGGACGACCACTGTTTTGTGGTGGTGAGTGTGCGGGCTTGGGTTATATACAAATTGATCAGGCGACGGTGCGCAACATCAAAGAAGGGATCCAATGCGAGCGCTTGTCCATATGAGTGAGCTGCGTCGTCTGGACGTTTCAACCAGGTATTCACGTCGCCTTGTCCGAGTAGGGCCCACGTATTCTTTGGGTCGATGATGAGCGCCCGATCAAAATCCATCCGGGCATTGTCGATATACTCCGAATATTCGCTGGGCCTGGATGTATTCGAGTATGTGGCAGATACGAGACGCAAGTATGTCTGGCCACGCACAATCAAGGGGTCTATGGACTGAGGGTCCAAGGTTGCGGCTTGGGTTGTCATGTCAAGCTTCTGCCGCAGGTTTAGCGTTTGAATGGCACTCTCCACCAACGTGCGCGCCCGCTCATGGGCTCCATTTCGACCAGGCGGCTCGATGATCAGAGTACGCACGCCGGTAGGAGTGGTCCGTAGCTCGTGTAGCTGAGCTCTCAGATCGGCATTTTCTTTCTGGAGCTGCCGGAAGTGTTCTGCAAACTGTTGTTCGGATTGCCAACGGCGAATGGCGGCTTGAAGATTATCGAGATTAACGATAGCGCGGATACGCACGAAAAAGCTGGGACGATCATTCTCGAAGGAGCGGCGGGATTCTAGAATTTCGGTTTTTGTGATCGCTGCTGCGATGGTGCGAATCTCCAGAGAACTGGCCTGGAAGCTCTTGCCTCCTGAGCTTTTTTCAAAATCGTAGGAGGTTGATTCTAGGTACATGCCCGCTTCTTCGATGGCTCTGCGCTGGGCCCGATGGAGAACTTTTTCTTCAGCGAGCGCGAGCGTGTCGCCGTCGGCCATCAGATAATGCCCTTCTGCGATAATTGTCGTGTCTGACGCGAGTGCGTGTTGGAAACAAGCACTCATCGCAGTGACTGCGAAGAAGAGAGTCAGAGCATACTGAAGAGGCATGTGACAACTATACCGCTCGAAGCGGCGCTGGACAATGCTCCCAAGGTACTGGGTTCAGAAGGGTAGAAAGGTTGCTGGGCAAAGGGAGGGGGCGCGAGCTAGTTCTGTTTCGGGAAGACCTGCTTAAATGGATGAATTTCAACTCGTTCGAACACGCCGTGAACTGTATAGGGGTCACTCTGGGCGAACTGTTCCGCCTCATCCATGGTCTCAAACTCTAGAACCAGCAAGCTTCCAGTCTTATCCGTGAGGGGGCCGGCGAGGATAACCCGGCCTTGCTTGTCGAGAGGCTCTAGATTGGCTAGATGGGCAGGTCGGTGGATCTTGCGCTTCGCCTCTCCCTCGGGTCCATCGTAGCCGATAATGACAAATTTCATATTCGTAACCTATCGCTTGCTAGCCCAGTTGTCCCATTTCTTCTTCGAGTAGGAGTTGCTAGGCAGGGTCCTCAAGGGGGCAGCGATCTTTGTAGCCGGTTGTGACTTCGTGCCACCAACGGATTTTCTTCTCGCCGAGCTTCCAGCACAAATAGACGACTCGACCATCACGAAGGTGTGGGAAATCGCAGAGCCCAAGATCGATATCTTTGACGACGACCCCCAGTTCATGGATCGCATGGAGGTTGGTACTGATGTCTTGCAGGCTCTCGACGTAATGGATGCCGACGGGCGTGCCTCCACCAAGGCTTGCATTGGCCGAAGCCTTCCGCACCTCCTCGCGTGTTTGAAGGAGGACTGCCTTCCCTTCTTGCACGGTGGAAAGATGTGACTGGAGCTGGGGAATTAGCAGGTTGGCTTCGAACAGGGAAAAAACTCGTTCTGGACTGGTTTCGTTCTCGTCTTGTGCCATGAAGGTTCCTCACGGTTGTGTAACACACTTCAAATTCGTGGATCAACCGGCCCCTACCCAAAATGGACTCTGAGATATAGAGAGGAAGGGGTGGGGTGGGGTAAATGGTGAAAGAATGAAAAATGTAGATGTCTGTTGACAACCAGTCTAGGCCTGAGTATCATCCGCAGTAGAATTCTAGTGTGAAGGCATTCTCTCCATCAAAGAACTCAATTCCGGAACCTGTCTCGAACCAAATCTAGCAAGCGCGTGAGTGTAGGAGTCGTAGGCCAGCAGAAGGTTTTGTTTGTGCCCTCTTACTCCGGAGATCTCGGACACCACATCCAATCTGCATAGTTAAGGCGGCGGACACCCTTCGCGAGCGGTTCTATTTCAAACTACAGTCATCATCACGATACAAAAACATAAACACGTTTCGCATGGCCAATCAGTTCGAGCGATTTGTTGTGACGCTAAGCGAGCCAAGGGCTCGAGAGGAGTTGTATGTCAGTAGCTAAGGGGGAAGTGATGCATCTCGCAGAGTTGAAACAGAAGTCAATTGCTGATCTCAATGACGTGGCCCGAGAACTAAAAATCGAAGGCGCCGCCAATCTGAGAAAGCAGGAGTTGATCTTTGCGATCCTCCAAGCTCAGACCGAGAAGAATGGCGTGGTCTACGGAGAAGGCGTCCTGGAAACCCTTCCAGATGGCTTTGGCTTTCTGCGCGCTCCGGACTCCAACTATCTCCCCGGCCCCGACGACATCTATATTTCGCCTTCCCAGATTCGCCGGTTCAACCTCCGTACCGGCGACACGGTCTCAGGGCAGATCAGGCCTCCCAAGGAGAGCGAACGCTACTTTGCCCTGCTCAAGGTCGAGAAGGTCAACTATGAAGATCCGGAAGTCTCACGGGATAAGATCCTCTTTGACAACCTGACGCCACTCTATCCCGAAGAGCGACTCATTCTCGAATTCGATCGCGAAGAATACTGCACCCGCGTGATGGATTTGACAACCCCGATCGGCAAAGGCCAGCGCGGATTGATCGTGGCCGCTCCTCGCACCGGTAAGACGATGTTGCTCCAAGCGCTCGCGCGAGCCATTCTCAAGAACCATAAGGAAGTGACGTTGATCGTCCTGCTGATCGACGAGCGGCCGGAAGAAGTCACCGACTGGCAGCGGCAGGTCAAGGCGGAAGTCATCAGCTCGACGTTCGATGAGCCGGCACAACGCCATGCTCAAGTCGCGGAAATGGTGCTGGAAAAAGCGAAACGGCTCGTTGAGCATAAGAAGGACGTCGTCATCCTGCTGGACAGCATCACGCGTCTTGCGCGCGCCTACAATACGATCGCGCCGCCGAGCGGCAAGGTGCTCTCCGGCGGTCTCGATTCAAACGCGCTTCAGCGACCCAAGCGGTTCTTCGGCGCAGCCCGCAACATTGAAAACGGCGGGAGCTTGACGATCATGGCCTCCGCGCTCGTCGACACCGGCAGCCGTATGGACGACGTGATCTTTGAAGAATTCAAAGGGACCGGCAATATGGAAGTCCACTTGGATCGTCGACTCGCCGACAAGCGTCTCTTCCCGGCGATCGATATCAGCAAGTCCGGGACGAGAAAAGAAGAATTGCTGGTGGACAAGGATCGGCTCAACAAGATGTGGATCTTGCGCAAGGTCCTGAGCCCATTGGGGACGATGGAAGCGATGGAATTCCTCATGGACAAGATTGGCGGCACCAAAACCAATCAGGAATTCTTGCAATCCATGAATCGATAACAGACGCTTGTTTCTTGTCCCACAGTTCGGATACAGTGTGCTGCTCTTGGCGTGGGGTCAAGAGACGCAGCGAATATTCGGTAAGGAGTCCCAGGTTATGCAGAAGGGTATCCATCCAATGTATCGGGAAGCCACAGTCCATTGTGCCTGTGGAAATTCGTTCAAGACACGCACCACGACCGGCGACGTGAGCGTCGATATCTGCTCCAATTGCCATCCGTTCTTTACCGGCACGCAGAAGATCGTCGACACCGAAGGGCGTGTCGAGCGGTTCAAGAAGAAGTACGCGAAGAAAGACAAGTAGCGACACCAACGGTCATAAGAGAGACCCTGCTTCGTCTTGAAGCAGGGTCTCTTTGTTTTTGTGGCCTAGATGGTGACGGGGTCTGGGAACGAGGAACATGGAAGCTGCTTTACTCAAGAAATGGGAATCCGTGGCATCGCGATTTCAGGAGTTGACCGATCAGCTCATGGATCCGTCTGTGGTCAGCCAGCCGACCCAGCTCCACAAGCTCAGTAAGGAACGGACCGATCTCGAGCCGGCGGCTCAGCTCTTTGAGACCTATCGTGACTATGCCAAACAGCTTGAGGAAGCCGCGCAGATTCTTGCCGACCCCTCGGCCGGCAGCGAGTTGCACAAGATGGCGGCCGAGGAAACTGCCGAGCTGGAGCGGCAGCGGGGCAAACTGGAAGAACAGGTCAAAGAACTCTTGATTCCGAAAGATCCACGGGATGAGAAGAGTCTGCTCTTGGAAATCCGGGCGGGCACCGGTGGTGATGAAGCGGCGTTGTTCGCCGGGGAGTTGTTTCGCCTGTACATCAAGTATGCGGAGAAGAAAGGGTTCAAGGTCGATACAGTCGAGGCCACGGAGACCGGCATCGGGGGGTACAAGAACATCACGGCGTTGATCGAAGGCAAGGGGGCCTATAGCCATTTCAAGTACGAAGCCGGTGTGCATCGCGTCCAGCGGGTGCCGGTGACGGAAGCGGCCGGCCGGGTCCATACGTCAACCGTCACGGTGGCCGTCATGCCCGAAGTCGATGAAATTGACGTACGGATTGATCCAGGCGATCTCCGGATCGACACGTTCTGTTCATCCGGAGCCGGCGGCCAGAGCGTCAATACGACAAAATCTGCGGTCCGCATCACCCATATTCCCACAGGGGTCGTGGTGAGTTGCCAGGACGAGCGGTCTCAGCTCAAGAATCGCACGAAAGCCATGCGCACGTTGCGCGCTCGGATCGTGGAGGCGGAGCGGGAGAAGCATGAAGCGGAGATTGCGCAAAATAGAAAAGCCCAGGTCGGGACCGGCGAGCGGAGCGAGAAGATTCGAACCTACAACTTTCCGCAAAACCGGGTCACTGACCATCGGGTCGGTATGACGTTGCACAAGCTCGAATTGGTGATGGAAGGCGATCTCGACGAGATTGTCCAGGCCTTGAAGGCGCAACAGCAGCAGGTCGACACAGCCAACGTGTAGGAAACAATGGCGGCCCTTGTCATGACGGAGCTGAAGACGGTTGGCGCCCTCGTAGTGTGGGCTCGGCAGTCCTTGGACCTTGCTGGAGTGAGCAACGCGGCGCAAGAGGCGATGTGGTTGCTGGAACACGCGCTTGGGGTGCGAAGCCATCAGCTGGTGAGTGAGGTCGAGCGGCTGGTCGCACTTGACGCCTGGACCCGCGCCGAGTCCTTGGTCATGCGGCGGGCGGCACGCGAACCATTGCAGTATCTTCTCGGCACGCAAGAATTTTACGGCCTCGACTTTTCAGTCAGTCCAGCCGTCTTGATCCCCCGGCCTGAGACCGAACTTCTGATCAAGGAAGTGGTGCGGCATGTCGGGTCTCATTCAACGGTGACAATAGTCGATGTGGGGACGGGCTCCGGCTGTGTGGCCGTCACATTAGCGTCTCTTCTGAACGGGACGCGTATTCTCGCGATCGACCAATCTCCTGAGGCCTTGGCGGTGGCGAAGAACAACGCAGCAAGGCATGCGGTCGGCGACAGGATTGAATGGCTAGAGGGTGATTTGTTGGCTCCCCTGCAAGGGCGGCAACTTGTCGGCTCGGTGGACGTGATCGTGTCGAATCCCCCGTACATTGCCGAGGCGGACTGGGCTGTCTTGGAGCCCGAGGTGCGCGTGTTTGAGCCGCGATTGGCGCTGGTCGGCGGGCAGCAGGGCACTGAGTTTCATGCGCGATTGCTGCAAGACTCCCAGGAGTTTCTTGCTCCAGGAGGGCTGCTTGTGATGGAGATTGGTCAAGACCAAGCCCCTATGGTACGGCAGATCGCAGAACAGGTTGGAGGCTATGCCGCGCTTCGAGTGGTCGAAGATGCGGCAGGTATTGAGCGCGTGGTGATCGCCCAGCGACTGGGATAGGAATCGAGACGGCTATGGATGAGCTTGTTATCACGGGTGGAAATCGGTTGGGCGGAGAAGTCCGGATCAGCGGGGCGAAGAACTCCGCGCTTCCCATTTTGGCGTCGACCATCCTGGGTGGTGGGGAATGTGTCATTACGAATGTCCCTCGCGTCGTCGATGTACTCACCATGGGCAAGCTCCTTGGCATGCTCGGTGTCTCGGTCTCCCATGAGGGGAATCGGGCGGTGATGCGTGCTGACGTCATTCATTCCACCGAGGCGCCCTATGATCTGGTGAAGACCATGCGGGCGTCCGTGCTGGCGCTTGGGCCGCTGGTGGCCCGCTGGGGGGAAGCGAAAGTGTCGCTCCCGGGCGGCTGTGCGATCGGCTCGCGGCCGGTGAATCTCCATTTGGCAGGATTGGCAAAATTAGGGGCTGACATTTCCATCGAGCACGGGTATATCACCGCCAAAGCGAAACGCCTCAAGGGCGCGCGGATCTATTGCGACACTCCGACGGTGACCGGAACCGAGAATCTGATGATGGCGGCTTCGCTGGCCGAAGGGACGACCGTGCTGGAGAATGCGGCGAAGGAACCGGAGATCGTGGACCTCGCTGATTTTCTGACCAAGCGCGGGGCTCGCATTGTGGGGGCCGGGACGGATGTCATCACGATCGAAGGGGTGCGGGAACTTCAGGGTGCGGATCATGAAGTCATTCCCGATCGAATCGAGGCCGGCACCTATCTGGCCGCCGCGGCCATGACGAAGGGCGATGTCACGATTACCCATTGCCGGCCCGCTCATATGGAAGCGGTGCTCATGAAGCTTCGGGAGGCAGGAGCCGATGTACAGGTGGAGAAGGACCGCGTCCGGCTGACGGTTCCAGGCAAGCTCAAGGGAACTGATATGAGAACGTTGCCCTTCCCGGGCTTTCCGACCGATATGCAGGCGCAAATGGTGGCGGTGATGACCCTGGCGGAAGGCACCAGCGTGGTGACGGAAACGGTCTTTGAAAGCCGCTTCATGCATGTCGAGGAATTGCGCCGGATGGGCGCCGATATTCGGGTGGAAGGTAATCGATTAGTGGTGACCGGACGGAAGAATCTCACTGGGGCGCCCGTCATGGCCTCGGATTTGCGCGCCAGCGCAGGCCTGATCGTCGCCGGACTGGCCGCTGAGGGCGTCACCGAAGTGCAACGGGTCTATCACCTCGACCGGGGGTACGAGCGGATCGAGGAGAAGTTGCGAGCGTTGGGTGCGGTGGTGGAGCGTCGCAAGACGGCCATAGCCCCGAAGGCCCGCTAAAGGACGATATGCTCACGATTGCGTTGTCCAAAGGAAAACTGATTGAGTCGGCCCTGGATTTGTTTCGTCGAGCCGGGTACGAAAGTGCCGCGCTGTCGGGGGTGAGTCGACGCCTGGTGTTCGTCTGTCCCGAGATCGATACGACCTTCCTGATTGTCCGGCCGAGCGACGTGCCCACCTACGTGGAATATGGGGGGGCGGATGCCGGAATTGTCGGAAAAGACGTCCTCATGGAGCAGGAGAGCGATGTTTACGAACCATTGGATTTAGGATTCGGAGCGTGTAGAATCTCCGTCGCCGCGCTCCGGGGAGAGGGCTCGCGCGATCGATTGTCTTCCAAGATCCGCGTGGCGACCAAGTATCCCAAGATCACCGAGCGGTTTTTCAACCAACGGGGTATTCCGGTCGAGATTATCAAGCTCTATGGCTCGATCGAATTGGCTCCCGTGGTGGGTCTGGCCGATCGGATCGTCGATCTGGTCGAAACCGGCAGTACGCTCAAGGCCCACGATCTCGTTGAAGTGGAAGTGATTGCCCAATCGACGGCGCGCTTCATCGTCAATCGGGCGAGTCTCCGACTGAAGCACGAACCGCTCATGGCGCTGATCCGCAGGCTCCGAGCGGCGGTAGCGAACCGGACTCCGGTGTCCAGCATCGGTCGTCGATCGACTGTCCGCAAGGGCAAGAAAAGAACGGCGCGCGCATGAAGATCGTCACGCAAGCAGATCGTAGCTTCATCCCTAGCCTGAAGAAGGCCGCCCTGCGGGGCCAGGTCGCGGGCGCGGCAGTGGAGAAAACCGTCCGCACGATTCTGCAAGCCGTCGAGCGTGGCGGCGACAAGGCCGTCCTGCGCTATACCAAGCAATTCGATAAAGTGTCGCTCAAACCCGCCGAGTTGCGTGTCACGCCGGAAGAAATCAAGGAAGCCTATTTCCACATCCGGAAGGATGAGGGCGATGCCCTGCGGTTCGCCGCTCAACGAATTACCGCATTTCACGAACGGCAGCGCACCAAGACCTGGATGTACCAGGACAACGATGCCACGTTGGGACAAGTGGTCACACCGGTGGATGCCGTGGGTGTCTACGTGCCGGGCGGGAAGGCGGTCTATCCGTCGTCGGTGCTGATGTGCGCGATCCCGGCGAAAGTGGCCGGTGTTGAGCGGATTGTCATGGTCACGCCGCCGCAGAAGGGGCCCATCAATCCGTACCTGCTCGTGGCCGCTGATATCGCCGGAGTTACGGAGATTTATCGCGTCGGCGGCGCTCAGGGGGTCGCGGCACTGGCCTATGGCACGAAGACCATCGCGAAAGTCGATAAGATCGTCGGGCCAGGAAATATCTACGTCGCCACGGCCAAGCGCCTGCTCTATGGGACGGTCGGCATCGACATGATCGCAGGGCCGAGTGAGTTGCTGGTTGTGGCAGATGATGGGTCAACGCCGGCCCATGTCGCCGCCGATCTGCTCTGCGAAGCTGAGCATGACGAAGATGCCCAAGTCTTTCTGGTGACGACCTCAGAACGGTTGGCGAAAGACGTCTCAAAGTTAATCGAAAGCCAGTTGAAGGGGCTCCAGCGGGAGAAGATCGCGTCGAAGTCGATTGCGCGGCACTCCGTGGCGTTTGTCGTCACGACCATGGACGAAGCCATCGACGTGGCGAACGAAATCGCGGCGGAGCACTTGACGCTCTCGGTAGACAATCCGTTCGACTATCTGGAAAAAGTGCGACATGCCGGGGCGCTGTTCCTGGGGCGTTATACGCCGCCGTCCGTGGCGGATTACATTGCCGGTCCGAATCACGTGTTGCCGACGGGCGGGACTGCGCGTTTCTTCTCGCCGCTCTCGGTGAACGACTATGTGAAGGTGAGCAACATCGTCCACTATACGAAACAGGAGTTGGCGAAGGTGAAAGATTCGTTGATCAGGCTAGCCCACATCGAAGGGTTCGACGCGCACGCGAAGTCGGCCCAGAGCAGGTTCTCATGAAAAAGAACGGATCTGTACCCCGGCAGGCGTCGGTTCACCGCGCGACGAAAGAAACGGATATCTCGGTCAAATGGACGCTCGATGGCAGCGGACAGGGGAAGATCGATACAGGGATTCGCTTCCTTGACCACATGCTGGAGTTGCTCGCGAAGCACGGCTTCTTCGATCTCACGGTCAAAGCCAAGGGCGACATCGACATCGACGAACACCACACCGTCGAGGATGTCGGCATTGTCATGGGTAAGGCGCTGCATCAGGCGCTGGGTGAGAAGGCGGGGGTCAAGCGATTCGGGTTTGCCTCAGCGCCGCTCGACGAAACGCTGGCACAGGTGACCGTCGATCTCAGCGGCAGGCCGTTTCTCGTCTACAACGTGGCGCTGCCGGATCGGAAGATCAAGTCGTTCGATCTGGGTTTGTTCGAAGATTTCTTTCAGGCCTTCGTCACCCACGCCGGGCTCAATCTGCACGTGAACCTCATGTATGGCCGCAACCCGCACCACATCATGGAAGCCATCTTCAAGGCCCTGGCAAAGGCATTGGACCAGGCGACTATGCCGGAAGAACGCTTGGCAGGGAAAGTGCTGTCGACGAAGGGGATGCTGTAAGTCAAACGTGAAATCCCTCAGCTTATACCCTATGTAGTTCCTTGCCGCTCCGAGCGATTCCTGGACTGAGGGAATAATCATGCGTCGAAAACAGGCAGACCGCAGATTCGTCCTGTGTGTGAAGAACGACGATTGTGATGACCTTGAAAAGCGCAAGGTCTACCGCATGATCCCCGATGAAAAAGCGGAGAAAGACGGGTACGTTCGCGTGATCGACGAGTCGGGCGAAGATTATCTGTACCCGGCATCCTACTTTGTTCGCGTCCAACTGCCCCAGGGAGCAGAGCAAGCCATTGTCGCCGCCGGGTAGACCGAGGGCCGGATTCTTGGGGGGAGGCGAACATGAAATCCTGCCCATTTTGCAAGGCGCCACTAAAACGAAAGATCATTGAGCATGTCCACCGGTGGGGTGGTCACTGGTATCTCTTCAAGAACGTCCGGGCAGAGGTGTGCGGTCAGTGTGGAGAGACCTTTCTGAGACCGACCGTGCTGCGATTGATGGATCGGTATACGCTAACGGGAAGAGTGGAAAGACGCGCCTCAGTATCCCGGTCATCAACCTACCTGCGAAAGTCAGCGCGTGATGGTCCTCTCCAAGGCCAAGGATACTACTGCCGTGAGACCCTGCCCTGAGGAAACGATTGAGAGGATCTCAGAGCCTGTCTTTGCGTTTCGTGAGCTGGTCATGAAAATGTGTGATTGCAAGACCTGACCCTCAATCTCTC
>JAHFES010000007.1:32130-48116 GCA_023248355.1 Nitrospiraceae bacterium
GATACTACTGCCGTGAGACCCTGCCCTGAGGAAACGATTGAGAGGATCTCAGAGCCTGTCTTTGCGTTTCGTGAGCTGGTCATGAAAATGTGTGATTGCAAGACCTGACCCTCAATCTCTCAATCTCTCCGGGAGTTCCAAGATCGTCTTCATCGACAACAAGTACAAGGCAAAAGAAACCCGCTTCAGAGGGCGCGACGGGGCTGCATGAGATTACCGTGACGGTCGAGGCCTAGGCCGAGACTTGTCTCCAGATTCTTTCCCATCGCCCTCATATGGGCGGGTTACTGCTCCCTTCACATGTATTGCCCCCGTTGAGTTCGTGGAGTCTGCCGGGTACACTTCGGCCGTTCCTTATGGCCTTGCATCATTCCGAGGTTTTGGGGAGGGTGACGATGATGTATCGATGCTTGTGGTGGGTGGGAGTCTTGGTGCTGATAGGCGGGCCGGTGCTCGAGGCCGCTGATATGCCCGCATCGAAAAATGGGACAGCAGCGTCGGTTGAGACGATCAAGGGGAAAGACGGCGCGCCGATGCTCCTCATTCCCGCAGGCCCGTTTCTGATGGGGAGTAATGACGGACTTCCAAACGAGCGACCGGAGCATACCGTCACGCTGAATGCGTACTACATCGATCAGTATGAAGTGACGGCTGGGCGGTACCAGAAGTTTATCGAATCCGCGAGGCGTAATTTGCCCCCGACGTGGGATGATGAAGCGGCCCAAGCCTTGGGCGACCTTCCGGCTGTGGGCATGTCCTGGACTGATGCCGCGGCCTACTGCAAATGGGCGGGCCGACGGCTCCCGACGGAAGCGGAATGGGAGAAGGCTGCGCGAGGAACAGACGGTCGACGATATCCCTGGGGGCACATGCAGCCTTTCGTCGATATTGCGAACTACAACCGCGGGATGTGGGTGAGTGAAGCCATTACGTTGGTGCCGGTCAATAGCGGACTTGAGGGGATGAGCGTGCGCCATGGGCTTAAGGAAGGTGGCAAGAGCCCGTATGGCCTCTTTCACATGGCAGGGAATGCGGCGGAATGGGTGGCTGATTGGTATGACCGTGAGTACTACCAGAAGAGCGTCGACAAGAATCCGACTGGACCTTCGGCTGGGGAAAAACACGTGATTCGAGGTGGATCATGGGCTGACCTGCCGATTGCGTTGCGAGTCACCGCTCGGTTTTCCGCGGATCCAGACTTTGAGGAACGGACGATCGGGTTTCGCTGCGCCATGGATTCAGGGAAATAGCACATCGGCATCGCCACGCTGCCTTCGCTGAGGACTCGTCTGTCTGTACATCTGATTGACTATGGATTCTCGCTCTTCTGACTCGTCTGAATCACGCCCAGGTTCTCAGGATCATCCGACGAGACCACGAGAGCGGATCGTCGCCATGGCTGTGATCGGCCTTATCTTGCTCCATGCGCTCTGGACCCTTTGGGCTCCGAATCCGTCGCAGACTCCGCCCAACGCGGGGGGAACGATCGCAGGGGGCGCTCTTTCACCTGAGAGGGTTCCGCTGGTCACAGGCGAGGAGCCCATCATCGATATTTTTACGCGTCCTGGGTGCCCCGTGTGTCACACGATCCCTGGTATTCCTGGCGCGAACGGTCAAGTGGGACCACGGCTGATTCTTGGGACGACAGGAGAGCAGCGGCTTAAAGATCCCGGGTATGGAGGCCAGGCCAAGACGGTTCATGACTATATCGTCGAGTCAGTGCTTGAACCAGGGCGATTTGTCGTTCCCGGCTATCCGGAACGGACCATGCCCGCCTGGTATGGCTCGAAACTGAGTGCGCTGGCTCTTGAGAAGATCGCGGCGTATCTTGAGCAGCAGACCGAGCCTGAGTCAGCCCGCTGAGGGTTACGCCTCTGTGGCGTGAGGTGGTTACCTCTTGCGGATAGGGGTGACGTTTCCGGATGCGCTGCCCTGGATCTTGAAGGCGCCGGTAGATGAAGCGCCTATCTGCTTATCGAGCAAGGCGTTGACGGCGTCATCGCCTTTGAGGCCTTCGAGCTTGATCTTGAGGCGAAGGTTGTTCGCGCTATCGGCGTTGATCAGCGCCTGTTCAAGGCTGATCTTGTTGGCCTTGTACAGCTGAAACAAGACGTGGTCGAAGGTCTGACAGCCTTCGTCGACGCCCTGCTCCATCGCTTCCTTTATTGTATCGATCTCGGCTTTCTTCACCAGATCTTTGATGCGCGGGGTATCGAGCATGATTTCCAAAGCCGGTACTCGCTTTCCGTCGACGGAAGGGATGAGTCGTTGGGAGATGATCGCGCGAAGATTGAGCGACAACTGCAAGTAGATCTGTGCATGGCGCTCGACCGGAAAGAAGTTCATGATGCGCTCGATCGCTTGGTTCGCATTATTCGAGTGCAAGGTTCCGATGCACAGGTGGCCGGTTTCGGCGAACGTAATGGCGGCTTCCATGGTCTCTGTATCCCGGACTTCGCCGATGAGAATCACGTCCGGAGCTTGCCGCAGCGTGTTCTTGAGGGCGTTCTGAAAGCTCAACGTGTCGAATCCCACCTCGCGCTGCGTAATGATCGACTTTTTGTGCTGGTGAACAAACTCGATGGGGTCTTCCACCGTGATGATGTGGCCAGGGTCAATCGTATTCCGATGATCGATCATGGCCGCGAGGGAGGTTGATTTACCGGACCCTGTCGCACCCACGACCAGCACCAGCCCGCGTTTCATCATGGCGATGTCTTTGATGATGGGTGGGAGTTGGAGTTGCTCGACGGTCTGAATGTCCGCCTTAATGTGGCGGAAGACCAGCCCGACGTTTCCCCTCTGCCGGAAGATGTTGACGCGGAACCGGCCCAACTCCTTGTAGTAGAGTGCCAGGTTCATTTCCATCTTTTCTTCGAACTCGCCGCGTTGTTGACCACGCATCAACGCGAGCGCCAGCGCTTCCAGCTGTTCATTGCTAAAAGGAGGGGCGTCGGTCTGTTGCGTGGCACCATGGATGCGATAGATGGGTGGGGCTTCGACGGTCAAATAGAGGTCGGACGCTTCTCGATCCACCATCACTTTCAAGAGACTGCGAATATCCATGGCTGCGCTCCGTCCTCCTCGTTAAGGCTTAGGCGGCTCCGCCGACGGCCGAGCTGAAGAGGTTGGGGTTCATGCTGCGTGATTGAGCTTCCGCTTTGTGCACGACCCCGCGCGAGGCCAATTCGAGCAGAGCCATATCCATCGTTTGCATTCCATCTTTCTGGCTGGCCTGCATGATGCCGGGGATCTGATGCAGCTTGGCTTCACGGATGAGATTGCGCACGGCGGTCGTGGCGACCATGATCTCCAGGGCTGCGACTCGCCCACCGGATTTCTTCTTGAGCAGCGTCTGCGTGATGACGGCTTCCAACGCTTCTGAGAGCTGCGTTCTGATCTGCGCCTGTTGCGTCGGTGGGAAGGCGTCGATGATACGGTCGATCGTTTTGGGCGCGCTGGATGTGTGGAGCGTGCCGAAGACCAAGTGTCCGGTTTCGGCTGCCGTCAAGGCCAGCTGAATCGTTTCCAAATCCCGCATTTCGCCCACGAGCACGATGTCCGGATCTTCACGGAGTGCCGCCCTGAGTGCGTTGGCGAACGACAAGGTGTGGACACTCATCTCTCGTTGATTGACGAGGCATTTCTTAGATTTGTGCACGAATTCGATGGGGTCCTCGATGGTGATGATATGGCCTTCAAACGTGTTGTTGAGATAATCGACCATGGCAGCGAGGGTGGTGGATTTCCCGGAGCCGGTCGGGCCGGTCACGAGGATCAACCCTTTTTCCTTGTCGCACAGTTGCCGGAGAATCGGCGGCATGCCGAGTTTTTCCAGTGGGACAATTTCAGTTGGAATATTTCGGAAGACGGCGCCTAAGCCACGCTGCTGAACGAAGACGTTCACGCGGAAACGGGCAATATCGCCCAGCTCAAACGAGAAATCGCACTCTCGTTTTTCCTCGAAATTCTTCCGCTGTGTGTCGTTCATCATGTCGTAGATCAACGCGTGGGTTTCATCGGGGGTGAGTGCGGGATGGTCGAGCTTCTTGAGATCGCCGTGGACACGGATCATCGGCGGTTCGCCGGCGCTGATGTGACAGTCGGATGCGCCTTCTTTGACCGAGAACGTCAGCAGTTTAGAAATATCCATCGAGAACACTCCGTGATGAAATAGGAAGACAACTGCGCCGGCCAAATATCCTTAATATGGTTTGAATCTCAATAAGATGAGAATCTTGTCGCATCATGCCATAGCAAAGTGGGAAAGCAAGAAAATAGCCGGAAGATGCGGGGCGAAAAGGCTGCGGGGGTGAAGGTGCTAGCAGGCTGCGGAAAAACTGCTGTAGTGCGACCGATCTTCGATGGTTCGCCTGTCTCACAGAGCAAGAGCACGCTCCCGCAGGATGCTCAAAAAGGCCGCTGGTCCCACCCGCCCAACCCCGGCGCGCCGAGACGCGCCTTGTCCCAGGAAGGCCGCAGCAAGCCCTGTTTTCCCTTCACATCACTCATCACGCATCACGCGTCACGGATTTTGAGAACGCCGCTGGCGGACTTTTTCAGCATCCGGCTAGAGGAGGCCGGTGGCCTGGCCTGCCAGATCGAAGGCGTGCAGGGCCTCGTCGATCTGTTCCGGCCGGTGTTCTGACGTGACGGTGACGCGAATGCGACTCGTTTCGTTTGGGACAGTCGGCGGCCGAATGGCGGGAGCAAAGACGCCTTGAGTCAACAGCTGTTCAGCGAACGCCAGCGCTTTGGCGGCGTCACCGATGAGGATGGGGAGGATGGGGCTGACGGTCGGAGCCATGCGAAACCCTAGGCGCTGCAACCCTTCGAAGAGGCGATGTCGATTGGCCCAGAGGCGTGTCCGACGTTCAGGATCGTTCTGAACGACGGTGAGCGCGGCGGCTGCGGCAGCGACCGTTCCCGGCGGCGGGGCCGTCGTAAAGATGAACGGCCGGCTGGTGTTGATCAAGTAGTCGATCATATCGTGTGGCCCAACCACGTAGGCACCGCTACTGCCGAGCGCTTTTCCGAGAGTGCCCATGTGGAAGGGGATCTGGGCCTCTACGCCAAAGTGCTCAATCGTTCCCCGCCCCATTGGTCCCATAATCCCGGTCCCATGTGCGTCATCGACATAGAGCGTGGCGCCATGTTGTGCCGCGAGTGAGGCTAAGTCCGGGAGTGGGGCAAGGTCGCCATCCATGCTGAATACTCCATCTGTGACAATGAGCGTGGGTCGATCCGACCGTCTCCGCTTGAGCAGGGATTCCACATGTGCGCAGTCACCGTGACGAAAGACTCGAAAATTGGCGCCGCTCAACCGGCATCCGTCGATGAGGCTGGCATGGCAGAGACGATCAGCAAGGATCAGCCCTCCTCGTTGGATCAAGCTGGTGATGGTTCCGAGGTTGGCGAGATATCCTGATCCGAATACAAGTGCGGACTCCGTGTGTTGAAAGGCCGCGAGGGATGATTCGAGGAGCTGGTGGGGAGGGAGCGTCCCGCACACAAGGCGGGAGGCCCCGGCCCCTGCCCCATATTGCTCCGTCGCGCGAACTGCGGCCTGCACGACGTCGGGATGAGTCGCGAGACCTAAGTAATCGTTGGATGAAAGCAGGATGACCTGGCGTCCGCGGAACTGGACGGTCGGCCCGGTTGCGGAACCGAGCGCCATCAATCGGCGGGTCAGCGAATGGTCTGCCAACTGTTGAAGTCGCTTCCGAAACATGCCACGCAAGACTCTCGGAGGGTTGACGAACGCCCCATGTCACCTTCAAGACCGCACGGGGTGTTTGTGCGATCGCATTGACAAGGCGAATAGATCCCTAGTATAAGGCGCTGGTTCGGTTGAAGGGAATGAGTTTTCTTGTGCCCGTGCAGCGATGTGATTTATGACCTTTCGCATTAAAGTTCCCCCGCGTACTCTGCCGGTTGACGAGGCCCATATGGTCAGCGGCCTCGAACACTGGGTGGTCGGCCTTCAGGCCTATCGCCGTCCGCTGCTGGTAGGGTTTGCCCTGCTGGTTGTGGCGGCGGGGATTGTCGGCGGCGTCTTGTGGTATGACGCGCAGACCGCGGGCAAGGCCCAGGATCTGGAACGAGAGGCGACCCTCCACTACTTTACGCGTCCGACCGATGATCCGAAAAAAGCCGATGCTAATTTGAAGGAAGCGATTGCCCTGTACAAGAAGGTCGTGGAAGAGTATCCGCGGACCCCGACGGCCCCGCTTGCGTTGTTCAACCTTGGGAATGCGTCGCTCCAAGCCAACGAACTAGACGCCGCGATTGAGGCCTATAAACGGTTTGTCGTGATGTATGGATCGAATGTGTCGCTTCTCGGGCTCGTGCATCAGAAGCTTGGGTACGCCTATTTATTGAAGGGCGATCGTGATCAGGCGGCGAAGGCCTATTCCACCGTCCTTGAAATTCCGGGCTCGCTGAATCGTGATCATGCGCTGTATGAACTGGCCAGACTTGAAGAAAGCCAGTCTCGACCAGAAGGGGCGTTGGCACATTACCAGGACCTGATGAAAAATTATCCGAATTCCCCGTTCTCCAATGAAGCGGCTATTCGATTGAAGGCCCTTGAGGTGAAGAAGACCTCTGCGGCAGCTCCAGCCACATCACCTGCTCCGACAACTCCGACTGCACCAAAGACTTCCCCGAAGCCATAAGGTAGACTTCTCCCCTCTGTGAGGGATGGAGGTCCTTTGAACGTTTTCGTTGTCTATTCCCAGTGCTAACGAGTAATGATCAGGAACTCGCCGGGCTTGATGATGGGGTTCGAGAGGTTGTTGCGGGCTTTGAGGGCTTTCAGGGGCACGCGAAATCTCTTCGACACCTTTTCTAGCGTGTCACCGACACGAACGCGGTACCATCGTGAGCTGTCCGCCTTAACCTGATGGGTTTTAGTAGCTGCCAGAGGGGGGAATTTGTATGTGGGGACTCGGTCGAGCAGTTGCGCGACCTTGGCGCCGGATCCAACGGGGACTTTTAGATGGTATATAGAGTCATCCGGAGGCGTTGCATCTCGCCTCAACTCAGGGTTCAGCAGACGAAGCTCTTCATAGGGAATGCCGGTTGTATTGGCAATCGCACGGAAGTGCAGTGGGCGGTTCACGACGACCTCTTCAAATTGGTGCGGTGCCACAGGCTCCTGGCTAAACCCATATTGATCGGGATTTCTGGCAATGACGGTTGCCGCCATGATGCGAGGAACGTACTGCTTGGTTTCTGGGCGAATCAGCTTTGTTTTTGAGATGTCTGAGAAGGTCTCTGCCTGGGCTGTGTGCAGGGCGCGCATCACTTTGCCTTCGCCGGCATTATACGCAGCCATCGCCAAGGGCCAGGTTCCAAACATATCATACAAGTCCCTGAGATAGCGGGCGGCGGCGACCGTTGACTTGATCGGGTCTCGTCGTTCATCTACGTAGTGATCGATGCGCAGCCCATACACCTTTCCTGTTCCCTTCATGAACTGCCAGGGACCAGTGGCTTTCGCACGGGAGAAGGCATAGGGGTTAAAGCCGCTTTCGACCAGCGAGAGGTACACGAGGTCGCTGGGGAGGTTGAACTCGGCGAAAATGTTTTCAACAAGTGGTCGATAGCGACTAAGCCGCACAAGCCATTGTTCAAAGCGGCCACGAATAGACGTATTGAAGAAGTGGATGTGGCTTTGAACGCTTGGATCGATGACGACGGGAATGTTGTAGGCCGTTGCTGCCGAGGGTATAGATGTATTGGATGATTCAGGGGCCTGAGCCAGAGGGGCAACAGCGGACGGTTGTCCCACAGCCGCTCCAAGATTTTCTGGTTTGTCCCCGGCTGAGATGAGATCCGGCGGAGTCAGAGTGAGTTCTGGGTCGAGCGGCACAAGATTGGAGTCAATATCCTCGTCCTCTTGGGGAGACTCAATTGTGTTGAGGTCTGTGGGAGCGACCTGGGCAAAGCTGCCCGTGGGGAGTAGAAGGGCGGCAACGACGAGCATGAACGTCGTTATCCCGATCGCGTCTGTCATTCGCAGTCTGGGTTGAGTAGTCAAATGGAGCCTCATGGTGATGATTGGCATCATTGGTGAGGCTAGACTATCGACCGATCAATCGCTTGTCAAGAAATTGAACAGGTTAGGCGCCCCCGCTTTGGGGGCACCAGGGACCGATGGCCTGAGAGTGGACCGAGTCTCGCGTGAGGTGGAGTTGCTCCGTTGATAGAGAAAACATGCTGTAAACATCACTGGTTGTGCAGTCCGTTTTCTTGACAGTCTCGGGACGCTAATGGTAGCGTACCGCCTCTTTTCTGGTCGGCATCCCACCAGGTTTCATCGAAGGAGGATTGGTCAATGCTGAAGCGGTATTTATTGGCTCCTGGCCCAACGCCTATACCACCCGAAGTACTCTTGGCGATGGCCCGGCCCATGATCCATCATCGGGCGCCGGAATTCGACCCCATCTTTGCCGAAGTTCGCGAGGGGTTGAAGTGGCTGTTTCAGACTCGCAACGATGTTCTCATGCTGGCTTCGTCCGGTACCGGGGGCATGGAAGGTTCCGTCTCCAATTTCTTGTCGCCTGGCGACAAGGCATTGTGTGTGAATGGCGGGAAGTTCGGCGAACGGTGGGGCAAGCTCTGCAAAGCATTCGGGGTTCAAGCGACTGAAATCAAGGTAGAGTGGGGCCATGCGGTCAATCCGCAACTGGTTGCCGATGCGCTGAAGAAAGATCCCTCTATTAAAGCGGTCTATGTACAGGCCAGTGAGACCTCGACAGGCGTCTCCCATGATGTGAAAGCGTTGGGTGAGATCGTCAAGGCCTATGAGAACACGATTCTTGTGGTTGATGCCATCACGGCTCTCGGTGTGTTTGATATCAAGACCGATGAGTGGGGGCTGGATGTGGTGATCACCGGCTCACAGAAGGCACTGATGTTGCCGCCGGGTATGGCATTTGTGAGTGTGAGCGAGAAGGCGTGGGCGGTAGCGGACAAAGCCAAGAATGCCGCTTTCTATTTCAATTTCAAGAAGGAACGGGAAAATCAGACGAAGAACCAGACGGCGTTTACCCCGACGGTGTCGCTGATCATTGGTCTCCAGGAAGTGTTCAGGATCATGAAGGGCGAAGGGCTCGACAAGATGTTCGCGCGGCAGGGTCGATTGGCTCACGCGATGCGTGAAGGGGCCAAGGCGGCCGGCTTGGCATTGTTTCCCAAAGAATCTCCCAGTGATGCGTTGACGGCGATCTGTGCCCCGGACGGGGTTGACAGTCAAGCGGTCTACAAGAATCTTCGTGTACAGTACGGGATCACGGCTGCAGGTGGGCAGGATCATCTGAAGGGGAAGATCTTCCGGCTTTCCCACATGGGCTATGCCGATACGTTTGACGTGATCACCGCTTTGGCGGCAACCGAGATGGTCTTAAAGGGGCTGGGCCATTCGGTGAAGCTGGGCAGCGGCGTTGGAAAAGCACAAGAAATTTTAATGGCCAAGTAACCACGGCGAGGGATGCAATGGGCGCAGCAGGTCTGAAAATTTTGGTGAGCGATAGTCTGTCGAAGCAGGGTGTCGAGGTCCTTGAGAAGGCGGGGTTCACCGTGGTGGTGAAGACCAAGCTGTCCAAAGAAGAACTCCTGAAGGAAATCAAGGACGCCGATGGATTGATCGTTCGGTCTGCGACCAAAGTCACGGCAGAACTGATTGCCGCGGCTGAGAAGCTCAAGGTGGTGGGGCGGGCCGGCTCGGGGCTGGACAATGTTGATACGCCCGCCGCGACCCGCCGCGGGATCGTCGTGATGAACACGCCCGGCGGCAATACCGTGACGACCGCTGAACACGCGCTCTCCATGATCTGTTCCATGGCTCGCCGGATTCCCCAGGCCACCGCTTCGATGAAGGGCGGCAAGTGGGAAAAAGAAAAATTCATGGGCGTGGAGCTCTATAACAAAGTCTTGGGCATCGTCGGTGTGGGCCAGATCGGTGGGTACCTTTCCAAGCTGGCGCAAGGGATCGGCATGAGCGTAGTGGCGTTCGACCCCTATTTGGCGCAAGAGCGTGCGGAGAAGATGGGCGTGACGATGGTCGACCTCGATGAGTTGTTCAGGCGAGCCGATATCATCTCCGTGCATACGCCGCTCACGCCGGAGACAAAAGGCCTCATCAACTCCCAAGCGATCGCCAAGATGAAGCCCGGTGTGCTGATCGTGAATTGTGCACGTGGTGGGATCGTCAATGAAGCGGATCTGGTCGAGGCGCTCAAGACAAAGCGTGTGGCCGCTGCGGCCTTCGATGTGTTCGATGAAGAGCCTGTCAAGCCCGATCATCCCTTGCTGGCGCTCGACAATTTTACGTGCACGCCGCATATCGGGGCCTCCACCAACGAAGCGCAAGAAAACGTCGCCATCGGGATTGCGGAGCAGATCGTCGACTACTTTACTAAGGGCGTGGCCAAAGGCGCGGTGAATATCCCGTCAGTGGCTCCGGAATTGTTGCCGCGACTTCAGCCCTATCTGACGCTGGCGGAAAAGCTTGGGTCGCTCCAGACTCAACTCTGTCAGGGCGGGATCGAACGAGTCACGGTTGAATTTAGTGGTGAAGTGGCCACCTTGTCTGTCGCGACGTTGACCATTGCTGTCCTCAAGGGGCTCCTCACGCCGATCATGGAGCATGCCGTGAACTATGTGAACGCTCCGCTCGTGGCGAAGGAGCGGGGCATCGAAGTGAAAGAGGTCAAGAGCTCGGATGCCGGAGACTTTACGAGCCTCATCCGAGTGCGCGTCGAGGCCGGCAAAGCCTCACACCAAGTGGCCGGCACGCTGTATCATAAGAAAGAGGCGCGGGTCGTCGAGATTGATCAGTTCAAAGTGGAAGTCGTGCCCGAAGGCCACATGCTGCTCATCCATAATATCGATCGCCCTGGCGTGATTGGGATGGTGGGGAAGGTGCTGGGGGATAACAGCATTAACATCGTGCGGATGCAATGTGCCTTGGAGAAGCGCGGAGGGAACGCGTTGTTGATCATCGGTTCTGATACGGATTTCCCCTCCGGCGTATTGGACCAGATTAAGTCCAGCTCGAATGTTCTCTCGGTCAAAGTCGTAAATCTTTCCTAACGATCGTAGGCACAATTAGGTTCTTATGGCCTCTGCTCCTCCGACGCACCGCGTTCCTTCGGGGCAGACCCATCCATTGCGAGAGCGGTCTCTCGTTCCAGTTGGGATGGCGACCATCCTGCCAGAGGCGGCTCAGCACGTCAGGCGTCTCGAAACCCAGTTGCTGGCTCACGTCGATCGCTGGGGGTACGATGAGATCATTCTGCCGACGTTTGAGTATCTCGACGTCCTCGCGCCGGGCCTCGAACCCGACCTGATCGAAAAGTGCTACAAGTTCGTAGACCGCACGACCGGTCGGATTCTCATACTCCGGCCTGATGCGACGGCGCAGATCGCGCGCACCGTGGCCATGGGCATGATGGGCTCTCGTCTGCCGTTGCGGTTGTCCTATCGCGCCACGGTGTTCCGGTATGAACCAGAACATGCCGGCCGGGATCGCGAGATCTTTCAAGTCGGTGCGGAACTCATCGGGGCGGATGATGCGACGTCGGATACTGAAATCATCACCCTGCTCATCGAGTGCTTGCAGCAAGTTGGACTGCGTTCATTCAAGATCTCCCTGGGGCACGTTGGGTTTTTCAAAAGTTTGCTGGTCCGAGCGGGACTGTCGCCGGGGGGACAGAAGCGGGCCGAGCAGGCTGCGGCGCGAAAGGACCTGCCGAAACTGCAAGAGATTCTCGCGGAGGAACGGGTCATGAAAAAATTTGCCCGGGCCATCTTGGAAGCGCCGGAACTCTGTGGACAAGCGGAAGTGCTTGCCAGAGGACGGCAGTTAGCTGGCAATGAAAAGACTCTCGTGCAGTCGTTGGATCGGTTGACGAAGGTCTATCAGCTGCTGTGTTCTGCGGGGTACCAGGAGTCACTGTTTCTCGACTTGGGTGAGTTCAGAGGATTTGACTACTATGATGGTGTGGTATTTGACGTCTTTGCTGAGGGGGTCGGGGTCGAATTGGGCGGCGGCGGGCGCTACGACCATCTCATCGGCCGGTTTGGCCGGAATATCCCATCCACTGGGTTCGCGTTGAACGTCGATCGACTCTTTCGGGGGCTCAATCTCTCCGGGAATACGTCGGAGGCGGCTCGAGTGGATGTCCTTGTCGTGGCGCCGCGCGCATCAGCGAAGAAACTCATCTCTGTTGCCGGCCAGCTTCGACAATCGAGCAAACGAGTGGTTCAGCAGGCTCTATCGGCATCGGGGAAGGACTTGATCGATGCTGCAGCGGAAGCCGGCCTTCGAGTACAAGCGGACACGGTGATTGTGGTCGATGCCGACGGAGCCACGAGTGAACACGTGATAGTGATTCAGCGAGGTGCTCAGGGGAGTCCAGGACGTGGGAATGGCCGTTCTCGTCTGAATACGAAGATGATGTCGATCAAAGATCTTGTTGCGCGAATGCGTCGGACTCGTGCTGGAGCGGAGCGGACTCTATGAAATCGCTCGCAGCCGTCGATCTCTCTCAACCGAAACTGCCGCCACAAAACTTGGAGGCGGAGCAATCGGTGCTGGGGGCTATTCTGCTGGACAACGCCGCGATGCCGAAAGCGATGGAACTCTTGGTCGAGGAAGATTTCTATCGGACTGCGCACAAGAAAGTGTATCGGGCGATGCTTGATTTGGCTGATATCGGCGAAGTGATCGATCAGATCACGCTGACCGAGCGGATGAAGGGCCAGGGGGCGTTGGAGTCGGTCGGAGGCGCGGCGTTTCTCGCTGAGCTCGTACAGATCGTGCCGAGTTCGGCGAATATCAGATATCACTGCAAGATCGTGCGCGACAAGGCGGTGGCGCGACAGTTGATCAACACGTCTACGGAGGTGTTGGCCAGGGGCTATGAGGGGACGGCATCCATCGATGATCTGCTGGATTTTGCGGAGCGGTCCGTATTCAGTATTGCCCAGGGCAAGCTGGAGCGATCGTTTAGCCCGATTAACGAGATCATCAAAGAGAGCCTTGACCTTGTCGATAAGCTGTCGAAGCGGAAAGAACATGTCACGGGAGTGCCGACGGGGTTCTATGACCTCGACGATATTACGGCAGGACTTCAGCCGTCTGACTTAGTGGTCGTGGCTGGCCGGCCTAGCATGGGCAAGACGAGCCTTGCGTTGGGGTTTGCGACGCATGCCGCCATTCATGCGAAGTCTGTGGTCGGAATCTTCAGCCTGGAAATGTCTAAACCTCAGATCGTGCTGCGTATGCTGAGTTCTGAAGCGCGGGTCGATTCCCATGCGTTGCGGACCGGAAAATTACAAAAAGAAGACTGGTGGCGATTGGCCGAGGCGGCTGGACGGCTGGAGCAGGCGCCGATTTATATCGATGACACTGGTGGAATCACGGTGCAGCAGATGCGTGGGAAGGCCCGCCGTCTCAAGGCTGAGAAGGGGCTCGATCTTTTGATCGTGGACTATCTGCAGTTGATGCAGGGGCGAAGCGATTCGGAGTCCCGCCAGCAGGAAATTTCCGATATCTCCCGTTCGTTGAAGGCCTTGGCCAAGGAGCTGAATGTGCCGGTGGTGGCGCTGTCCCAGTTGAGCCGCGCGGTAGAAGCCCGAAAGCCGCCGATTCCGATGCTGGCCGACTTACGCGAGAGCGGAGCGATCGAACAGGACGCGGATGTCGTCATGTTCATCTATCGAGAAGATGTCTACGATCAAAATTCCGAGCGGAAGGGCATTGCCGATATCCTCGTCAGTAAACATCGCAATGGGCCGATCGGGAAAAAGGAGCTCTTTTTCCAGGATCGGTTCGCCAAGTTTGAAAGTCTCGACCTTCGCGAATCGTGAAGTGGTTTGCGCATCGCTCCTCCGCTCGGTATAATTCCTTTACGTACTTCACATCCAACCGATTTCGATAAAGGCCATGGTGCGGAACAGACAGACTATGTGCGTGCGATCGACAAATAGGCGTCGGTTTCCAGAGATTGGGAGCGGGCTCTTAGGAGCATTGATTCCTCTTGTCATCATGGCGTGCGCGGCGGCGCCGCATCCCCAGGATACTGCGACCCCCGTCACGTCGATCACGAAACAGCCCACCACGCCCACGCCGAACTCTGCGGCAACGTACCATTTCATGCTGGGATATCAGGCTGAACTGGCCCAGGATACCGAAGCCGCCCTGGGGGAATATCGAGCGGCACTGAAGGCCGATCCTGCCTCGCGCGAAGTGAAAGCCCGCCTGGCGGGGCTGTATTTTGGTCTGGGTGATCTGACCTCTGCGGTGCAGTATGCGGAGGAAGTCGGAGAGGGGACAGGGCAGGACGCACAACTGTTGACGCAGATGGCCGGCATTCTGGCCAGCGCAGGAAAGCCAGATCGTGCGCTTCGGCTGCTGGATTTGGCTATCGACCGTGACCCTGGAAGGGGTGAGTCGTACTTTCCCAAAGGGATAATCTTATTGAATCAAAAGCGGCTGGCCGAAGCAGAGCAAGCCGTCAAGCAGGGGCTGCAGTATGCCTCTGACTCGCCGATCGGCTACTACTATCTGGGTCGCATCTCGATTGAAACAGGCAATGCCGAGCAGGCCGTGGCGAGCTTCGATCGTGCCATCGCAGTGAATCCGTCCTTTGAGCCGGCCTATCTCGCTCAGGCCTCCTTCCATGAGTCACGCCAGGAGAAGGACAAGGCCATTGCCGTCCTGCAACAGTACCTGCAGCGTGTCAACCCCAGGAATAAAGACATTCGGCAGCATCTCATCCAGTTATATGTGACCACCAAAGACTACGCCGGAGCGCTGGCCGAGCTTGAGAAAATATTGGAGGAAGATCCTGAAGACCTCGATGCGCAATTGCGAGTGGCGTTGATCTATGGTGAGAAGAAAGAGTTGACGAAAGCGATCGATCAACTTACTGGTATCTTGAAGGCCAGACCAGCCGAACTAAAAATTCGTGATTATCTGGGCTATCTCTATGAAGAGACCAAGGAGCTCCCCAAGGCGATGGAGGCCTACCAATTCAACATTCAATTGGATCCGACCTTTGCCGAGAGTCACATCCATCTTGGGGTGCTCCAGTATCGTCTCAAGAAATTTCCCGACGCCATCACGCATCTAAGCGAGGCGGTGCGTCTCACTCCGAAGCAGCCGGAACCCCATATCGTGCTGGGCCTTGCGCTTCTCCAAACCGAACAGTTTGAGAAGGCGTCGCAGGCCTTGGAGGAGGGGATTCGGCACAATCCGAAGAGCGCCGACCTGCATTTCAATGTGGGCACAGCCTACGACAAGCTGAATCGGTTTGACGATGTCGTGCGTGCCATGGAAACGGCGCTCTCGCTCGACCCCCACCATGCGGATGCCATGAATTACCTGGGGTATAGCTATGCGGAGCGGGGCATCAAGATCGACCAGGCGTTGTCCCTTACCAGACAGGCGGTGGCGCTCAAGCCGGACAATGGATACTACGTCGATAGCCTCGGGTGGGCGTTCTACAAATCAGGGTTATTGGTAGAGGCACTCACGGAGATCAAGCGGGCGGTGGCACTGGTCGGTGATGATCCGGTGATCTACGAACACCTGGGCGACATTTATATGAAGCAGCAGAAGCTGTCGGATGCCAGGGAGGCCTGGCTCCATTCGCTTGAACTCGACCCTTCCAATGAAAAACTGCTCCAGCGATTCCGCGAGCAAGGCATGGGCGACCCGGCTCAGGAAGACCGTATCCAACAGGCCAAACGCCGCGTATCAGAGAAGATACAGTCTCAGCAAGTTACTCCATAGATTCTTCTTCCTGGTTCATAGCCAGCTAGTAGAGCCTGTTACACAACCTGTTGTTCATGCTTCGACAAGCTCAGCACGAACGGGAAATTGCCAATGTTTTCAATGCAGCCTCCGTTCGCCCTGAGCTTGTCGAAGGGCTCTGAAAGGGTTTGTGCAACAGGCTCAGTACAGATTTCTA
>JAHFES010000134.1 GCA_023248355.1 Nitrospiraceae bacterium
GCATGAGAATCACCAACGGGGACTTTGGCGCCCTGCTTGAGGACCTCGTCGCGGCGTTGGACAAGTCCAAAGTTCCAACTCGGGAAAAGGGCGAGCTGTTGGGGATTCTGGGCCCGATGAAAAAGGATATCGTTGAGTAATTCGATGCAGGTCATGCGTGGAGGGGCGGCGCAGCGCAGAGTCACCCTCTCATGGCTGTCTAGGACTAGGGCTGTGGTGCCGTGGCCAACAACAGCTCGCCGAGTTGACGGAGCCGGAGAAAGTAGGCCTGAGAGTCAGTGTCCAGTTCTGGCGTCAGGTCGTCGAGATCTTCCAAACAATCTTTCACGATGGCGATGCGCCGGTGATCGAGCCCCTCGGGGCTATCGAGGTAGAAGACCGCGCAGCCGCTGATTACCGTATCAAGCGTCATCAACTGGCCCTGATTTTGGCTTGAAAACTGGGGCCAGTCATTCGCGCGATGCTGATCCCAGGCTGCGGCAATCGAGTCTCGAGTCATCGGGTGTTCCGTCGTCTCGTGTTCGTCACTCTTGTCCAATCCACCCTAGCGCATGGAGAAGCAGCACGGCAAGCGCACAGAGTCCAAGTCCCCAGAACCGATAATCGACATCTTCTCGTCCCAGTGACCAGGCCACGATACGGTCTCGCCATGGCGCAGGCGCCAATGAAAGAAAGAGCCCTTTGCATATCATCCCTCCTGCCGTACAGATCCAGAGAGGCTGGTAGCGCAGTTCGAGCCCGGCCCAGAACAAGACAAGGCCGGCCACGACGGCAAAGAGCTGCCAGGGCCAGAGGGCGATATTGCTCTGAATGGCGGTGCGCCCATGGTCGATGATGAAGCGAGGCACCGCGAGCAGGACCACTCCGTCGGCCAGCCACATGCCCGCGATCATAGCCAGCGCATACTCTTTCATCATGACGGGTTCATGTCAGGAGGTGGTATGACGAAGCATGCTTAGGGATAGAGCCCACGTTGCAGATGAGCCTGGGCGACTTGGTCGATGCCGCTCATGAGGGCCGCCATGCGCATGGAGGTGCGCCGTTCCGTCGAGAAGTGCAGCGTGCGCTGGAATGCGGAGGTGATGATGTCATGGAGTCGATGCTGGATGTCCGTCGCATTCCAAAAGAAGCGCTGAAGATCCTGTACCCACTCGAAATACGACACGATCACGCCCCCTGAATTTGCGAGGATATCCGGAATAATAAACGCGCCGTTGTCTTCGAGGATACGATCAGCTTCAAGTGTGGTGGGGCCGTTCGCTCCTTCGGTGAGAATTCGACAGCGCAATTGGTTGGCGTTCTTGCCGGTGATCTGTTCCGACAGAGCTGCCGGAACGAGCACCGTACAGTCCAGTTGAAGTAATTCCTCGTTCGTGATCGCGTCTCCCAGCTTGGTGTCGAGAAGGGATTGGCCTGTTGTGCGGTAGCGCCGGAGCAATTCTTGAACGTCCAATCCCTTCGCGTTGTAGATCCCGCCACTTACATCGCTGACCGCAATCACACGCGCACCCTGCTGCTGCATGATGAGTGCGGTGTGTGAGCCGACATTCCCGAATCCTTGAATCGCCACGGTGGCATTTTCGATCGATAACTTCAGATGACGAAGTGCTTCCAGCGTCACGTAGAAGACCCCGCGTCCAGTGGCCTCTTCACGACCAAGGCTGCCCCCGAGCGCCAAGGGCTTGCCGGTCACCACGCTGGGGACGGCATAGCCGACCTGCTGGCTATAGGTGTCCATGATCCACGCCATGACTTGGGCATCGGTACCCACATCGGGCGCGGGCACGTCCTTGTCGGGGCCAATGAGAGGAAAAATCTCTGCGGCGTAGCGCCTGGTCATTCGCTGCAGTTCTGCAGGGGATAAATTCTTCGGGGCGACTTTGACACCGCCCTTTGCCCCGCCGTAGGGCAAGCCGGCTAGAGCGCATTTCCATGTCATCCACATCGCGAGGGCCGCGACCTCGCCGAGACATACGTCCGGGTGGTAGCGGATGCCGCCTTTGGACGGACCACGCGACGAATCATGCTGCACCCGATAGCCGGTAAAGACTTCCACCCGGCCATCGTCCATCCGGACGGGGAGGCTGACGACGAGTGATCGTTGGGGGAGCTTCAAACGTTCGCGCAAATTTGGATCCAGATGCATGGCCTCCGCGGCCTGATCGAATTGTGCTACCGCAAGACGAAAGGTATGGGTATCAAGTTCCAGCATAAGCCCTCGACAGGTTAAACGGGTGACGTGCCCACGGAGTCTGCCTCATCAGCGCTTGTGAGAAGTGTGTGTGGGATCATCTTCTCAGTGGACCACTCGATCGAAAACACGGTGCCGAATATCTGTGCAAGCTCGTGTTTGATGTCATTGACGGAGAGAGTGCTTTTGAGAAGAGCTGCCATCGATGTCACTCGGCAATTGCTGAATCCGCATGGGTGAATGTGTCGAAAGGGAGTGAGGTCCATGTCCACGTTTAGTGAGAACCCGTGCAAGGTCATCCCGCGCTCGACACGAATGCCGATGGACGCGATCTTTGCCGGCTCAGGAACCATGACCCAGACACCTGGTTTCTTGTCGATTCGGTGGCCATCAATCTTCCAGTTCTTGAGTACACGAATGATGACCTCTTCCAGCAGCCAGACCAATTGTCTTGGGCCAGTGGCATGCTGAGCGAGTCGGAGGATAAGGTACACCACAATTTGTCCGGGGCCATGGTAGGTCACTGACCCACCGCGATTGACGTGATGCAGTTCCGCTCCATTTGCGCGCAAGACATCTTCGTTGCCGCCCCAGTGCGACGTTTGCGCGCTTCGTCCCAACGTGTAGACCGGCTGATGTTCTAAGATCAGCACCATGTCTCGTCGGTGATCGAGTACGCGCTCCTTGTGGAGACGAGACTGCAGTTCCCACCCAACTGAATAGGAAATAGGCTCCTGGAAGATGAGGACTGTACCCGGTGAAGCGGTGGGCGAATCAGGAGCCGCCTTGTCGAGCTGAGGTTCAAGGACCTTCGGGCCAGTCACTGGCTCACCTTCTGGAGCGAAGGACGTTGAAGAGTCACGTTGAATTGTCCGCTTCGCCCTTGCACCGTGAGTTGAATGGTCGGGGGTTCCCCCTCCCGCATGACGCTGTGCCAGAAATCGCCCATGTTGTACAGTTGATGCTGATCGAGGGCGGTGATCACGTCCCCGGGTTGAAGTCCCGCCGTTCCGGCTGGTTTAGACGAATCCACATTGAGCACGAGAATGCCGCGATCCACTTCCAATCCAAAGCTCGCGGCCACACTCGGCGTAACCGTGACCGGGGTAAACCCAAAGTCTGGTCTGGTGACAGAGCCACGCAGCATCATCGATTGGATGTGGGGATACACGGCCTCAAGAGTAATGGCGTAGCTAATGGCTTGAGCCGACGGGGCGATGGCCACATTGATGCCGACCACCAGGCCTTTCAGATCAACCAGCGGACCACCGCTGTTGCCAGGATTGATTGCTGCGTCGGTCTGAATGAGGTTATAGAGTGTCTCGCCGTTGGGGGTGAGGACTGAGCGATCAAGAGCACTTACGACGCCCACGGTCACTGTGGAGCCACCCTTGAGTGCCAATGGATTTCCGATGGCAATGACCGTCTCGCCGATTTCCAATGGCGCAGATTGGTTCAATGTTGCGGGGACCAAGTCCTGAGCGGTGATCTTGATCAGCGCGAGATCAAGCAAAAAGTCTCGAGCCACTACACGGCCTGGTGTGAGTCGTCCGGTAGAGAGCCCGACAACGAGACTTTTCACCCCTTCAACCAAATGGTTGTTGGTCAGAATATAACCACTGGTATCGATAATAATTCCAGAGCCTGAACCGGACTGGGCACCATGTGGTGAAGGGCTTGCAGGAATCCCCCGCGTCAGGATCGTGACGACTGACGGGCGCACTTTTGCAACAACGGCAGGGATCGACAGAGCTTTGTCTTCAGCATTGGCGAGGTGCGTGTAGCTGATGACACTTATGGCACACACGATCAAGGCGAGGCCGATACGTTTCAATGACACTCGCGGGACGGTTTTTCGTGCTGGAGAAGGCAGGTGCATTGAGATGGCATGAAGTTCCCACATAAGGAAGACATTGTCGCACAAGTGGCTGTGGGGTGGGAAGTCGGGCACCGAGGGGTCGGCATGTGCCGACCCTCGGTGCAGATGAGTATGCAGGGGCTTACTTGATCGCGGCGAACAATTCCTTGATCTCAGGCGTCTTGAGTTTTTTGAGTGCCTTCGCCTCAATTTGTCGGATGCGCTCGCGCGTCACCGACAAGCTTTGCCCAACTTGTTCCAACGTGCAAGCCTCATCGTACCCGATTCCGAAGCGGAGACGGATCACCGTTTGTTCCCGGGGCGTGAGGATGCCGAGGATCCGGTCCAACTGTTGGGTCATTTCGGTCCGGTGGACATGGGCATCGGGGGGAACGGCCTGTTGATTGGGAAGCATGTCCCCAAACTGTGTGTCTCCATCACCGATCGGGTTTTCCAGCGCCACCGGTTCCTGGAAGGCCTGCACGGTTTCGTGGAGCCGTTCCGGCCTCATGTGGAGCACGTCAGCGATTTCCTCCAAGCGAGCGGGTCGCCCGAACTGCTGTCCGAGGCGCCGCGTCACGCGAAGAATCCGATGTGACGCTTCGGTCTGGTGGACCGGAATGCGGATCGTTCGCGACTGGTCCGCGAGGGCGCGTGTGATGCCCTGACGGATCCACCATGTGGCATAGGTGCTGAACTTAAAGCCCTTCCGATACTGGTACCGCTCAGCAGCCTTCATCAGTCCGATGTTGCCCTCTTGTACGAGATCCAACAAGGTCAATCCTCGTCCGGTATAGTGCTTGGCGACGTCGACCACCAAGCGCAGGTTGCAACGCACGAGCTCGTCCTTGCCCTGCTCCAGGATAATCCGCGCCGATCGAATTTCTGCCTCCACAGCCTTCAGCTGCTTCGCTGTGGCGACGGCGGGTTTCATCTCGCGAGACGACGGCTTCAGAACTGCCAGAAGAGCCTGCTCCGCGTTGTCCAGTGCCGTGGCTGAGAGCCCGCTCAATCGCCTGACCTCTTGAAGCGTCTTGATGGACTCCAACAGAACAGGGGTACGTTTCGAACGGGAGAGTGCCTTCACCGCATGACGCAAGGCCACACGAATTCGTCGCGTACCCTCATCGATTCGTTTCGCGATGACGACCTCTTCCTCGCGCGTTAAGAGGGCCCGCTCTCCGAATGAGCGGAAGTACAGGGACTCCAGCAGAAACGGACTGGCACCCTGGCTCGTGCGCAGCGCCGGCTGTGACTTTTCCTCTGGGAGCGATTCTCGCGCGCCATCACGACCGATTACTTCCAGTATGCCGCTGGCCTGCGAATCATCGGCGTCGACATCTGTGGCGAC
>JAHFES010000135.1 GCA_023248355.1 Nitrospiraceae bacterium
CCAGGATCGCCGCCAAGAGGAATAGGAATGACAGTGGCATCGGGGTCAATCCGAACGGTGCGGCGATCGGCATATAAGGGAGCAGCAAGGTCACGGCGGCGACGGCGAGGGTGGCTAGCGAGAGATACCGCCCCGGTGTGCTGGTGAAGAATGGTCGTCGAGTCCGAATGACCAGCACAATGGCCGATGCAGAAATGACGGATTCCACAAACCAACCAGTCCGAAATTGCTCCGGTGAGGCGTCGAGGATCCACAGCAGCGCTCCAAACGTCAGGTAATCAAAGACAGAACTGACCAAGCCGAATGTCAGCATGAACTTTCGGATGAAGGCGATATCCCAGCGTCGTGGTTGGTCGATCAGTTCAGGATCGACGCTATCGGTGGCGATCGTCATCTCGGGAATGTCGGTCAGGAGGTTCGTGAGCAGAATTTGCTTCGGCAGCAGCGGGAGAAACGGCAGGAACAGCGAGGCTCCGGCCATGCTGAACATGTTTCCGAAATTCGCGCTGGTCGCCATGAAGACGTATTTCAGCGTGTTTGCAAACGTGGTCCGTCCTTCGCGCACGCCCTGGATCAGAACGGACAGGTTCTTTTCGAGCAGCACAATGTCCGCCGCGTCCTTCGCCACGTCGACGGCGCTGTCCACGGAGATCCCCACGTCCGCCGAATGGAGCGCGGGAGCATCGTTGATCCCGTCGCCGATATAGCCCACCACGTTGCCTGAACGTTTCAAGGCAAGAATGATGCGATCTTTCTGATTGGGTTCCACTTCCGCAAACACATCAATGTCATTGACGCGCTGGCTGAGCGCTTCGTCTGTCATAAGGCGGAGATCCTGTCCGGTCAACATCCGCTGATGGTCCATTCCTACCTCGCGGCTGACGTGGGCCGCGAGGAGATGGTGATCGCCTGTGATGATCTTGAGTGAGACCCCCAGTTGCCGTAAGGACGCGATGGTCTCCGCCATATCGGGCTTGACCGGATCGGCGAAGACCAACAGCCCGAGGAATGTCATCTCCGCTTCATGTTCCTTGCCGATGTGTGCGGTCTCACCCATGTCTCGAGTGGCCAGGCCCAGAGTCCGTAGACCCTGTCGGTTGAGGTTCTCAAACTGTCGTTGAATCTTCTCGCGGTCTTCCCCAATGGTGACCGTCGAGCCATCCGGCAATTCGGCGCGCGTGCATACGGTCAGCATGGGCTCCACAGCGCCTTTTGTAATCAACAGGTGAGTTGTGGGTGTGGCTACGAGAATGGACAGCCGCTTGCGAAGGAAGTCGTACGGCACTTCGTCCAGTTTCCGATATCCGGACAGGTCACGGACGCACTGTGTTCGGATCGCCTCATCGAGTGGATTGATAAAACCGGTCTCGTAGGTGGCATTGAGAGCGGCATGAAAGAGGACGCGCTCGCTGGGAGCGCCCTCCAGATTCAGGGCCGCATGCAAGCGCATCGTGCCCTCAGTGAGGGTGCCGGTCTTGTCCGAGCAGAGCACGTTCATACTGCCGAAGTTTTCAATGGAGGCGAGGCGTTTCACGATCACTTTCTGCTGGGCCATGCGTTTCGCTCCGTGGGAGAGATTGACGCTGATGATGGCCGGCAGGAGCTGCGGAGTGAGTCCCACTGCGAGCGCCATAGAAAACAGAAAGGAGTCGAGCACCGGTCGATGGAGATAGACGTTGATGGCGAAAATGGCGAACACGAGAAGGAGCGTCACTTCGAGCAACAAGTAGCCAAAGCGCCGGACGCCCCGTTCAAACTCCGTCTCCGGAGGTCGGAGCATCACGTGGCCGGCGATGCGGCCGAACTCCGTGTCCTTTCCCACCTGCACGATGACGGCCTTCGCATGTCCACTGACCACATGCGTGCCCATGAACAGACTGTTGGTCCGCTGGTTGAGAGGGGCCGTGGCAGAAACGACCGATACAGATTTCTCAGCCGGATAGGTTTCGCCTGTCAATGTCGCTTCATCAACGAAGAGGTCCTTAGATTCAAGCAGCATCCCGTCGCCTGGAATGCTGGTGCCGGCTGAGAGATTGATCACGTCTCCTGGAACAATCTCATCGAGCGGCACCTCGACCAATTGTCCGTCCCGCCAGACTTCGGCCTTGACCCGAACGAGGGCGAGGAGTGAGGCGACCGCCTTCGCCGCGCCGTGCTCTTGCCAGAAACCCAGCAGAGCGCTGAGGAGGATGATGGTCAGGATGATGAGCGCATCGGTGCGATCCGAGAGAAACAACGACATGGTGGCCGCAAACAAGAGGATCAGAATGATGGGACTGCGAAATTGCGAGAGCAGAAAGAGGAGAGGCCTGATATCTCGGTGTGGTGTGAGCCGGGCGGAGGCATAGCGCGCTTGGCGTTGCTGCGCCTCCTCAGCACGGAGTCCCTCCGGCCTCGTTTGTAGTTGACGGAAGAGTTCTTGATTCGGTATCGCCCAATACGGTTTTTCATCCACGAGAAAGGTCCTCTCTCATGCACACCTACCTTTCCGAAGTCCCAACAGCCGCGCCCGGCTCGTGGGAGCGGTAGTACGATTCGCATTCGGCTTCACGCCCCCGCACCACCCGTTTGTTCATGAATGGCGGGTGATAGCCTGTGACGACGGTACTCTGACGTTCACCGTGGCCGTCGTCGCAGTAGAGAATAACCCAATCGCTGGTCTTCTTCAGGCGATGGGCCAGCGCCGTGTTGGAGAACATGGCAGTGTAGTGGCGCGAATCCCGTTGTGCGTGAAGAATCGGCAGCCAGGCTTCCTGCTTGGGATTGAACCGATGCGGCGCGATCTTCTGGAGCGTGCCGGCCAGGGCCGACTCTCGGTATTCCCGGTCGACGTCCAGCAACTCCTCGATTGGCGGCTCTCCGGTTGTGTGGCTTCCGACGGCCTGGGGTGGCCTGCGAACGCGGCCTAGCCGAGCCGTGAGGGAATCGATGATGCCTTGCAGTTTCTTGGGGCCGATCCCTTCGATGTCTGTGAGCCGTCCATCGTGTGCCGCCATTTCGAGCTGTTCCAACGTATCGATGTGGAGATCGTCATGCAGGCGGTGGGCAAGGGCAGAGCCAATACCAGGGAGGGAACTCAAGAGCGCGATTGGATCCATGTGTCCGCGCAATCGATCCAGCATCGGCAGACGGCCAGTCACGACGAGGGTATGGATCGAGCGGGCCAGGCTCACGCCGATGCCGGGCAAGGCTTGGAGCCCGTCCGTCCCTTTTTGCTCGATAAGCTGGGAGACAGGGTCCGCCAGGTGTTCCATCTTGTCTGCGGCGGTGCGATAGGCCTGGACGCGAAAGCGGTTCGCGCCCTGCTCCTCTAGAAGCAGCGCGGCCTCACGCAACCGCTGGGCGATCTCTCGATTTTGAGGAATAGCTACCACAGCCGGGCGCTCTCCCTTTACTCGTAATGCAGGGCTTCGATGGGATTCAGCTTCGAGGCCTTGTTCGCCGGATAGAGTCCAAAGAAGATTCCCACGATCACTGAAAAGACAAACGCCACCAGGATGGCTTGCATAGAGATGATCGTCGGCCAACCGACCATCGTCGTCAGCGCTCGGGCGATTCCGATGCCCGCTCCCACGCCCAGAGCTCCGCCGATTGCTGTCATGATGATCGCTTCGATCAGAAACTGAAGCAGGATATGGCCGCGTTTGGCGCCGACGGCCATGCGCAAGCCGATTTCTCTGGTCCGTTCCGTGACGGACACGAGCAGAATGTTCATGATGCCGATGCCGCCGACGATCAGCGAGATGGAGGCGATGCCCATTAGCATGAGCATCATCGTCCGACTCGTGCCGGCAATGGTCTTCGCAATATCCTCCATCGTGCGGATCGTGAAGTCGTCCTCATCGGACGGTTGGAGGTGATGTTTGGTGCGCAAAAGATCCTTGATGTCGTCCACGACGGCAGGAATCTCATGGCGCGTCTGTGTCGCGACGAGGATGATCCCGACGGTGCCGAGAAATTTTGTGCCCAAGACTTTGCGTTCGGCGGTCGTAAAGGGGAGGACAACCAGATCGTCTTGGTCTTGGCCCGTGATCGACTGCCCTTTGGGCGCGAGAATGCCGATTACCCGGAGCGGGACGTTTCGGATGCGGATCTCACTGCCGACAATGTCCTCGCCGGTCTCGAACAGATTCTGGGCCGCGGTTTTCCCCAGCACGACGACTTTCGCGACAGCATCCATATCGGACTGTGTAAAAAAGTTGCCCTGCGTGACCGGCCAGCTGCGGATGTCGGTGAACTCGGGAGTGGTGCCGAGCACGATGGTGCTCCAGTTCTTGTTCTCATGAATCACTTGGAGAACCGAGCGCGTCCCGTACATCACCATCGTCACGCTCGTGACTTTCTTCTCGATGTCCCCCGCATCATCGACAGTCAAGGTCGAAACCGAGCCGAGCCCGCCGCGCACCCCGCCGACCGTGGTGGCCCCCGGGACGATGATCAAGACATTCGTGCCAAGACTTGCGATCTCCGCTTGGACCGATGCCGTCGCGCCTTGCCCCAGGCTGACCATGGCGACAACGGCGCCTATGCCGATGATGATGCCGAGCATGGTCAGCCCGGCTCGTAGCGGATTGCGGCGGAGAATGCGGAGAGCGGACAGAATAGTGAGCCAGAGAAAGGACATGTGTATTTGGTCTATCTGGTTTGTCTGGTCGATCTCGTCACTCTCGTCTGTCTGGTCGTCTGGTCTATCTTGTCTATCTGGTCATTGGATTCAACGAAGGAGCCAGACAGACCGAACAGACCAGACAGACCAGATAAACGGCCTTTGGCCGTTTATCTCATCCTCGGTCCAGTGTCAAAGCCGGGCGGGAGTTTCTTTTGAGCTTGTTCTTCCAGGGTCTCAATGCTGACGATGACGCGGTTGCCTTCCCTGACCGGGCCTTCAAGGACTTCGGTGAACAGCGAATCCGCGATGCCGGCCGTGACGCCTGCCTGGTGGACCTTGTTCTCCTGATCCAGCACCCATACTTGCGATATCTTCTTGTCCACCGGGACGTTCGGCATCCTGAACCGCAGCGCCCCGTTCGGCATGCGCAGGGGGTCTTCTTTCTTGGCGGTGACAATAGTGACGTTCGCCGTCATGCCGGGCTTGAGCTTGAGATCCCGATTGTCCACCGTGATGACGACGTCGTATGTGACGACGTTCTGGATGCTGATGGGCGCGTTCCGCACTTGCGTGACTGTGCCTTCGAAGAAATGTTTCGGGTACGCGTCCACGCGGAAGGTGGCGACCTTCCCTTCAGCGACGCCGCCGATATCGGACTCGCTGACGTTGGTGTCCACTTGCATCTGGGTCAGGTCTTGCGCGATCACAAACAGGGTGGGGGTCTGAAAGCTGGCCGCGACGGTCTGGCCAACGTCCAC
>JAHFES010000053.1 GCA_023248355.1 Nitrospiraceae bacterium
GACGGGAGAGATGATTTTCGATGGCTGATACGTCGGAATCGCGCACGGCACTATCCGCTAAGACTGTTCCGTCTGCGGCGACCACCGTGACGCGGGCTGCGGCGCGGCTGCCGAGCTCGCGCACGGCTTCCTGCAATCGGGATGGCAGTGAATTCTGGGAGGGTGGTTGGAACAGCGGGCGGAGTCCGTATTCAACGAGTTTGGTTCTTGCTTCCAGCACGTCGCTCAGTTGAGTAATTTCTTGTTGCTCGAGCGACTGGATGGCCAAGATGCCGGCGATGAGGAGGCCGCAGGCCACAGCAAGGAGTGTTCCGAGCGTGACTTTCCATCGGATTGAGAGCGTCATGATCTGCGTGACACGTGATGGGTGACGCGTGACAGGTAGGGGGAAACGCCCACCGGCTGGGAGCCATCCAAGCGAAAGGTCCGATCCTTGTCACGCGTCACGCATCACCCGTCACATCTTTCAATTTGTAGCCCAGCGACTTCACTGACACGATGGCTTCTTCGAGGAGCGGGAGTTTTTGCTTCAGGCGGCGAATATGCACGTCAACCGTTCTCGTCGTCCCATAGTAGTCATATCCCCAGATGGCATTGAGGAGCACGTCACGAGTCAGCACGCGTCCGGGATGTCGAAGGAGGTGCTCCAATAACCCAAATTCTTTGGCCGTGAGAGAGACTTCTTGCTTCCCCAGGCTGACTTCGTGACGCGTCAGATCCAATGTGATGGGACCGTAGCGGTAGTGGCTTGCGCTGTTGTTGGAACTCCGTTCCAGCCGGCGGAGTAGGGCTTTTACGCGGGCGACCAGCGCTTTGGGGCTGAAGGGCTTGGTCACGTAGTCGTCTGCTCCTAGCTCAAGGCCGATGACCGTGTCTGATTCTTCAGCCTTTGCCGTCAGCATGATGATGGGTAGCAGTGCTGTCTCTGGAATAGAACGCAGGCGTTTGCAGACCTCAAGTCCGTCCATTTCTGGCAACATCAGGTCCAGCACGATCAGATCTGGGTTTTCCGCCTTGACCTGCTTGAGGCCCTCTGAGCCTGTCATTGCGGTGACTGTGCGAAACCCTTCTTTCTCCAGATAGAGTTTGACGAGCTGGAGAATATCCTGCTCATCTT
Organism: Nitrospiraceae bacterium; assembly: GCA_023248355.1. GTDB lineage: Bacteria > Nitrospirota > Nitrospiria > Nitrospirales > Nitrospiraceae > Nitrospira_D. Next base: position 1,118 of record JAHFES010000053.1, read on the forward strand.
CAACAATGAGGATTTTCTTGTGGCTTGTGGCTGACATGGGATGCTCCAGCGTACGGAGGAGGAGGGATGGTGTCAAGCCGACCTCAAACGCCGTGGTGTGCATTGGCCAGAGGGCAATTTTGTTGACGAGGCCCGCTAATCTAACGTAAGGTGACGAACGGTCTTCTAGTCGCTGGGGTAGCGCCTAGCGAGTCGATCTAGCCTGAAGGAGTCATGATTTATCATGAAAATATATCTCGCCAATCCACGGGGATTTTGTGCCGGCGTCGACCGGGCGATCGATATTGTCGATCTCTCGCTCAAGAAGTATGGCGCACCGATTTATGTGCGACATGAGATCGTCCATAGCCGCCATGTGGTAAATTCTCTTCGGCATAAAGGTGCCGTGTTCGTGGAGGAGCTCGGTGAAGTGCCGGAAGGATCTGTGGTCATTTTCAGTGCGCACGGGGTGGCCAAGTCCGTGTGGGAAGAAGCGAATCGACGTCGCCTCCATGTGATCGATGCGACCTGTCCGCTCGTGATTAAAGTCCACAACGAAGTCAACCGCGACTATACCCAAGGGTATGACCTGATCCTCATCGGCCATGCAGGTCACCCTGAAGTGATCGGGACGCTGGGCCAGATCCCAGATAAGTTCCACCTCGTGTCTTCTGTTGCGGATGTGGAAAAACTGCAGGTGGAAAACACCATCAACCTCTCGTATGTCACGCAGACGACGCTGAGTGTGGATGAATGCCGGGACATTGTCGGGGCGTTGCACCGGCGGTTCCCCAATATTAAGGGACCCCACCAAGAAGACATCTGCTATGCGACGCAGAACCGCCAAAATGCAGTAAAACAACTCTCGAAACTGGTCGATGTTATTCTTGTCATTGGATCGCCGAACAGTTCCAACTCCAATCGTCTGCGTGAATTGGGGGAACAGTGCGGGATACCTTCCTATCTTATCGATTCGGCCAACGACATTAATTCGGCTTGGCTGCAAACGGCCAAAGCCGTGGGGATTGCCGCGGGTGCCTCCGCTCCAGAAGTTCTTGTTACGGAGGTCGTCGAGTTCTTGAAGGCGTCAGATCCATCAGAGCTCGAGGAGCTCACGGTGATCGAAGAGGATGTCGAATTCCTTTTGCCTAAGGAACTTGTCCAGATCGAGTCAGCCAGCACGTCTGCTGCTAGCATTGCCGGCTAGCCGCACCTCAGGTTTAAGCCTGCGAATTTCCTATATCTTGTAGGGGTAAATTACCCATCCCACTACCTGCTGTATTTTCTTTTGATTTCTCTCGACCCCTATGCTACAAGGGCCCGGGGTTTTCTTCTCCTCAATCCATCGTGCCAGTCGAGCGAAGGGTGAACCGATGCACTTGAAATCATTGGACATGTTGGGCTTCAAGTCTTTTGCTGAAGCAAAGATCGAATTTCCTGAAGGTGTGACGGCGATTGTCGGCCCCAACGGGAGCGGAAAAAGCAATGTGGTTGATGCCATTCTCTGGGTGCTGGGCGAGCAAAGCACCAAGACGCTCAGAAGCGAAAAGATGGAGGACGTCATTTTCAATGGAACGGAGCTCCGAAAGCCGTTGGGCATGGCGGAGGTGGCGCTCGTCATTGGAGGGCTTGATCAGGCGGGGATGAAGCTTGAGGGGGGCGCAGGGCTGCCCAGTCAACTGACCGAGTTTCAAGAATTGATGATCACGCGGCGGTTGTATCGGAACGGGGATAGTGAGTACCTCATCAATAAGACCGCGTGTCGGCTCAAGGATATTCGAAGTTTGCTGCTGGATACCCGCGCAGGGAGTAAGGGACACACGGTCATCGCGCAGGGTCAGATCGATCAGATTCTGAACGCCTCTCCGCAAGATCGGCGCGAACTCATTGAGGAAACGGCCGGGATCATTCGCTATAAGAAACAGAAGGCTGAGGCGCTTCGGAAACTCGATGCCACGCAACAGAATCTGCTCCGTGTTCGCGACATTATTGCGGAGGTGAAAAAGCAGCTCAATTCTCTTGAGCGGCAAGCCCGTCAGGCGCGGACCTATCAGACGCTCCAGCAGGAAGCGCGTGGGGTTGAGATTGAGTTGCTGACAAGAGAATTCAGGGCACTCCGAAACGGATTGAAAGAGGTCGAGGCGGAAGTGTTGAGCCTGGATCAGCAAGAAGCCGGCAAAGCGGCGGAGCAGGCTCGCCTGACCACGGATCTTGAACAGGCTCGTCTGAGAGCCATTTCGATGGGTGGGTCGATCGGCAAGATTCGAGAAGAGCTGGCACGCGTGGAGCAGCAACAGGCGCAGGCGCTCACTGCGGCAGAAGTGGAACGTAATCGAAGTCAATTGTTCGAGCAGCAGCAATTCCAGGAGTCAGCTGAGTTGGATGAGTTGGTCCGATCGCAAGATGATCTGGTTGCAGCGCTCCGCACGATCGAATCGTCATTGGTGTCCGTTGAGGAAGAGATGGGCGCTCGGGAACGTGTGTTCGGTGAGCTCGATCATGAGATGGAGCGGCTGCTTCATCAGCGAGCCTCGGCCGTGGCGGAGGAAGAGCGCGGGCGCCGGGATGTTCTGCAGCTTGCGGTGCTTGTGGCGAATACTGAGCAGGGCATCTCGCAGTTGGCGGCGCGCATGCAAGACCTGGCTGAACGAGGGGATCGCTTGTCTTCTGAGCAGGAGGAGCTCCAGGCGCAACGCGAAACAGCGGTCGGTCGGCATGACGTATTGCGGCATGAATATGGAGAGGCTGATCGGCTCGTCACCAGTCTTCGAGCGCAACAACGAGCTGTGCAAGACGATGCGGTGCGAGTCACTGGCGAAGTCCAGTCGCTGGACCAGCTGATTCTTCGGCGGTCAGAAGAACTGGCGGGAGTGGACTCGCGTCTTGAGGCGCTGCAAGGGGTTGTGCGCGAAGAAATGGGCTATGGCCGGCAAGGAGCCGATGAGGGTACGGCCCTCAAGTCCTGTGAAGGCGTGCGGGATGCCGTGGCTGAATGGTTAGTGATCCCGCCCGGGATGGACCGCGCAGTTGAGGCGGTGTTGGGTGAGCGCGTTCGCGGGTGGTTTGTCGATGAGCCGTCGGTGGCACATCGTGTCATCGGCTTTCTTCAGGAAAAATCTCTTGGTCGGGGTAGCTTTATCCCGCAGCACCCTCGATGGGGCAGCGGAGGCGCCAGTGCCTGGTGGCCTGCGATCGCTGATCAGGCCGGTGTCATCGGGCGTGCGGTTGACTTGATTCAGACGGATGCGGCCCGTATCGCGGCCCGTGACTGTTTATTCGACCGGGTCGTCATCGTTGAATCGTTGGATCAGGCTGTGCGCTTGTGGGAGCGGCAGTCATGGACTGCACCGGAGGGTCCGACTCTTGTGACCTTGGCTGGGGAGGTATTGGACGCATCGGGGATTCTCACGGGTGGGCAGGTGCAAGGGGGGCAAGGGCTTCTTGAGAGGCGCCGGGAGGTGCTCGACCTCGAAACCAAACGGCAAGCACTCGTCGTGACGCTTGAACAGGATAAGCAACATCGCGAAGCCCTGGGGATGCAGGCCCAGTTGCTGGCGCAGCAGGGAAGACAGCTTGCGGATTCTCTCCGTGATGCCGAAATGCAGGACTTGTCGCTGCGCAAGGATGAGGAGAAGCTCCAACAATTTCTTGCAGACCTCGACCTGCGGTTGAGCGGGATGGCGGCAGAGATTCAGAGGGGCATCACTGAACGGCAGCGCCTGGAACAAGAATCGCACTCGGTTCAGGCGCAGTTAGTCCAATGGATGGGCGAAAAGAGGGGGCAGGAAGCTGGGCTTGGGCGGGTCCGTGAACGGCTTGAAGAGATCGATCGCAATGTCAGAGCCCTTCAGGAACGTGTCACAGAGGCGAGGCTCACAGCAGAAGGGCTCCGCGCGAAACGGGAACATGAGCAAGCGAACCGGGCTCGAGTGACGCAACAGGTTCAGGAGGCGGACCATCGTCGCCATGTCCTGGGAGAGCATCTTGAAGGCCTGAAGTTCTCGATCGAACAGAGCCGGGCTGAGCAGGTTCGCCAGGAGACTCTCTGCCAGGAAGTTGGCGTGACCGCGGGTTGTGTGAAAGGGGAGTTGGTGGCGGCGCAGGAACAGCAGGCTCAGGAGATGGCGGCCAGTCAAGCGCTAGAGGCCAGCCTCGACGATCTTCGGCGTGGCATGTCCGTGATTCGGGATGCACAGATGACCGTCGAAGTGCGTCGAGCGGAGATCCGGACGCAATTGGGAACCGTCGAGGGGACGTTGTCGGGAACCTATCAGTTGGATCCGCTCACGCTTCTTGGCGAGGGGACAGAATCAACCGAGTTGGCGTTGGGGAATGAAGCGGTCTCTGTTGCCGAGACGGAACAGCGTTCCGATGTCGAGTTGAAAGAGCAGTTGCAGAAACTTCGCGAACGCTTGGATCGAATGGGACCCATCAATTTGGCCGCCATCAGCGAACACCAAGCGCTTGATGAACGTCACACATTCTTGTCCGCGCAAGAGCAGGATCTGTCGAATTCTATCAGTTCACTCAAAGAGATTATTCAGCGGATCCAGCGGACCACGAAGGAAATGTTTGTGTCGACGTTCAATGAATTGCAGCAGAAATTTACTGAGGTGTTCGGGCAGTTCTTTCCCGGCGGACGGGCGGAGCTGCAGATGGTCGACGAGCCGCTTCCAGAAGGTGGGGAGGGTGCTGGAGGCCAGGAGCCTGGGATTGAAATCGTGGCGCAGCCTCCAGGGAAGCGGTTGAAGAGTATTACCATGTTGTCAGGCGGAGAGAAGACGCTCACGGCGATGGCGTTGTTGTTCGCGAGCTTCCTTATTAGGCCGACGCCATTCTGTCTCTTGGACGAAATCGACGCGCCGTTGGACGAAGAGAACATCGGACGCTTCACCAGCGTCTTGAGGGATCTCTCGCAGAACGCCCAGTTTCTCGTGATTACCCATAACAAGCGGACGATGGCCATCGCGGATTCACTCTTTGGCGTCACGATGGAAGAGCCAGGGGTGTCCAAGCTTGTGTCTGTCCGGCTCGGAGAACTACAGCCGGCCTAGTGACGTTCAAAAAGCTGAATACTTCAGAGGACTTCGAGCCTTCGTTGCTTGACTCATTTCAGAACGTCTGTTATAAGCCGTCCGATGGGCTGCTCACCGACTGTGTAACGATGGAGTGCTCGCTGCGGGACGCGTCGTTGCAGACGAGTCATTTCGTCCATTCGTCCATCTGATTCGCATCATTTCGGATCTTAGAAATTCATGAAACTCATCAAGGCGTTTTTAAACCGCCTGTCTGACAGTCTGCTCTCGAATGTTCCGGGAAAGCTCACTCCGGCGGCGGAGTTTCCTCCAGCACCTCCACTCCGGCTCGTATCGGACAAGGCAGCGGTGTTGCCCTCGATTGACTCCTCTACACGACGACCAGTTGGTCACGCGGTGAGCCAGCCTGATGCCATTGACGACGCAATCAGGCGGAGCCAATCCTGGTTCTTAGGCCAGCAACATGCCGAAGGGTATTGGGTCGCTGAGCTCGAAGCGGATACGACGTTGACGTCCGAGTACTTGATGCTCCGTCGATTCCTCGATCGGGTGGACCCTGCGCGAGAGGAACAGGCTGTTCGTTACCTCAAAGCGATGCAGCTTCCTGATGGCGGGTGGCCGATCTATTATGGCGGCCCAGCTGAGATTAGCGCTTCCGTGAAAGCGTATTTTGCGCTCAAATTGAGTGGAGTCTCTGCGGATGAACCATTCATGATCCGGGCGAAGGAGCGCATCCTCGCGATGGGTGGAGTGGTTCAAGCGAACGTGTTCACCAAAATCGCGCTGGCGTTGTTTGATCAGTACGATTGGGAAGGCGTTCCGCATATGCCTGTCGAGATTATGCTCCTGCCAAAGCGATTCTACTTCAGCATCTATGCCATCTCGTATTGGTCACGCGCGGTGCTCATTCCGTTGCTCATCGTGTTCGCCCGCCGGCCGGTGTGTCGCATTCCTCGTGAGCAGGGCATTGATGAATTGTATTCCATGCCGCGTGGAGAGATTCGCTATTGGAAGTTCCCGCCCTTTAATAAGGATCAAAGGTGGTTCACCCCGCATAATTTCTTTGTCGCACTGGATGCGATGCTGAAGCTCTACGATCGGATGCCACTGACCGTGCTTCGCGAGAAAGCGCTGCATAAGGCTGCGACGTGGATGTTGGAGCACCTCAAGGGGGCCGGCGGGTTAGGCGCGATCTATCCGGCCATGGCGAACTCTATCATGGCGTTGCATTGCCTGGGCTATGACGCGGATGATCCGTTGGTGATGAAGGCGTTGCGTGAGATTGAAGACTTGGAAGTCTATGATTCCGTTTCTCTCGACGGGCAGCGCCTCCCTACGGTCCATTTGCAGCCCTGCTTCTCTCCTATCTGGGACACCGCGTTACTCATGAATGCGCTGATCGAATCCGGGTTACCGCAAGATCACCCTGCTTTACAAAAAGCTGGAGCGTATCTGATGTCTCGGCAGACCAAGGCGGTGGGTGATTGGATCATCTCCTCGCCAAAAGCCGAGCCGGGTGGGTGGTATTTCCAGTTTGAGAATGAACGCTATCCAGACGTCGACGACTCCGCCGTGGTCCTGATGGCGCTCTCAAAATTGAAGATGCCCCAGAAGGCTGATCTGCAAGACTCGATTCGTCGCGGCATGCAATGGGTCTTGGCGATGCAGGGATCTGATGGTGGATGGGGCGCGTACGATAAGGATAACAACCGGGTCGTCTTCAACTATATTCCCTTTGCCGACCATCGGGCGTTGCTCGATCCCAGCACCGCTGATCTGGCCGGCCGATGTCTGGAGATGCTCGCGGCATTGGGGTACGACCGCACGCATCCAGCCGTCGCCCCAGCCCTGGCGTTTATCAAGAAGGAGCAGGAGCGGGACGGGAGTTGGTATGGACGGTGGGGCGTGAACTATATCTATGGAACATGGTCCGTCTTGGCAGGGTTACGCGCGATCGGGGAAGACCTCTCGGCTCCCTACATCCGCAGGGCCATCTCCTGGTTGGAGTCGAAGCAGAATCCTGATGGCGGCTGGGGCGAGTCCTGTCTGTCCTATGGGGATGCCGCGCATAGCGGCAAGGGAGAGAGTACGCCCTCTCAGACCGCATGGGCGTTGATGGCCTTGATGTCCGTCGGGGTGACGGATGCATTGAGTGTGGCGCGGGGTGTGCAGTTTCTCTTGCGCCATCAAATGAAGGATGGATCGTGGGAGGAAATCTGTCACACGGGGACCGGGTTCCCCCGCGTGTTCTATCTTCGATACCACTGGTATTGTCAGTATTTCCCGCTGTGGGCTCTTGCCATGTATCGCAACCTCCGGTCCCGTGGGAAGATGCGAGCTGACGAGGTGCGTCACCAAGTCCAGGGGGCTGGGTCTTACCGGTTCGAGCGTTGACCGCCGAGCGCTCTCTTCCTCCTGTCGTTTCTCCTCCTCCATCGGGTACGGCATCACTGACACGGATTGCGATTTTTGCGGCCACGTCATGGGAAGTTGCGGCGGTTCGGGCCGCATTTCCATCAGGGATCGAGCGGCGAGTCGACGGGGTGCGCGTGTTTGTCGGCACCGCCGGCAAGAGGGAATATTGGCTAGCTCGAACTGGTGTGGGGCTTGAGAAAGCGAGCCGGGTTGCGTCTCGGCTGTTGAAACACCAGCCGTTTAGCCTTGCGGTGTCGACGGGGTTTGCGTGCGCGCTCATGAAAACAGAAATTGGCGCGCTCTTAATAGGACGTGATGTGGTGTTGGTTGGGGTGCACGGCTCAGAGCAATCACGTGCGATCGATGTGCCTGGGGCTGAGCGGGATGCGGTGCTGACGATCGCAGAGAGCCTGGTACCGCATGATCATGTTGGACGATTTGTCTCTGCCGATCGGATCGTTGGGCGCGCTGCAGACAAGGGACAAGTGGCGCGCACAACCGGGGCGATCGGTCTCGACATGGAAAGTGCGGCCTTGGCGATCGAGGCAAGGCGGACGCAGGTGCCCTTTGTGATTGTGCGAGCGGTGTCCGATCTTCTGGATGAAGATCTTCCGCTTGACTTCAACCTTTTTCTCAGGCCCACTGGATGGCTCAAGGGCATCGCAGCGGTGCTGGGTGCCCCTTCGAGCCTCTTGGGCCTTGGCCGGCTTCGCCGACAGAGTCTGGCTGCAGCAACGCACTTGACCATGTTCTTCCAGCGCTATGCCGAGGTGATGGCGACTGAAGACGCACGGGAGAGAACTCTCACGGGTAGATGATGAAAATTCTGGAACGGATCGGCCATTGGGTCTTGACCTACATCGGCGAAATGGGCCGCATGCTCATCTTCGTGCTGTCATCCTTTGCCTGGCTTCTGCGCCCTCCGCTTCGACTTGTCCAGATTGTGAAACAGCTGCATTTCATCGGCTATAAGTCGACGTTTGTGGTGGTCTTGACGGCGGGCTTCACAGGGATGGTCCTTGCGCTGCAAGGGTATTACTCGCTGCGCAAGTTTGGTTCCGAAGGGCTGTTGGGGTCGGCGGTGGCGCTCAGCATGATTCGCGAACTCGGTCCTGTCCTGGCCGCCTTGATGGTGACAGCCAGAGCCGGCTCGGCGATGACGGCAGAGATTGGGATCATGCGGATTACGGAGCAAATCGACGCGCTCGATACGATGGCGATCAATCCCCTGCAGTATCTGATTGCTCCGAAGCTGGTGGCGGGGCTGATCGGGGTGCCGTTGTTGGTCGCGATCTTCGATGTGGTGGGGATCTATGGCGGGTATCTCGTGGGAGTGGACCTGTTGGGAGTGAATGCTGGTTCGTACTGGACGTCGATTGAGTCTGCCGTTGAATGGAAAGATGTGTATGGCGGTATTCTGAAATCCATCAGCTTCGGTCTGATCGTGAGTTGGGTCTGCTGTTACAAAGGATTCTACACGCGGATGAGTGCGGAAGGGCTGGGCGCCGCGACAACAGAGGCGGTGGTGTTGTCGTCGGTCGTGATTCTCGTGTGGGACTATTTCTTGACGTCGGTCTTGCTGTAACCATGCTGAAGCTTGTGGGTGTGACAAAAACGTTGGGTGGACAGCCGGTCTTGCGAGGTGTCGATCTCGTCATTCCTCAAGGCAAATTGACGACGATCATCGGTCGAAGCGGGGAAGGCAAAAGCGTGCTGCTGAAACACATGATCGGCTTGCTCCAGCCGGACTCCGGAGAAGTGTGGGTCGGCGGAGTGGAGATTTCTCGTCTTCGCGGGCAGGCGCTGAACGAGGTGCGAAAGCGGTTCGCGATGCTCTTTCAAGGTGCGGCGCTGTTTGACTCCCTGACGGTGTCGGAAAACGTGGCGTTCCCGTTGCGAGAAAAGTTGAGGATGAAGGGGGTCGATGTCACCACGCGTGTGGAGGAGATGCTGGAGCAGGTAGGGTTGGCCGGGATGGGGCATAAGTTTCCTGCCGAGCTCAGCGGGGGGATGCGCAAACGAGCCGGCCTTGCGCGCGCACTGGTCATGCGTCCTGAAATCATTCTCTTTGATGAACCCACGACGGGACTCGATCCCTTCATGGCCAAATCAATTCACGACCTCATTACGAGCACGCAACGAAAGTTCGGGTTTACGGCAGTGATGGTGAGTCACGAAATCCCCGAGATCTTCGGGATTTCCGATTATGTCGCCATGCTGAAACAGGGGAAGATTGCGTTGATGGCGTCTCCGGCAGAGTTTCAACAGACGACGGATCCTGACATCAGGGAATTCATTTCAGTCGGCGGGACGGTCGCGCTTCCGGCTGCGCCGTCACGTTGCTAGAGGGAGTGCGGTAATGGAAAAAACCAAGTTGGAATTGATCGTCGGTGCGTTCGTTCTGGTCGGGATCGTCTGTTTGGGCTATCTCTCGATCAAGCTGGGCAAGCTGGAGGTCATCGGTGGAGATCTCTACGAAGTCGATGCCCAGTTCAACTCGGCGTCTGGGCTGAAACCGGGGGCCACGGTGGAAATTGCCGGCGTGGAAGTGGGGCGCGTCAAATCGATCGTGCTGAAAGAGGATCGTGCGATGGTGAAATTGGCGGTTCAGAACGGGACCAAACTCTATTCCGATACCATTGCCTCGATCAAGACGAGAGGGATCATCGGGGAAAAGTTCCTCGCGTTGTCTCCGGGCGGCGGCGGCGATCCCTTGAAAGTGGGCGACATGATCCGTGATACTGAATCGGGGTTGGACCTTGAGGAGTTGGTCAGTCAGTACGTGCATGGTAAGGTCAATTAACACATTCTAGGCTGGGCAGCGACTACTCAAATGAGGAGTCTCCATAGGGGGAAGGCATGATGATGGCGATTGTGAATAGCTGGAGCAGGAATGTGAGGGCGCAGGCACGCGGAAGTTTCGTGCTGAGGGTTTTCTTGGCACTTGTCTGGGTAGGGCTGACGGTGGCGCCTGGGTATGCCGGAGCCCCGACGGACTCCATGAAGGCCACGATCGATGATATTCTTCGCATCATACGCGAGAAGGAATTGAAACAGCCGGCCAAGGCTGAAGAGCGACGGCAGCAACTCGAAAAGGTGGTTGGGGCTCGGTTTGATTACCAGGAAATGTCACGGCGCGCGCTCGGCGCCCCATGGAATAGTCTTTCCGATCATGAGAAGCAGGAGTTTGTCGGCCTCTTTCGAACATTGTTGACAAATTCCTATGCCGATAAGCTCGAAACCTATTCCGGTGAGGGCGTGCAGTATGTGAATGAGCGCACTGAGAAAGATTACGCTGAAGTCAGGACGAAGGTGCTGTCAGGAAAGACAGAAATACCCCTCGACTACCGCTTGATCAATAAGGCAGAGGATTGGCGTGTGTATGATGTGGTGGTTGATGGCGTGAGTCTTGTAAACAATTATCGTGGACAGTTTACGAAAATCCTCAGGGCCTCATCGTATTCCGATCTCGTCGATCAACTCCGCAAGAAGTCCGACAAGCTCAAGTCTCCATAACCGTCCTCTCGGCAGAGCGTTCATGACGATCCTGCGTGGCCTTGCTGTTTTTCTCCTGTGTCTGCTCGCAGGACAGGGAGTGGTCTGGCGTGGGCTAGCCCTGGCCGACACGCAAGTCTTTCCTATTCCCTCCGTTTCGAGCTCCAAGAACGATGGAAACGATGCCGGGTTGATCGTTCCCATTCTGATCACCGATCCAGACGGGGAGCTGAAATACCTGCTGGCTCCGATGATCATTAGGAACTCCATTGTCGGAACCAGGGGCACCTTCAATCTCTATCGCTATGATACTGGCGGGCGTCAGATGCAGTTCGTCGCGTCCCTTTCGGAAAAAATCGAGCGCAAGCTCGTCTTCAATTACACGGACCCGGCGTTCAGCAACGGACGATACTTTCTGAGTTTCGGAGGATCGTTTTTTAAGAATGCGACGCCGCGTTTCTTCGGGATCGGTCAAGACACTGTGGAGGCGAGCGAGACCAACTATACGGCTCGAGAAGCACGTGCCAACTGGCGGTTCGGGGTGTACGCAAACGAAGTCACGCAAATTGCTGTCGCCCAGCGGTTCCGCGATGTGCGGCTGCAACGCGGCGCCACTGATTTGCCGTTCACCGTGGAGCGATTTCCGACGGTTGATGGGGCGACCGGGGAGTCCATCATTCTCGGACACCGGGCCAGTTTCCATTACGACACCCGGAACAATCTTGTCACACCGACTGATGGGATGGCGATTACGGCCTATGGCGAGCTGAATCAAAACCTCCGCAACGGGGACCACCCCGTCTATTCTCGGTATGAGCTGGAGATGAAGAAGATGTTCCCGAGCGAGTCCAAGCGCGCCATTCTTGTGGTTCGCGCGGATCTTCAAGCCACAATTGGAAGCCAGGTGCCGTTCTTCGAGCAAAGTTCCCTCGGAGGACAGAATAATCTTCGCGGCTTTGGAGTCGATCGGTTTATCGATAAGCATTTGATTGCGGTCAGTATCGAAGAACGAATCCACCTTGCGAGGACCAAAATCGCCGGGGTCACGGCTGATTTCGAGATCGCCCCGTTTCTCGATACTGGGCAGGTTTTTGGTAACTACAAAGACGTGAGTTTCAAAGATTATCGGATGACCCCAGGCATGGGCTTCCGCGGAATTGTCCGACCAAACGTGGTCGGACGAATCGACTATGGGTATAGCAGGGAGGGCGGGGCCATCTTCGCTGGGCTTGATTTCCCCTACTAGGAGAATCGGGCTTCGCTATCCGATGCCCTGGGTTCATGGGGCGGAGGAATGTTAAGAAGGAAGAGAATCCACAGTTGGTATACCCGAGTGTTGCCGATCTTGTTGCATGGAATAGTGAAGAGGAGGGCCAGATCTTTATGCGGGTTAGGCAAGGGCCACTCTTCCCTAAGCGCTTGACATCATAGGACTCTTGTGTGAGACTGACGCTCGTTACGCTCATGAAATGCTACTGCTCAGCCGGTGCCTCTCGGAATTCCGTTCATTTCATACACACATACAGAGCCGAGTGAGTAGATAAAGAAGGAGAGTATCCTATGTCGATCTTGAAGAGTATCCATAGTCCGGTCGACCTGAAGCGGTTGTCCCCCGACCAGTTTCCGGCGCTATGCCAGGAGATTCGAGAGCAAATTATTGGCGCGGTCTCCAATGTTGGCGGGCACTTGGCTTCAAATCTCGGCGTGGTGGAGCTCACGGTTGCATTACAGTACCTATTGAATACGCCCACAGACAAGATCGTCTGGGATACCAGTAACCAGGCCTATACGCATAAGCTCCTGACTGGTCGGCGTGAACAGTTCCACACGCTGCGACAGTATGGTGGGTTGAGCGGGTTCTGCAAGCGAGAGGAAAGCGAGCACGATACCTTCAACGCCGGACATGCCGGCACGGGTGTCTCTGCTGCATTCGGCATGGTCGCGGCCCGTGAACAGTTGGGCCAAAAGCACAAAGTGGTCTGCGTTGTCGGTGATGGCGCCATGACGGCAGGGATGACACTGGAAGGTCTCCATCATGCCGGCGGACTGAGTAAGGACTTTCTGGTCATCTTGAATGATAACCAAATGTCCATCTCGAAGAATGTGGGGGCCATTTCGGCCTATCTGAGTCGGACGATTACGGGAGAGTTCTACGGCAGGATGCGGGAAGAAACCGGCCAGCTCTTGCGCAAGATTCCCCATATTGGATACGACATGCAAAAACTGGCTCGCCGGGCGGAGGAACTTGCCAAGGGGGCGATTCTCCCTGGATTACTGTTTGAGGAGTTGGGTTTCCAATACAGCGGTCCCATCGATGGACATAATTTCGAACATCTTCTCCCGACGATCGAGAATGTGCTGAAGATGAAAGGGCCCGTGTTGCTTCACGTGATTACCAAGAAGGGACTTGGGTATGAGCCGGCCATGAAAAATCCGGTCTGGTTCCATGCCTGCCCTCCATTTGTGCGGGAGACTGGTAGCCCTGCGAAGAAGGCCGCGCGTCCCTCCTATACACACTTCGCGATGGAATCGTTGGTGAAGTTGGCTCGTGAGGATAAGCGCATTGTGGCGATTACGGCGGCCATGTGTGAGGGGACGGGTCTGACCGCCTTCGAGAAAGAATTCCCTGATCGGATTTACGATGTCGGAATTGCTGAGCAGCATGCGGTGACCTTTGCGGCCGGTCTTGCGACGCAGGGGATCAAGCCTGTTGTGGTCCTGTACTCCACGTTCCTTCAGCGCGCCTATGATCAGGTGGTGCACGATGTGGCGACGCAAAATCTTCCGGTCGTTTTCTGCATCGATCGCGGAGGATTGGTGGCGGAAGACGGCACGACGCACCATGGCGCGTTCGATTATGCCTTCCTTCGACATGTTCCCAATATGGTGGTGATGGCGCCGAAGGACGAGAACGAATTGCAGCACATGATGAAAACCTGCGTGCAGCATGACGGGCCGATTTCTGTCCGGTATCCGCGAGGCCTCAGTCTCGGGGTGAAGATGGATCCTGCTCCCGAGGCGCTCCCTGTTGGAAAGGGTGAGATGCTGAAGGATGGAACGGATGTCGCCATTGTTGCGATCGGCGTGTCAGTGTGGCAAGCCGTTCAGGCGGCAGAACGCCTGAGTAAAGAAGGCGTCTCCACGGCTGTGGTGAACGCGCGCTTCGTGAAGCCGCTTGATCAGGATCTTATCGTGGATGTCGCGAAGCGGGTCCGCTATGTCGTGACGGTCGAGGAAGGCTGCAAGATGGGCGGGTTTGGCTCGGCTGTTCTTGAAACGCTCTCCGAGGCCGGAGTCACCGATGTGACGACGAAGGTGCTCGGATTGCCGGACTGGTATATCGAACAGGGTCCACAAGACCTGCTCCGCGAGAGATATGGGTTGACGGCCGAAGGGATCTATCAGAGCGTGAAAGAACTCATCGGCAAGGCGCCTGCCGCACCGCGTGATCGATTCGAGGTAGCGTCACTTTCCGGGCACGCTCCGCATGGAGATGAGCAGGGCAGCTAGTCGCGAGTCAAACGCATGCATATCAGTAGACGAAAAACCAGGCAGATTAAGGTCGGCCGGCTGAAGATCGGTGGAGACGCACCGATTTCTGTACAGTCGATGTGCTCGACCGACACGCGGGATGTGGCGGCGACCATCGACCAGATTCGCCAGCTTGAAGCGGCCGGCTGTGAGGTGATCCGGGTAGCTGTGCCGGACGATGCAGCGGCGGCGGTTCTGCCCAAGATCAAAGCGGCCATGACCGTCCCCCTGATTGCGGACATACACTTTGATCATCGGCTCGCGTTGAAAGCCGCAGAGGTCGTGGACTGTGTGAGAATCAATCCCGGGAATATCGGCGCCTGGTGGAAGGTCGAAGAAGTCCTCAAGGCGGTGAACGATCACGGGATCCCCATCCGCGTCGGCGTCAATGGGGGCTCGCTGGAACGAGATCTGTTGGATAAATACGGGTGGCCATCGCCGGAAGCGCTGGCGGAATCGGCGCTCAACGCGGTGCACGCGCTGGAGGACGTTGGTTTCACCAATATGAAAGTGTCTCTGAAAGCGTCCGATGTTCACCACGCGATCGATGCCTATTGGCTCTTCGCGCACCAATCTGATTATCCGGTGCATATCGGGATTACCGAAGCCGGAACGGCCATGACCGGCGCCGTGAAATCTGCCATGGGATTAGGGTACTTGCTGTCGCAGGGAATCGGTGACACCTTGCGTGTCTCGCTGGCAGCAGATCCGGTCGAGGAAGTGAAGGTCGGGTACGAGATTCTGAAGTCATTGGAATTGCGCCATCGCGGCATCAACGTGATTGCCTGCCCTACATGTGGACGAGTTGAAATCGACGTGGTGCGACTGGCGAATGAGCTCGAAAAGAAGCTGGGCCATATCAAGACTCCGTTGAACGTGTCCGTGCTCGGCTGCGTCGTCAATGGGATCGGAGAAGGGAAGGAAGCCGACATTGGCATCGCAGGCGGTGAGGGCAAGGGGATTCTCTTCAAAAAGGGCAAGCTCGTCCGTAAGGTTCCCATCGAAGAGTTGATGGATACCTTGATTGAGGAAGTCGAGCTGCTGGCCAAGGAAAAGGAAGCTGAAGGAAACGGAGAGGTTCTGGCTCATTCGAACGAGGGCTGGGAGTCGATGAATCCGCAATCGGATCAGCCCTCGACCCTTGGAAGAGAAATTCCTGTGCTGCCCAACCGATAGTCCCGTGCCGCTCTTCTCCTTCTCGTTCTCTTCCAAAAGCTGAAGTTGAGATGCGGGAACAAGGCCCGTATAATGCCGCCCTCGTGAGGCGCCGTACCCAAGTGGTAAGGGAGCAGTCTGCAAAACTGCGATGCAGCGGTTCGAACCCGCTCGGCGCCTCCAA
>JAHFES010000136.1:0-2826 GCA_023248355.1 Nitrospiraceae bacterium
CGCGTCACGATCTTTTGGCGCGTCACGCCCCATTACCAGCGCCAAGCACTCATGTAGTTGGGATTGGCTTACCGGCTTCGTGAGATAGGCCGCGACGCCTGCATCCTGCGCCGCCTTGGCATCTCCCCGCCGGCCAAAAGATGTCAGGAGGATCAACCGGACCGAGGCAATCGCCGGATCAGCCTTGATGATGCGCGCCAGCTCCAGACCGTTGATGACGGGCATCTGGATATCCAGAATGGCAAGGTCAAACGGCTTACCGGCCTGAGCCGCTGCCCGCAACAGGTCAAGCGCCTGGGGGCCGTTCTCCGCGCTTGAGAACACCATCCCCTTGCCCTTGCCCTTGCCCTTGCCCTTGCCTTCGCCCTTGCCGCTGAGTTGACGCTCAAGCATGTTCCGATCGGTGGCGTTGTCGTCTACGATCAGGACCCGGCAGTCGCGGAGGAGTTCGGGCGCGGGAACCGGCTGGGTCTGAGTTCCGTCCGGTCCAGCAGCCAAGCGCGCCGTAAACCAGAACGTGCTGCCCTGTCCGGGGATGCTCTCGACGCCGATCTGTCCCTGCATGAGCTCGGCGAGCTGTTTGCAGATGGCGAGTCCCAGCCCTGTGCCGCCGTACTTGCGGGTAGTGGAGCCGTCGGCTTGCGTGAAGGGCTGAAACAGCTTGGCGCGCTGTTCTTCCGAGATCCCGATGCCGGTGTCGCGCACGCTGAAGTGCAGCAGCACTTCAGCGTGCAGCCCCGAGGCATGAGGCGCGGGGCTAGAGGCCGGATCAAGCTCTTCCTTCTGGCCCCTCGCCTCTGGCCCCTCGCCTCTCACCGGTCGTACTTCGACCACCACTTCGCCTCGTTCGGTGAACTTGATGGCGTTGCCGATCAGGTTGGTGAGGATCTGGCGCAAACGTCCGGGATCGCCCCGCAGCGCTCCGGGAACGTCAGCCTGGACCAGGCACCCGAGTTCCAATCCTTTGGCGTCGGCGCGGGTGGCCAGCAGCGTGACCACGTCTTTGACCATGGTCCGCAGGTCGAAATCCACGCTCTCCAGGTCGAGCTTCTTGGCTTCAATCTTAGAAAAGTCGAGTATTGCGTTGATGATGGTCAACAGATGCTCCCCGCACTTGCGGACAGTTTCCGCATACTCGCGTTGCTCGGCGGTCAAGTCGGTGTCCATGAGGAGGTCGGTCATCCCGATCACCCCGTTCATCGGCGTGCGGATCTCGTGGCTCATGGTCGCGAGGAATTCGGATTTCAGCCGCACGCTTTCCTGCGCCTGATCGAGGAGTCTGGCCTTTTCAATGGCGACACCGGCATGGGCGGCCAACGCGGTGACCACTGCCTCGTCAAGCTCGGTGAACTCGGCGATCTCCCCCGCTCCCTTCCCAGAGGGACAGGAGGAGGGTGGAACCACCTTGTCCGTCACGTACAGGCGGCCAAACACTTGATCGCGCTTGCGGATCGCAATGCCGAGTAAAGAACGCATGGGCGGATGATGCGGAGGAAACCCGGTGAAGGCCGGGTGCTGGGTGAGATCCTTCAGCCGAAGCACGGGCGCGGTGTCGGCGAGATGTCCGAGAAGACCGCGTCCTGTCGGCTCGCTTCCAATCGCTTCGCGCACAGCCTGATCCATCCCGGAAGTGAAAAATTGGGACAGGCGCCGGTCTCTCTCATCGAACACCGCCACAGCGGCATAGGAGGCTCCCGTGAGCCGGCGCGCCGTCTCGCACACCTGCCGGAGTAGACGGGTCGGATCCGGTTCGGCCGAGACCTGCCGCGCCGCCTCCACTAACGATTCGAACGCGCGGGTCCGCTCCTGGAGGCTCGCCTCGGCTGCCGTGGCTCGCACACATTCCCCTTGTGCCCGCGCCCATTCCATCCTCAGGCGACCGGTGGACCACAAGAGCAGTCCGAGCGATGGAATGAGGAGAAGCCCTCCGGCCAGGCCGAGCGGGACAAGCATAGCCGTCAGAGGGGCCAGGATGTCGTCGCGGTCCATCCGGGCAAGGATGCTCCAGTGGAAGCCCGAAAAATCTTCATGCCCTCTCGTGCGCGCAAAGCCGGTCACCACCGGCAGGTGTCGGCGCCGGTGCTCCTCCTCGACATAGCCGTCCGGCCCCGAGCCGGCAAGCTGCGCGGACAGGACGCCGGCGGCCAGCAGGTTGACCCGCTGTTCCTCTCGAAGGAGCGAATCGGCGACGAGGTCTCCTTCGCGGCTCACGAGCTGGTATTCGATCCTGGCCGAAGTCCCTTGCTGCGCCTGGAGAGCCACCAGTGTCCGCGTGATGATGTCCTCCAGAACCGGGAGTCCGACCCGGCTCGTGATGGCCCCCCGGAACTTCCCATCCGCTCCTATGATCGGGGCGGTGAACCCAACGGCCAGCATGTCCCCCGCCTCGACCGAACGATGCACGTCTCGCAGATCAATGTCGCGCCCGGCCCTGGTCGCTTTGAACCAGGCTTCGGCCCCGAGGTCCTTGCCGACAGTGGCGGGATCCGTGGCCGCGATGATCCGCCCTGTGGCATCAGTCACCCCGATCCATTGATAAACGGAATAGGCCTGTTGGATCTCGTTCAGATACCCGGTCATGGCAGCCCTGTCATGCCCCTGGAACACCGCGGCATGCGCCATGAGCCGGATGTCTCCGTATCGCTCGGACAGCACCCGATCGAGTTTCTCCGCGATGTCGGCGGCTGCCAGAGCGAGCCGTTCGCCGGCACCGGAGACCAACTGTTTCGTGACACTCTGAAGCAGCACTATCCCCACCGTCAGAGCGATGAGGACGATCCCGAGGATGAGGAGCGGCAGCCACCGATACCGCCGATTATTGGAATG
>JAHFES010000136.1:2926-5345 GCA_023248355.1 Nitrospiraceae bacterium
TTCGACGGCAATCGCGCCCGTTACTTGCGCTAACTGTGGCAGGTTCCACGCCGAGCGCCGGGGCTGTCTCTGCCGCCGGCTTGTGGGGGTCCTCCCTGCGCGCCGTTGTCGTGAGTTTCGGCTTTCCGGCGCCGATCGCCGGTCGCGCCCGTTTAGCGATCGGATGATCGGCGGTGGCTCCCTCGGTCACCTTAAAGAAACCGACCACCTGCAGTAGATCCACGGCCTGCTGCTGCATGCCTTCGGCCGCAGTCGCGGATTCTTCCACCAACGCCGCGTTCTGCTGCGTGAGTTCGTCCATCTGGATGACCGCCTTGTTCACCTGATTGATGCCGGTCGCTTGTTCTTGAGAGGCTGCCGTGATCTCGGAGACGATGTCGGTCACTCGCTTGACGGAGCTGACGATGCCCTCAAGCGTCTTGCCCGATTGGTTCACCAGTTCGCTCCCCTCCGCCACTTTTTGGACCGACTCATTGATCAGCCCCTTGATTTCCTTCGCTGCCGTAGCGGACCGCTGAGCCAGATTACGAACCTCCGCGGCCACCACGGCAAAGCCACGTCCATGGTCGCCGGCCCGGGCCGCCTCAACGGCGGCGTTCAGCGCTAAGAGATTCGTCTGGAACGCGATCTCGTCGATCACGAAGACGATGTCGGCGATCTTCTTGCTGCTCGTGTTGATCTCATCCATCGCGGCGACGGCTTTGGCGGTCACGGCGCCGCCCTTATCGGCGATGTCCCGCGCCGCGATGGCGAGCTGGTTGGCCTGCTTGGCATTGTCCGCGTTTTGCTTGACGGTGGCGGTCATCTCCTCCATCGAGGAGGAGGTTTCCTCGAGCGCGCTCGCTTGTTCCGAGGTCCGCTGCGCGAGATCCTCGTTACCGTGCGCGATTTGCTCGGAGGCGGTTGTGACGTTCTCGACTGCGTCACGGACGGCGCCCAGCGTGCTTGTCAGGTTCTGGATCGCCTGGTTGAGGCTGACCTTGATCTGGTCGAACTCGCCTTGATAGCGTCCGGTCATGTGCTTGGTGAGATCCCCCGCGGCTAACGCGGCGAGCACCGTCCGAGCTTCGTGCAGCGGGGTGACCACCGCATCCAGCATCGTGTTGACGCCTTGCGACAGTGTCTTGAAGAAGCCCTGAAACTCCTCTGCGTTGATCCGCTCGGACAACTGGCCCACTGCGGCGGCGTTGATGAGTCTGTCCACCTCGATCTGGGCGTTTTTTTGGGCCGTGATATCGACCCACTCGGCCACGTTACCCAAGTACTCGCCCTTGTCGGACACGATCGCTGCTGCGCTCATATCGAACGTCAACAGGCCCAACTTGATTTCCGCGCGATAGGGCAAATTCGCCGGGTTGTCCAAGAGCCGGCGTTGGTGCGCGGGATTCTTGTGGTACATGTCGATCTGGGATCCGACGAGTGTGTCTATTGAAAAGCCGGGGATGACCTTCCGAATCTCGCCCTCCAACTTGCGAAACGTGCGTTCGGACGATTTGTTGATATAGATGATCGTGTAGTTCCGATCGCAGACCATGACGTTGGTCGAGGCATGGTCCAAGGCGGTCTTGATCCGGGTCATGACCTTGTTCGCTTCCTGTTGCTGCGCGATGTGAGCCTGGATCTGCCCGGCCATGCTGTTGAACGATCGGCCCAACTGCCCGACTTCGTCCGTGGTCGTGAGGGCCGCCCGCGCGCCGTACTCCCCTACCGCCAGTTTCTCCGCGGCGCCGGCGACCTCCGCCAACCCTCGAGCCATCATCCGGGCAATGATCCAGCCCAGGAACAGGCCCAGCACAACTCCGCCGACGATGACGATGGTGAGTCGGGTCTGTGAGTCATGATAGGTCTTGGCGGCATCGTCATACTTCGTTTGGGCGACCTTCATCTTCGCGTCAACGAGATGATTGATCGCGTCGATGGACGCCTTGAACTTCCCGGCGGCCTCCCCTTTCAAATTTGCGAGCGCCTCCTTGTGATCGCCGGCGAGCAATGGTCTGACCACGGCGTGGTCACGGTACTGGCGATAGTCGTCGTAGATTGTGACGAAATCGTCGTACGCCTTTTGGACCGCCTCGGCCTGAATCGTCCTGGCAAACGCTTCGCGTGTCTCATCCACTTGCGTGTTGAAATCGCGCACCTTGGCGAGCGCGTCTTCGCGGTCGGCTTGGCTTTGCGTGAGGACGGCGGTCAAGGTCTGCGCCCGCATCTGGTACATCAGGCCTCGAACCCGCGTCAGCGTCATGAGCGGCTTGAGCTGGACGTTGTACACGTTGTCCAGGCTCTCGTTGACCTTGCCCATGTTGGCGACGCCGACATAGCCGACGAAGACCGTCAACCCGCCGACTAGTGCGAAGCCCGCCATGAGCTTCGTCATGGTGTTCAGATTCTTGAACCAGGCAACCATGTTCCGTCCCCCCTT
>JAHFES010000054.1 GCA_023248355.1 Nitrospiraceae bacterium
TAGGTGAGGTTCTGACCCAGAGATGAGAAGCTGTCCAGACCGGAGCGCAGATTGTAGGCCACCTGATACTCCGGTCCAACTCGCCGCAGCAAGACAGCTCCCGCGCGGCTCAGCCGGTCGACAGCAGCAAACATTTGGGCCCAACTCATCCCGGATTGGGATGATAGTTCCTCAATAGTGAGGGGGCCTCTCTTTTTCAAGGCCGCGACCAACTTTTCATCCGTGAACAGCGGCAGGCTGGAGTAATCGAGTGCGGCATTCATGGTGACCTCCTTCTGTAGAGGTGGACAAAACCCGTGCCAAGCCGATAGTGAGGATGTTCTACGGCTGATCGTAGTACGAAGAGCGGAGGAGTCAAGGAATACCATAATTCCATAATTCTTCCGGAAATCTTCAAGGAGGAAGTGCAAGAGACTGAGGGTGACCTACCTGCTCTTCAACTGCGCGCGTCCACCGAGCATCCTTCCGAGGGGCGGGGTGTGCGAGCACGAAGGGCAGATAGGCCACCCTGCTTATCCCCCGCCTCGCTTCCCCTGCATCTCCTTGTCATAGAACTCGAGCATGTGAGCGATCTCTTCCTTCGTCATGCCTTTTTCTATCCAGCGGTGGCTCTCCTGCGCCAAGAGGTCTTTGGCCACTTGCGGTGACAGCTTACGCACCAGGGGGAGGAATTTGGTGTAAAAGTGCTTGGCGACTTCATAGAAGCCCTGCCAGTGGACGTAATCAGGAGCCATCTTGGACAACCCATGCCGAGCCCGCCGACCCTCATGGTGCCAAAGCTCATAGAACACCCATTCAATCTCTTCGTCGAACGGCGTGGGCGTGATCTTCCCCAGCTCTCTCAGCCGGTCCATCGCCACTTTCGCCGGCTTGCCGAACTTCTCGTTGTACAGCGTGACCCCGCTGTCCATCTGCGTGAAGAACCGCTCCACGATCTCCGCACTGTGGCAGGACGAGCAGACCTGCGTCATAGCTTTACGCCTCGCCTCATAGTTCTCGAGCCTCGTTGAGACCACAGGACGCAAAGTCCAACTGATACGATCCCCCACGTCGTGTGTCACCTCCTGCGTGCTGGTCGCGCTCATGTGACACGTCGCGCACGTGGGGTAGAGGTAATCTTTCCCGGGGTGCCACTTCTCCGACGGCTCGGCGAGCTTCATTTTCTCCTTGTTCGCGCTGAACATGACCCCGTGCTTGCTCTCGTAATAGGCCTCGATCTGGGGATGATCCGGACCCATGTGGCAGCGGCCGCAACTCTCCGGCTGCCGCGCCTGAGCGACCGAGAAATTGTGCCGCGCGTGGCAGGCAGAGCAGGTGCCCTTGGATCCATCCGGGTTCACTCGACCGATTCCCGAATTCGGCCAGGTCGCCGGATGTAGCTTCCCCTTCTCCATCACCTTCACCACGCTTCCGTGGCAGCCGGCACATCCGGTGGTGACCACTTCCGGCCCTTCGACGACGTTTCCGAGAAAGTTGTCGAGAGAGCCGGTAAACTGAGCGGCTTTCGCATGGTGGGACTTGCCAAACTCCTTGGCCTCCTTGTCGTGGCAGCGCATGCAATCTTTGGGGGTGACCAGCGTGGAAATTAAAAACCCCTCATGGTCGTAGGCGTCCGCGTCGCCTTTCTCAGCCCGATGGCATTCGATGCATCCGATGCCCTTCGGCGCATGTCGGCTGACTTTCCAGTCGTTGATGCCGCCGATCGCCACATCCTTGGCCACGTGGCAATCGATACACTTCTTGTTCTCGGCTGAGACAAACGGTCGGAGTCCGCCCCCCCGCCGCTCTTCGACCTGGATGTACCCAACCCCCGTCAGCGCAAGGAATAGCACGAGACAGAGCCCGCCGATCATGTAGCGGGTGAAATTCATCTTGCTGTTGCCCGCGGGGGTGCTTTCCGCTGTCTGGCCCGTTTGCTCTTCATGTCGCTCGTCCATTTGGGCCTCCTTGTAAAACGGTGACCGGCTTGAGGCGAGAGGCAAGAGGCAATCGGTGAAGAATGAATTCCTCTAGCCTCTAGCCCTTTGCCTCTGGCCTTAACTACATCTGCGTATCCAGATACATCAGCACGACCACCGCGCCGACGACTACGGCTCCCACTACCGCATTGATGATCGTCATGGGCCATCCACGCTCCGTCAGCACCCGATCGATGAACGGATACACGACAAAGAGTCCTGCTCCACCCATCAAACTCAAGAGCGCCAGGGGACCGGGGAGCAAGGTAATCCACATGTACGGAGCTGAGAAGTACCACGGTGGCGAGACATCGGAGGCTACTTCTTGCGGATTGGCCGGCGGGCCTAGGATAGGCGGGAAAATCATGACGACGTTCACAATCAGGACCAGCAACCCTACCGCGATGGCCCCCATCTTCAAGGTATGTTCCGGATAGAAAGGATGGAGCCCGCGACTTCCTTCCACGTCCGCAAATCCCATCAGCCGCACGACCACCACATGGCCGAGCACCAGGCCGCCCAGCAGGACGGGTAGGAGCTTCGTGTGAAGATCGTAAAGCCGTAAGAGGGTCACTCCCGACACTTCCTCGCCCCCTCGCAACAGATACAACAAGGGAGTCCCCACTACCGGCAGGGTTCCGACCATGTTGGTCACGACCGTCATGCCCCAGTACGAGACATTGTCATAGACGAGCGAATAACCGGTGAACCCCATCCCAAAGGTGACGAACAGCACGATCGAGCCGCTCACCCATTTCAACTCCCCGGGCGTCCGGTAGGCGCGCGTGATGAAGACCCGGATCACATGGAAGAGCAAAAACAGAATCATGAGGTCGACGGACGTCTTGTGCAGCCCACGAATGAACCAGCCAAGATACACCTCGTTCGTAATCTGCTCGACACTTTCATACGCCTTCTCCGGCGACGGTACGTAATAGAACGTCAGAAGCAAACCGGTGACCACCAATATCCCGAAGAGGGTGAGAGGAATCGCCCCCAGCGTGTAGGGCCACCAGTCCAGGTGCTGCGGCAGATCTTTCTGGATGTAATCGATCCAGCTCTTTTCTTTCCCGCCCTGTTCAGTCTGTGCTGCCTCTGTTGCCATTGATATTACCTCGCCCATCATGAGCATTGAGCATTCAGCGATCAGCCGTCAGCATTTGAATTCCGCGCTGATAGCTGAGCGCTGATTGCCGACAGCTATGCGCTTTTCACATTCACGTACAATTGCTCGCCCCGTTTGACGATCTCGAATCGGTCCAGTGGACGCGGTGGAGGGCCGGCAATGTTCAGACCGGTCTTGTCGTAGACACCCTGGTGACAGGGGCACAGAAACTGCTCACGCTCTTTGTTCCACGACACGAGACATCCCAGGTCCGTACAGCGCCTGGAGAACGCCGTCACGCCCTCATCGGTCTTCAGCACCAGGAGCTTGTGGCCACCGAGGTCCATCGGTACTGCGTCGCCGAGCGGAATGCGCGACTCTGTCCCGATCAACACCGCCGCGTATTGTCTCGGCTTCTGGCTCGGAATCAGAAACTGCGCAAAGCGCAGCGCGAGGGTTCCAATCCCGAACAGCACGCCGAACCCCATCACGGCTTGACTGAGAAACCTTCGCCGCCCGACGTCATCGTGAATGATCGCCATGAATAACCTCGTTAATTATTATTCGTTGATCGCGAACCGCTCACACCACTCTTGCGTTTCACAAATAACGTTTCACATTTAACGTCATCACGTATATCCCTTCTCCCCGTGTTGCCTCAGATCGAGCCCGACGATTTCCGTTTCATCATCCACCCGCGGGTCCAGGTCGCCCCTGACGGTCTTGATGATGAGAAAAGTCATGCCTGCAGCGTACGCCCAGACCGCCAGCACAGCGACCAGTTGCGCGAAGAGTTGGTAGGGATACCCGTAGAACAAGCCGTCGCTGCCGTCCGGGTTCGCTGCGGTGCTCGCAAAAAGACCGGTCGCGATCATGCCCCACGTGCCGCCGACGCCATGCATTCCAAACACATCCAATGAGTCGTCATAGCCCAAGATCGGTTTGACAAAGTTCACCACCATGTAACAGAGCCCACCAGCGCCGAGTCCGATCACGAGGGCCGACAAAGGCTCGACATATCCGGCCGCGGGGGTGATCGCCACCAGTCCGGCCACCGCGCCGCTCGCCATCCCTAGCGCGGTCGGCTTGTCTCGTTGGAGCCATTCCACCGCCATCCAGGTGAGCGCCGCGGTGATGCCGGAGAGCTGAATCGCCACAAAAGCGCTGGTGGCCGTGGTGATCGGCGTCGAGGACTGCCCCGCAGAAAATCCGAACCAGCCGACCCACATCAAGCCTGCGCCGCAGAATGACAACGGCAAATGATGCGGCATCATTTCGACCCGACCATAGCCTTTTCGAGGGCCCACCATGACGGCCGCCACTAACGCCGTCACGCCTGCGCTGATATGGATGACAGCTCCCCCGGCAAAATCCAAACTCCCAAGCCCGCTCAACCATCCACCGCCCCACAGCCAGTGAGCAATCGGCCCGTACACGAGCAGCAGCCATGCGAACCCAAAGACCAGAAAAAAAGACAAGCGGATGCGCTCGACAATCCCTCCTACAACCAACGCCAGTGCCAGCGCCGCCGCCATCATCCCGTGGGCGAGCACTATGGCGCTCTCCGACCCGGCATGCCCGAGAATCACGCCCGCGATCGTCCCATCGATGACCGCGTCGCCCATCACCAGCCACACAAGCGACGCCATCACCAGCGCCACCAACGGAAGGCCCATCGTATTCACGCTGTTTTTCTTCCGCACCATCCCGCCGTAAAAGAGGGCGACTCCCGGCACGATCAGCATGAGAAACGCGGTGGCGATGAGCAACCAGAGCGTCCGATCCGAAGCCATCATCGGGTTCCCCCCTCGCTGAGTGCGATGTGATACTCCGCCCCGGTTCCCCGCATGGCAATCTCGCCGAATCGATCCAGCCGATCGACTGCCCGCAACGCATCGGCGTCACTCGATCCAGATAGGTGGATCGGTTCCTCCAGAGCCTGCTGTCCCATGCCATGCAGCACGACAAGCACCGCTGTTTCAGCCCGGTTTCTCATCATGAATATGCCTTTTCGTTGTGCTGGCTCAGGTCGAGCCCCATCGCTTCTTCTTCCGCCGAGACCCGCAGCCCGACGAGGCGATCCACCAGTTTGAGAATGACCCATGTCGAGACCGCGGCAAACATGCACACGCCGAGCACGGCTACGATCTGTGCGCCGAAGAAGACGGCATTGCCGAACATGAGGCCGTTGGCCCCGCTTGCATTCACCGCCTTGGACGCCAAAAGACCCGTCAGAAGCATGCCGAGAACGCCGGCGACGCCGTGGATCCCGACGACATCCAGGGAGTCGTCATAGCCGAACTTCCCCTTCTTTATAATGGTCCAGTAGGACGATGCTCCAGCGATGAGTCCGACCAAGACGGCGGAAAAGATGCTGATATACCCGGCTCCTGGTGTAACCATGGCCAAACCGGCCACCGCGCCACTGGCAATGCCCAGGACGGTCGGCGCACCGCGATGCGTCCATTCCATTGTCATCCAAGC
Organism: Nitrospiraceae bacterium; assembly: GCA_023248355.1. Taxonomy (GTDB): domain Bacteria; phylum Nitrospirota; class Nitrospiria; order Nitrospirales; family Nitrospiraceae; genus Nitrospira_D. The sequence goes on from JAHFES010000054.1 coordinate 5,548, forward strand.
CACGGCTCCCGTCACCGCGGCTGCCTGCGTGGCCACAAACGCGGCGACAGCCGTCTCGTTCGCCCCCAAGGCACTGCCTGCATTAAACCCAAACCAGCCGAGCCAGAGGAGGCCTGTCCCTAAGAGCACCATGGGGAGATTGTGCGGCGCCATGTAATCCGTGCCATACCCACGACGCGCGCCCAGCACCATCACGCAGACCAGGGCGCTGATCCCCGAGCTGATATGCACCACCGCGCCACCGGCAAAATCTAAGGCCCCGACTCTTGCCAACCAGCCGCCGCCCCATAGCCAATGAACGATCGGACAATACACCGCAAGGGACCAGAGTCCCGAGAACATGACCAAGGCACTGAACTTCATACGTTCGGCGAACGCCCCGGTAATCAGCGCAGGCGTGATGGCTGCAAACATCATCTGAAAGATCATGAAGGCCTGATGAGGAATTGTCGGGCCGTAGGTCGGATGCGGAGAGAGGCCGACGCCCTCCAACGCCATCCAGTCGAGGCCTCCGATGACACCTGAGTGGTCCGGGCCAAACGCCAAGCTATATCCGACAAGAACCCAGAGCAGGCTGACGAGGCACAGGATGGCGAAGCTCTGCATCATCGTGCCGAGCACGTTTTTGCTGCGCACCTGGCCTCCGTAGAACAAGGCAAGACCAGGGATGATCATCGCGAGCACGAGTGCCGATGAGACCAGGACCCAGGCAGTATCTGCGCCGTTGATGGTCTGAGCGCTCTGCAACACGCCGGCGGCTGAGCCTGGAATACTCTGTGATGCCGGCCCCTGGGCCCAGCCACCGTTCGTTCCCACGATGAACACACTGCCGAGCAGCACTCCCCCACCCATAACCTTGCTCCACCACGTCATGACATGCTCCTTTGCCCCGTGGCTCATGTTGCCGTTATTCACCGTTCAAAACGTCTTGTACTCCAGCCACTTCCCATTCAGTGTGATTTTGCAACGGGCCTCGCCCTGGCTACCCGTCACCTTCTCCATATCCAGCGTGAAGTCGATCGCGCTCATGATGCCGTCGCCGAACATTTCGTTGGCCTGTTCACGCATCGAATCTCCGTACACCCCGATGATCTCCAGCAAACGATACTTGAACGGGTCGGTGGTAATCGGAAAATCCGTGCGGACAGGAAACTTACTCAAGGACGCCGTCAGCTCGGCATCCAGGCCCAACAAGTCGCCGACCTTTCTCGCTTCGTCCGGCGTCAGCTTGTGAGTGCCCTGCAGCGCTGCCGCCACGAAGGTGGGGTTCTTGCCGACGGTTTTGGCCACCTCCGCGATTGTCACCTTCTTCGCCAAACGCTTTTCCTTAATCACGTCTTTCGGCTTCTTCGCGTCCATACCGTTCTCCTCCTGTGTTGCTGCCCTATGCACACGTGCGAACCCTGGTTGTCTCAGAACCTCACGACGAGCGGCGCGACATCCGAAGGCTCTCCCTGCGCGCCCCCCTCACCGTGTGAGGCGTGACGAACGAGAAAATGAATCACATGATTCCTGATCTTGTAGTAGTGGGGATGCTCGATGACCGTATCTCTCGATCTGGGGCGAGGGATCGTGATGTCCACAATCTCCGCGACGCGCGAGGACGGCCCGTTCGTCATCAGCATGACACGGTCCGAGAGCAGAATGGCCTCGTCCACATCGTGCGTGACCATGAACACGGTGTTGCGCGTGGCATTCCACATCTGAACCAGTTCCTCTTGAATGACCCCTCTGGTGAGGGCATCGATCTGAGCGAAGGGCTCATCCAGCAGCAGCACTTTGGGCTCAATCGAGAACGCCCGGGCGAGACCGACCCGCTGCTTCATGCCCCCTGATAGGGCGATGGGCCGCTTACTTTCAGCCCCTTGGAGGCCGACTAACGCAATGTACTTATGCACGTGCGCCGTAACCTGATCGCGGCCCCATTCCGGGTAGGCTGACCGGACTGCCAAGGCGATATTCTCGAACACCGTCATCCAGGGCATGAGGGCAAAATTTTGGAAGACCACCATCCGGTCCAACCCAGGACCGGACGCCTCGCGCCCATTCAAGATCACCCCGCCTTCAGACTGGGTTTCCAGCCCGGCGATGATGTTCAGCAAGGTGCTCTTACCGCACCCTGAGTGGCCGATCACCGTGACGAACTCGCCCTTGTCGATTTTCAGGGTCACATCCCTGAAGATACACACGTCTCCGCCTCCGGCATGACTGGGGAAAAACTTGCTCACATGATCGACGACAAGAAATGACAAGGATTACTCCTGATAGGTCACGAGACTTGCGAGTTTGTTGAACCCTGAATCCAGAATCACGCCCACCACCCCGACCACCAAGATGGCAAAGATGACCCCGGCGATGTCGAGATTATTCCACTCAATCCAACTCAGGTAGCCGACGCCTAACTCTCCTAGCAGCATCTCTGCCGGCACCACGGCGACCAACGCGCTCCCGAACGAAATTCTCAACCCGTTCACGATGGTCGGAGCCGCCCCAGGCAAAATCACCCGATAGAGCCGCTTGAACCATGAGAGTTGCAAAATGGCGGCGACATGCAAGTATTCCTTTTTGAGCGAGCTGACTCCGAACGCCGTCGTCGCCAGAGTCGGCCATACCGCGGCCATGAACACCACGAGGACTGCCGTCCACTTGGGATCCTTCACTGTATACAAGAGCAACGGCATCCATGCCAACGGCGAGATCGGCTTGAGAATCTGAATGAATGGATTGAAGGCGCGGAACAGCACCCGATTCAATCCCAAGATCACCCCGAGCATGATGGCCACCACGGACGCCGCGAGAAACCCGCCGGCAAACCGCGACACCGTGTACATCACCAGATACGCAATGCCGTGGTCATTCGTCCCTTTCTTCACAAACGCCTCTCCAAGTTCCACGCGGGCCTTTTCAAGCACCGCCAACGGGCCCGGCACGCCCTTCATCTTGTCCGGATTCCAACCATAGCCTCCATCGTCCGTTCGAACGATGTCTCCATTGAACTCCATCATCTGCAGTTGTTCTTCCGTCTTGCCCTTCGCCTCGAAGGACGGCCGCAGCGTGAGCACATGCCACCCACCGAGAAAGATCACGAGGATAAATCCAGAGATCAGCCATGGATTGCCGTTTCCAGTTGTTTTCATAGCCCTCGGCCTCGTGTACGGTTACGCCATACTGTGAATCTTGAAACTGCGAACATAGGCGTCCGGTTGGCTCGGATCGAACTCCCGTCCCATGATCGCATGCTTCGTCATCGTCCCCTGATGCGTCGGATATCCCAGCTCCTTGGCGATCTGGTCGCAGTCGGCCGCTCTGTAGACCTCTTCAGCGACAGACTTGTAGTTCACATCCCCTTTGAGATGGCCCCACCGTTTCATTTGGGTCATGATCCAAATCGCCATCGAATGCCAGGGATACGGATCGAAATCGATCCGACTGGGGTCCTTTTTGACGGCCCCCAATCCGTCGGCATAGGTTCCCGTCAGGACCTGCTCCAGAACGGTCACCGGTTGGTTCAAGTAGTTTGTCGGCGCGATCGCCGCGGCGATTTCCTTGCGATGCGCCGGATCGGACGCGTAATGGGTGGCGTCCACGATGGACCTGAAGAGCGCCAGGAACGTATTGGGATATTGCGTGGCGAACTCCTTGGAGATGGCAAAGGCGCAGCAGGGGTGCCGGTCCCAGATTTCCTTGGAGAGCTTGAAGATGAACCCGGCGTTTTCGTAGACGGCCCGTTGATTGAATGGATCGGGAGCGAGATACCCATCCACATTGCCGGCCTTCAGATTGGCGACCATCTCCGGCGGTGGCACCACACGGATCTGCACGTCTTTGTCCGGATGCACTCCCCCTTCTGCCAGATAGTAGCGAAGGAGATAGTTGTGCATCGAATAGTCGAACGGCACACAGAAACGAAATCCCTTCATGTCCTCGGCGGTCTTCACGCCCTTGTGTTTGTTATGCAGCGTGATCGCTTGGCCGTTAATGTTCTCCACCGCCGGCATATAAAACGGCACCGGGACGGAGCCGGCCCCCAGCGTGATCGCCAATGGCATCGGCGACAACATATGCGCCGCATCCACGTCTTTATTGATCGCCCAGTCTCGAATCATCGCCCAGCCGGCCGCGCGTTTCACCTTGGCATTCAGTCCATGCTTGCTGTAGAACCCGAGCGGCTCCGCCATGATGATCGGCGTGGCACAGGTGATGGGGATAAAACCGATGCTCAGATCGGTTTTTTCCGGCTTCCCCAGCGGATCGGCCGCGATCGCGACCAACTCTCTCAGGGGGAAGAACTCCGCGATGAGAGCGGTCAGCGCCGCCGTTCCCATGGCTCCCAGAAACTGCCGTCGCGATGGGTCTGCGGCTTGCAGAACAGCCGCCGACACGGTTCGCTCGACCGTGCGCTCAAAATGCTCATCGGAGGATTCGGCTTTTGCGACGCCGGCTTTCGAGTTCACCGTCATTATCCGCTTTCTGTCCCGATCTCCTTCGCTCATAACCGCCTCCTTCTGGATATTGCCGCGCCTCTTCCCTCTACGAACTGCCTGAGTCGGGCCGAATGAATATGCCCAAAATAAAAAGGCGCCCGCCACTCTTTACAGAATGACGGACGCCTTTGTCCGTTGCCTTATGTCGAGCGCCTCAGTCAAGGCGCCTTTGCCTTAACCAGCTCATAGCGGTTTTTATATCATGCCCATCTTCTCTCCGTCAACCTATACTTTCGAATAGGCCGGGGAGATCTAGACATCGTAATACAAGAAAAACTCGTACGGATGCGGACGCAACCGCATCGTATCAACTTCCTTGGTGCGCTTGTAGCTGATCCAGGCCTCGATCAGATCTTCAGTAAAGACCCCGCCCTTGAGCAGGAACTGGTGGTCCTTCTCCAGGCTATTGAGGGCCTCGTCCAAGCTGCCCGGCATGGTCCGGATCTTCGCCATTTCCTTCGCCTCGAGATCGTAGAGATCCTTCTCGGCTGGTTCACCCGGGTTGATCTTGTTCTCGATCCCATCCAATCCCGCCATCAACATGGCTGAGAAGGCGAGATACGGGTTGGCGCCTGGGTCTGGGAAGCGCACTTCAATACGCTTCGCCTTGGGGCTCGGCGAATACATCGGAATCCGGATGCCGGCCGACCGATTGCGGCTCGAATAGGCCAGCAACACGGGCGCTTCAAACCCGGGGGTCAACCGCTTGTACGAGTTGGTCGTCGGATTCGTGAACGCGGCCAACGCCGGCGCGTGCTTGAGAATCCCGCCGATGTAGTGGAGACACATCTGCGACACGCCCGCATACTCCTTGCCGGCAAACAGCGGCTTCCCGTCCTTCCAAATGCTCTGGTGCGTGTGCATGCCTGATCCGTTATCCCCGAAAATCGGCTTCGGCATGAATGTCGCGGTTTTGCCGTGACGGCGCGCGACGTTCTTGACGATGTACTTGTACATCATCATTTTGTCGGCCGTCTTGACCAGTGAATCGAATCGAATATCGATTTCCGCCTGACCGGCAGTGGCCACTTCGTGGTGATGCTTCTCGATTTCGATTCCGACCTTCCCCATTTCCAGAATCATCTCGCTGCGGATGTCCTGTTGCGTGTCGGTCGGCGCCACAGGAAAGTAGCCTTCCTTGGAGCGGATCTTGCCGCCCAGGTTGACCCCCTCCTGCCCCATGTTCCAGACGCCTTCTTCAGAGTCGATGAAGTAGTAGCCGCTGTGATTCGTCTGGTCGTACCGGGCATGATCGAAGATAAAGAATTCAGCTTCCGGTCCCCAGTAGGAGATGTCCCCGATTTTGGTGCTCTGTAAATACTTCTCAGCTTTCTGGGCAATGTAGCGAGGATCACGATCGTAGGTCTCGCGCGTAATCGGATCGACCACGTTGCCGATCAGACTCATCGTTGGGACTGAGCAAAAGGGGTCGAGACAGGCCGTTTCCGGGTCCGGCACGACCAACATGTCGCTGTTGTTGATGGCCTTCCAGCCGCGGATGGAGGACCCGTCAAGACCCGACCCGTCCTTGAACAACCCTTCCGTCAACTCACCGATCGGAATCGTAAAATGCTGCCAGGTGCCGATGAGATCCACGAACTTCAAATCCACGACTTGGACTTTGTTTTTCTTCGCGAACTCTAACGCCTCACGAACGTTCATCCCCTCCTCCTTTCAGGCTCACACAGAAACTGGGTGAATCCTGGCCAATGGTTACGCTGCTTTTGCCCCTAAGAATATATCGATCTGCTGCCGCACTCCCTGCCGAATCCGTTCCATCTGACCAAGATCTTCGATCTTCTGGCCGTTCGCGTCCGTCACATAGAAGACATCCGCAGCTTGATCGAGTCGCGTCGAAATCCGAGCGGCGTGGACGGACAATCCCTGCGCAAAAATCGCATTGGTCATGACGTACAACAACCCTTGCCGATCGTCCGCAAACACGTCAAGGATGGTGTACCGATCAGAGGTTTCATTATCGATCCGGACTTCGGTTGGCTTCCTTGTCGGTGGCATCGACCGGACGGACGAGAGTCTCGTCCCGCGACGCACGACCTCTTCAATCTGCTCCTGTCCCTTGAGCACCGCGCGAATCATGGCGCCGATCGACTCTTGGCGGTCCAGCGGGGGCGCCCCTTTGTAATCCGGATCGGCCACCTGGAAGGTGTCGACGACTACCCCATCCTGCCGCGTCAAAATCTGCGCATCGAGAATCTGCAGGCCGTTCGCCGCCATCACCCCGGCGATCTTTGAAAAAATGCCCGGGATGACGTCATTGAACGTGACGATCGCATACTCGCAGGTACCTAAAGACTCGTTGAACTCCGAATTGACCAGCACTTCCTGAGGGCTCAATCGCCGAATCGCATCGAGATGCGCTGCGATCCGGCGTGGCGACGTTCCGTAGGCATAGCGAAGCGGAAACTGCCGCAACTGCGATTCGATCCAAGGCTGAGACACATCCACCTGGTCCCGCACAGGAGCCTGTTCGATCACCTCAGCGGCAATCCGCTTCAGCCGCTCCGGCGCATCGGCCGCCTCCCGTTCTCCCGACACTTCCTGCATGGTGCGAAGGTACAGCTCGATCAGCAATGATTCTTTCCACTTGGTCAAGACACCGGGTCCCACCGCGGCAATGTCCGCCGCGGTCAGGGCCAGCAACTTTCGCAAGACTTCGGGCGTGCCGACTTCACGCGCAAACGGCAGCACCACCTTTTCATCGTTGGGGTCACGCCGGAACGCGGTGTGGGCCATTAACAAATGTCGATGGACCAGAAACATCACTGTGCGCCGTTCCTGCTCATCGAATCCCAGCCGCACTGCGGCCTCTTCTGCAATCCGACGACCGACCTCACTGTGATCTTCCTCCTGGCCCTTGCCGAGATCGTGGAGCAACACCGCGAGGTGCAGGATGTCTTTCCGCTTAATCTCGCGATAGACCTCACCCAGCACCCCTTGATCCTGCGCCAGCGCCTCGACCTTTGCGACCGCCAGCAGACTGTGCTCGTCCACCGTGTACTTGTGATATTGGTTGAACTGCATGAGCCCGCGCACGCTCGCAAACTCCGGGATCATTTTTCCAAGCAAATGCGCACGATGCATCGCTTCCAGCGTCTGCGCGGTTCCCGGACCGGCCAGGATCTGCAAGAACGTCCGACTGACGTCCTCCGTACGGAATCCCTGGTCCGACAACCCCTCCACATGCCGATGAATGTCTTCCAGCAGCTCCGTGTCGATCAACAATCGCCGAGCCCGCGCCAGGTCGAACAGCCGCATCAGGAGCGCCGGATTATCGAGCACACGCGAACGTGCTTCAGCCGGCACCGTCAATGAGTCGCCGTTCAGCACAAAGTGCGTATCGACTTTTGATGCAGGCAACCAACGCTTCACCTTCTCCCAGAGTGATTGCGACCGGCAGCGCCTCACAAAGCGAACTGTCGCCTCGTGCAGCCCCATCGTATGGCGGTAGTACTGCTGCATGAATTGTTCGACGGCCAACAGATGGGGACGATCCTGAAAGCCGAACCGTTCGGCCAGCCACACCTGCTCATCGAAAGACAAAATTTCTTGCGCCATGCCTGCATGCACGTGGAGCAGCGCCCGGACTCTCAACAGGAACTCGCGCGCCTCGCTGACCGTCGTGTAATCCTGGCGCAAGAGAATCCCGCGATCGGACAATTCACGAATCGTGGGCGCTTGGTACCGCGCCAACCCGGCCCATTGCAGCAAGTGCAGATCGCGAAGCCCGCCTGTGCTCTTCTTGACGTTGGGCTCCAGCAGATACACTGTCTCGCCGAATTTTTCATACTCGCGCCGCCGCTCATCGAGCTTCTGATCGAGATATTTGTCGACGCCGGCGGTCACGACCTTTCGAAGATAGGCGGAATGGAATTCCTGAAAGAGTTGTGGGTTCCCGGTTAAGAACCGCGCTTCCATCATGGACGTCCGAACGGTGACATCGCTGAGCCCGAGGCTGATGCAATCTTGAATCGTGCGGACACTGTGCCCCACCTGAAATCCGATATCCCACAAGGGATGCAACACCTGCCGCACAAACTCGGGAACCAGCTTGGCGACTTCCGGCCGATACAGCACCATGAGGTCCACATCTGAATAGGGCGCCATTTCACGGCGGCCATAGCCGCCTAATGCCACCAGGCAACAGTGCTGAAACGCCGCCGACATGAGCGCGTCGTCGCCCTGGCGCGCCGCATGTCGATAGCGCCCAATGATCAAGCCATCGACTAAGTCTGTCTGGGCGGCCACCACCTCGGCTCCGGAGGCGCCATTCAGCAAGCGATGCTGAATCGCGGCGCGCTGCTCAGACAGCAGCGCACCGACCGACCCGGCATCGGCGTCATGCAGAACGTGATTCGTCGGGACAGATCCGCGCAACAACGTCACAGCGCAGTCTCTCCGGTTTCCCCTGTCCGAATGCGAACCACCGCTTCCAAATCCCGGACGAAAATTTTCCCGTCTCCGATACTGCCCGTCTTGGCCGCGCGAGTGATCGTGTCGATCACTCGTTGGACCTGACCATCTTGGACAGCCACTTCAATTTTCACTTTGGGCACAAATTCGATGGTGTATTCCTGGCCGCGGTACGTTTCCTTATGCCCCTTCTGGCGGCCGAATCCTTTGACTTCCGTGACCGTCATACCCTGTACGCCCGCTTCCAGTAACGCATCCTTGACTTCATCTAACTTGAACGGCTTGACGATGGCTTCGATCAGTTTCATGTGTCTGCCTCCTTGCCTGATTCGCCCCAAGCCCCTCATATCGCGATACGAACGGCCCGGGTCATCGGCATTGTGTCATCAATCCATGGACTGTCATCATTTATTTATGAATACACGCGCTCATCATGTTGGCTGAGGTCCAGGCCGGTTGCTTCATCTTCCGGAGAGACCCGCAACTCGACAAGCCCATCCACCACCTTGAGAATGAGCCCTGTCCCGACGACAGAAAACAACGCCACAGCGACCACCCTTATGGCCCGAGTCCCGAGCTGGGCTGCATGGCCCAAAAAGCAACCCGCCGGCCCCGCTTCCATTGATGGCCTTCGAGACAAATAACCCCGTCGCCAGGACATCGACGACACCACCAACGCCGTGAATTCCCACGACATTGAGGGAGTCATCATAGCCCATCCTTCCCTTCCAAACAACGGCGAAATAACACAGAATCCCTGCACATACGCCGATCACGACCGCTGAGAAGGGCCCGATAAAACCGGCGCCAGACGTGACCGCCGCCACGACCGCGCCTCCTGCAAAATCCAATCGGTCCCACCCCACTCACGAATAGGCACGTTCATCATGTTGACTGAGATCCAAGCCCATGCGCTCTTCTTCCTCGCTCACGCGCAGCCCCATCATGACGTCGACGATCTTCAGAATCACGTAGGTCCCGACGAAGGCGAACACCACTGAAATCAGCACCGCTACGGCTTGGATGGCGAGCTGCGCCGGATTGCCATAGAACAGCCCATCCGCGCCCGCGGCATTGATGGCCTTTGAGGCAAACAGCCCCGTCGCCAACGCGCCCCAGATCCCTCCGACTCCGTGAATCCCGACCACATCGAGGGCGTCATCGTAACCACATTTCGACTTCCACAACACCCCGATGTAGCAGAATACTCCCGCCCCAACGCCGATCACGATCGAGGGCAATGGACCGACAAACCCCGACGCCGGCGTAATGGCCACCAATCCCGCGACGGCGCCGCTCGCTGCCCCGAGAACCGTCGGTTTACCTCGATACATCCACTCCACGACCATCCAGGCCAGCGCCGCCGCCGCCGTCGCCGTGTTGGTGACGACGAAGGCGCTGGTCGCCAGCGCTCCGGACGCCACCGCGCTCCCGGCGTTGAACCCAAACCACCCAAACCAGAGCAGAGACGCACCCAACACTGTCATCGGCAGATTATGCGGGGCCATATGTTCCTTGCCGTGCCCCATCCGCTGTTTCAACACGATTGCGCAGGCCAAGGCCGAGACGCCGGAACTGATATGAACGACCGTCCCGCCTGCAAAATCCAGCGCCCCTAGATTTCGGACCCATCCCCCGACCGCCCACACCCAGTGGGCCAGTGGATCATAAATCAGCGTCGCCCACAAGAGGGTGAACACCAGAAAGCTGCTGAACTTCATCCGCTCGGCAAACGCGCCCGTGATGAGGGCCGGCGTGATGACGGCAAACATCATCTGAAAGATCATGAACGCCTGGTGCGGAATGGTGGCGGCGTAATCGGCGTTGGGCTCCAAGCCCACGCCGTTCAGTCCCAGCCATTCCAGACCTCCGATGAGATGCCCCTTGTCCGGTCCGAACGCTAAACTATACCCCCACAGCACCCACTGGACGCTGATCAGGCAGAGGATAATGAAGCTCTGCATGATCGTGCCCAATGCATTCTTGGATCGAACCATCCCCCCGTAAAACAGGGCCAGACCAGGGGCGGTCATGGCCAACACCAGCGCGGTCGAGACTAACACCCACGTGGTGTCGCCGGTATCGATCTTGGGCGGGGCTGGTGCTGCAGCTGCAGCCGCCGCCGCATCCGGAACTGCGGCAACCGGCGCCGCTGGAGCCGG
>JAHFES010000055.1 GCA_023248355.1 Nitrospiraceae bacterium
CATGCTGAAATCGAATTAGAGAGGCTGCTTCACGGTTTCGGTCACGCGGAGGCCGTAATCGATGAGGCTCTTGGCGGTGTTCCAGCGGCGGTTGGAGTTGAGGATGACGAGCAGCAGATCACTGCCGTTCTGGGAGACTTTGGCGATGAGGCACCGACCGGCCTTCGACGTGAATCCGGTCTTCACGCCTTCCACGCCGGGGATGCGGCCCAACAACCGATTGGTGTTATGCAGAACATAGGCACGGTGGCCGCTGATCGGCGTGATGATCTCTCGTTCTTCACGGACGAGCTCCCGGAACACGGCGTTCTGCAGAGCGACTTCGCTGAGCGTCGCGAGGTCCTCGGCCGTCGAATAATGTTCCGGGCCGTCGAATCCACAGCCGTTGCTGAAGTGCGTGCCGGAGAGCCCAAGCGCAGCTGCCTTCTCATTCATCAGCATCACGAACTGCTCTTCGTCGCCCCCGACATGTTCGACTGCTGCCAGGCAGGCGTCGTTGGCCGAGACGATCAACATGGCTTTCAGTAAATCTTCTAACCTGAACACTTCTCCTGCCTTCAGTCGCAGGTGGGTCTTCGGCGCGCGCGCGGCATTCTTGCTGATCGTCGCCTGATCATCCAAATGGCCCTTCTCGAGAATCACCAACGCCGACATGATCTTGGTCAGGCTAGCCGGCGACATGCGCTTTTCTGACTCGTGTTCATACAGCACTCGGCCTGAGTGGAGCTCTTTCAGAAGAATGCTATGGGCAGGGGCCGTTCTCCACGGGAGGGCTTGTGGGAACAGGCTGACGGTATGGACGGCTCGTTTCCCGGAACGACTGTCTTTTGCATCGGCTGAAGACGCGGACCAGGCAACCGCGAGCGCAGCTACGCTCATGAACAGCACGATGCTGGAAACGGATCGTCGAAGATGTCGTCGCATCAGGTCTCGTTTCTCCTCATAGCGTAAAGGTCTCACGCACCTTACCACCTTTTACTCCACTATCAATTACTTTATGGAAAAAGCGGAGCAAGTCGGCCAGATCGAGCCAGAATCCACAGTTCAGACAGCGGGCATAAATTCTCCGACTCATGAGGGTATAGTGTCGATCCACCATCATGAACCCTTGGCACTTGAGGCACTGCATATATCACCCGAGAGATCCACTTATCGAAGACGATTCATCACTAACGCGAGGCATCCGGCGAGCAACCCGCCACCGAGTATTGTCGTGCCAAAATAGACAAAGGCGTTGGTGCCACCGGTTGGCTGAGTCCCCTCCCACAGGTCACGAACCCCGCCCTGCACCATCAGCACCGAAAGGGTCATGAGCGAACCCACCGTAAACCACCATGTAAATGATCGAAGCGCCATTCAGCTCACACATCGCGCACCGTCGCGCCTGTCGGTCACTCTAGCGAAGGGTCCCCGACCTGTCAAGAACAGCGACCATTGCGTGGCTCAGACTCCCACATGGTGAAGCGCTACTCTTTCACATCTGACTTGGGACCACCTTTCAGCCCACGATGGAGAAAGATCGAGACGCTGCCGGCCCCGTTGTCTGCGATTGCCAAGCCGGGCACTTCCGTCTCGGTCGTCGTCACCTGAAATGATGAAACCGCAAATGGGCCTGCCTTGGTTCGGTAGTTCCTTGGTGGATAGTGGAAAGTGCCGTCGCCTTTCCCAAACAAGATCGATAGATCGTTTGATTGAAGATTCACGATCGCGACATCCATCACGCGGTCTCCGTTGAAATCTCGTGCGAGTCCGAAGTTCGGGCCGGCATCGGCGCCGGAATCCTTGCCGGGTTGGAATGTCCCATTACCATTCCCGAGAAACGTCGTAAAACTGTCGCGCTCACCGTTGATGACAAGCAAATCGCGATTTCGATCATTATTAAAGTCCGCGAAGCTCACGCCCAGTGGTCGTTTCCCTGTGGGATAGTCCTTGGGATCGCGAAAGGTACCGTCGCCATTGCCCAGCCAAATCGACACCGCGTTCGACATGGGCCCACCGTTTGTGACCACGAGATCCACCTTCCCATCACCATTGAGATCAGACAGGGCCACGGAGGTCGGAGTATCGCCGTATTCGTACTGGGCGCCTGGCCGAAACTCTCCCGTCCCGGTGCCGAGAAAAATCTTGATCTTATCGTTGCGGAGCGCCACGACAAGATCAAGGTGCTGATCGCCATTGACATCGTCCGTCGCCAGGGCGACCGGGGTTCGATGGACCGGGTAGTGCGGCCCTTCTTCAAATTTTCCATTCCTGCGGCCCAGCAAGAGCGCGATTTCGTCGCCGCCGGAACAGGCTAAGGCCACATCGGCGTGCTCATCCTGATTGAAATCGCCTATGACGAGAGCTCGCGGTTCTTGGCACACGTGGAGTTGCACTTGCTCTTTGAATGTCCCGTCACCATTGCCCAAGAGAATCGAAAGAGTATTGCTTGCAATATTTGTGGTGACCAGATCGGTGAAGGAATCGTGATTCAGATCGCCAGTGGTGATGGTCGTGGGATTCTTGCCGACTTTATAACTGGCAAAATAGTAGAAGAGATCAGGAGGATTGTAGGGCTCTGTTTTGGAACAGGCCATGAGCGCACCGACGAGGAGGCACAGCGACACAAGGCCAAGAACGAGCCCCAGCGCCTGGAGCATGCCAGTGCTTGGCGCATTCCTGTTTTCTTTCACCACTTTCACGGTATTTACCCCAAAGGACCTATGCCAACGCTGTCCCAACGCGCAGTATACAGAGGCCTTCTTTCCCCTGGCAATCTTACAGAAAGAGCGCATCAACCTTTGAATTTCTCTCTCCGCCTGGGCTACAATACGACCTCTTTTAGGAGGACTCCATGAGTAATATTGTGAACGTTGACATCACCATGTACGGAATCGCCGAAGTCCTTATGTGGTGTCTTGATCGGAACAAGGGTCGTGTGCCGAATGTCGATACGGCGGGCTTTAAGAAGATGCAGGAGTTGCTGGCCGAAAAACCGCAATCCGCGGATTACTTCACCCTCGATCAGTTCTGGAAAAAGAAAGTGACGCTTCCGTTAACCGAAGAGGAAGTCGCGACGATCGACCGTTGCCTCTACGACATTCCGAATTTCGATAGCGAACAGCTTCCCCAAATCAGACACAAGTTCTGGCCAAAGCCAGTCGAGACCCACTGACGACAATCCGGAACCGCCCCGTGCGGCTCCGGATTGTCCCTTCGTGCGACTCTGATTCTCTTGAACGGTAATGAGTAGGGTGCGGTGAGACTGGCTTACGCGCAGCACTGGTAGAAGGAAGGGATCAGGACGGCTTAGAGTGTCCCTTCGTCTTTCAGGTACTTGCGGAAACGATCCATGAGTTCTGCCCCAAGCGTCCCTCCTTCTGGTTTCTTGGTCGAGGGATCGGCAAAGTGCCCGCGAATTTCCTGGAGACGCTTTTCTGCTTGATCGTTGCCTTGCAGCCGCTTGGTTTTCTCAAGAGCCGTGTCGAACGCATCGAACGTCAGATCCTGATAGCCAAACGAGCGAATGCGTTTGACTGCCTTCATCATCGCTTGATTCCTAAACATAGTGAGATGGTCGGAATCGATCTCGGCCAACCCGAGCTTCCGAGCCCGCCGCTCCGCCGCCTTCCTGATTCCGCTCCGCACAAAGTCGGGTGAGGTTTGCAACCGTTTCCAGGCCTCGTCGGTCCAGGCCACGCGCTCTTGTGGCGCCTCCCATAACTCACGGAGGACCGTCTCATCAATGCGGGTCAGTTTTTTGTTTCTCGCCAAATCCTCGGTATCACGCTTCAGCATGTCGGTGACAAACTCGATCGCGATAGGCGGCGACTGCTTCAACTTTTCCTGCAGCTGTGCCAGCGCCCCTTCGGTCCATTCCATCAAAGGCCCAGCGGTTTCCTGGAGATCGCCGAGCGCTTCCACCTTTTCAAACAGATCGACGTTGACTTCGAGATGACCGCGTTCTTTGGCGATCTCTTCGGCGATTTGCTTAATCATGCCACGCAGGAACTCGGGCACATTGGCCAGTCGCTCTTTGGCAGCCGCAGTCCAAGGCAGATGACCTTGCGCCATGTCCTCGGCAGCCGAGGCCATGCCGGCTTCGCCACCCATGCTGCCCATCATTTGGCCCTTAAACTGATCGAGGATCTGCTCCGTGATTTCCTCGTACCCCAGTTCACGCGCCTTCTTTTCTGCCAAACGACGAACCATGCCACGCAGGAACATCGGCGCACGCTCCATGCGCTTGAGCGCGCCGTCGGTCCACCGGACATCCGTCGTGACTGACTCTGGGGAATCTGAGGCTGGCATGACCACTCCTTACAACAGGCTATTGGTTCAGCAACTCTTTCAGTTCCTTGCCGGCTTTAAAGAACGGGACCCGCTTGGCCGGCACAGCGACGGTTGCACCGGTCTTCGGATTGCGCCCTTCCTTCATACGGCGAGCCCGGAGACGAAAACTGCCGAAGCCACGAATCTCGGTCTTATCGCCGTTCTTCAACGAGTCCCTGACACAGTCGAAAATGGTGTTGACGACGACTTCCGCCTGGCGCTTTGTCAATGTCGTGACCTGTTCGGAAACCCGCTCAATGATCTGTGCCTTGGTCATGTCCGCTCTCCCTTCGCTCCGTTGATGGACAAGGGCCCCTTCACGTCCTACCGACGCAGCTAAAAGGCCATGAGATATTTCATACTCACGCCCGAATGGAAATCCAACTTTGGAAACATTGCCGAAAACTTTGATTCTAGGAGCTCACGAATGGAAAAGCGGCGTCTCGTCTCAACGACTTTAGGCTCACCCTCGATACCGACGACATCCGCAGCCAGCTGAATCGCGTCTTCCAAGTCCCCGAGTTCGTCAACGAGCTTGGCTTCCTTCGCCTGGCGCCCGGTAAAGATTCGTCCATCCGCTAACGCCTGCGCATCCGTGAGCTCAAGGGAGCGCCCCTCCGCCACAGCCTCAATAAACTGCTTGTGTACGTCATCCATCACGGTTTGCAGAAGGCCCCTTTCCTCATCACTCATCTTGCGGAGCGGAGAGCCGACATCCTTGTACTTTCCGCTCTTGATGACGACTCCTTCGACCCCGATCTTCTGGAGCAAACCCTCTATGTTAGCCGTTTCCATAATGACGCCGATACTTCCCGTCAACGTCCCGGGGTTGGCAACAATTCGATCGGTCGCAGCGGCGATATAGTATCCTCCCGACGCGGCCACGCTTCCCATTGATGCGATCACCGTCTTGTTGCTCTTGCTTCGGACCCGCTTGACCGCATCATAAATTTCTTGCGAGGGAACCACACCGCCACCAGGGCTATCAATGCGCAGCACGATCGCTTTGACGGAAGGATTCTCGCTGAATCGCTTCAGCTCCCCGACCGTCGTTTGTGAATCCAAGATCACCCCTTCCACACGAATCAGAGCAATCCGATCCTCGGTCGACAAATCGAGATCGGGGAAGAATATATTCACAAGGAACAAGAACCCGAGGCCGCCGCCCAGCACCCACAGGAGGGTGCGGAGCGGCCGGCGCTTCGGAGGACGTTCTGTCTGTATAGCCTCATCAGCCATTGTACGTTACCTATCTCTCTCCCAGGACCTACTCAGCCGGGACTTAGTCGTCTGACTGCGACCGTTTCCGGCTCTGCTTGGCAGCTCGACCGAGGCTCTGGTCCAGCACACCCTGGGTCGAGTGATACTCATCGACCTGTTTCCGATCCGAGTCAACCTGGTGCTCGCGCAGACTGAGCGCGATCTTCCGCTCTTCTCGATCGACCTTGATGATCTTCGCCGTCACATCTTCCTGCAGCTTGAACTTCTCTTCCAACTTCACTTGTGAATCGAGGCCGGCTTCGCTGATATGAATCAGCCCCTCGACGCCGCCATCCAACTCGATGAAGATCCCGAAATCGGCAACCTTGCTGACCTTGCCAGTCACCGAATCGCCGACATGATAGCGGGCAGGGATTTCGTCATCCCAGGGATCACGGCTCAACTGTTTGTATCCCAACGAAAGCCGTTCTTTCTCTTTATCGATGCGCAAGACGACCGCCTCAACTTTCTGCGCCTTCTTGAAGAGCTCCGAGGGATGCTTGATGTGCTTTGTCCACGACATATCGGAGATATGAATGAGCCCATCGATACCTTCTTCGAGTCCGATGAAGGCACCGAAATCCGTGAGGCTCTTCACTTTCCCTTCAATGCGTGTGCCGATCGGATACTTGCTCTCAATCATGTCCCATGGATTAGGTGCGGTCTGCTTCATCCCCAACGAGATCTTGCGACTCGCCGGATCGACATTCAGCACAGCCGCTTCTACTTGATCGCCCACTGCCACGACTCTCGAGGGGTGCCGAACTTCATGGGTCCAAGACATTTCAGAAACGTGGACCAAGCCCTCAACTCCCGGCTCGAGTTCCACAAAGGCTCCGTAGTCCGTGAGGCTGACGACTCGCCCGCGCACCCGGGTTCCGATGGGGTACCTGCCGGCAACGTTGCTCCAAGGATCGGCGCTCTTCTGCTTGACGCCCAAAGAAATACGACCTGTTTCACGATCGTACTTCAGCACGGACACCTCGATCTTGTCGCCCACAGAGAACATCTCTGATGGATGACCCACACGCCCCCAGGACATGTCCGTAATATGCAGCAATCCGTCGATGCCGCCCAAGTCAATAAACGCACCATAGTCGGTGATGTTCTTGACCATCCCCTGAATGAGCTGGCCTTCCTTCAGGTTGGCAAGCGTGGTCTTCCGCTTCGAGTCTCGCGTTTCTTCCAGCAGGACGCGGCGGGACACGACCACATTGCCACGTCGGTGATTGATCTTGATAATCTTCAGGGGGAAGGTCTTCCCGACGAGTCCGTCAAGATCGCGGACCGGATGGAGATCGATCTGCGAGCCGGGCAGGAAGGCCTTCACGCCGATGTCGACCATCATGCCGCCCTTGATGCGCGAGACGATCTTGCCTTCGATGCTCTTCTCATCTTTATAGAGCTTCTCGAGTTCTTCCCAAATCTTCATCTTGTCGGCTTTTTCTTTGGAAAGAACGAGATTGCCGTCCTCGTCTTCACATTCTTCAATGTAGACCTGGAGTTTATCGCCGACCTTCAGGTTCTGAATTTCCTCGGACGAGAACTGATCGCCTGGAATAATGCCCTCTGATTTGTAGCCGATGTCGACGACCACTTTGTCCTTGGTGAGCGCCACGACACGGCCTTCGGTAATCGTGCCCTCTTCAAGATTCTTGAACGTTTCTTCATACAACGCGGCTAACGTCTCGCGGTCTAACTGCGCTTCACTGCCTTTGGACACCGTACTCATGTGAGCTTCCTACTCTTCCGACTCGCGTCGGGTGCTGATGGTGATGAGGCGACGGGCTCACTCAGCATTGCGAGCGCCGGCGGTTGGCCTATTAGGTGTCTCATGCGTCTGGGCGTCCTTCCCTTTGGGGGCCGGAACATCGCCCAGAGCCGCAATGTGTTCAATCACCGTTCGGCTGACCTGTTCATAAAATCGCTTGGTCTCTGCTTTTTCCTTGTGGCCCCCCGTCTCAAACGTGAGCGGAGAACCGAATCGCACCGTGACTTGCCGCCATCGCGGCCATCGGGCTCCCGTCGGCAGCACGTCGAACGTCCCTTTCAAATACGCCGGAACCACAGGGCACCCAGTTTGTGACACGATCACGCCGATGCCGGCTTTCGGCGGCCGTAGATGCCCATCATGACTTCGACCGCCTTCGGGAAAAATCACGACGACCTCGCCCGCTTGAATCAGGCTGATCGCCTTCCCAAACGCCCCTCGGTCGAGTCGGCCAAGCCGCAGGGGAATCCATCCCAGCGACTGGAGAACCCCCTTCAACACAGGGACCGGAAACAGATCACTCCGCCCAAGGTACCAGGCCCTCCGCCTCATCCCGCACCCCAGAAGCGGAATATCGAGGTAGCTGGCATGATTGGCGGCCACCAGCACGCCACCAGTGCGAGGAACCTGCCCCTCAACCCGATATCGAAAACAAATCCAACCGATCGTCCGCGTCAGCACCCACAGAATCCCGTAGACGACCCTCGTCACGACGCGGCCGACACCGCTGCCATCATCTGCGCGACCACCTGCTCAATGTTGAGCGAAGACGTATCGATATGCCGAGCGTCCGTGGCAGGAACCAATGGCGCAATAGCCCTGTTACGATCCCGTGTATCCCGTCCGGACAGATCCTCAGAGGTCTTTTCCATCGACCCACTATGCCCGGCGGCGACCAGTTCCCGATGACGCCGTTCCGCCCGCACCGTCGCATCCGCATCTAGGAAAAACTTCAGTGGAGCGGAGGGAAACACCTTCGTTCCGATATCGCGCCCTTCGGCAACCACTGAGCCACGTTGACCAATCTGCCGCTGGACGGGAAGCAGCCACTCACGAACGGCCGGTATGGCCGAAACAATCGACGCTGCCGCCGTTACATCCGGCGTGCGGAGCTCGCTGGTGATGTCGTGGTCATCGACCAATACGTTCATCGCGCCGTTCTGAAATTGCATCTGGATCGAGGTGGTCGGCAGAAGCTGCGCCACCCGTTCCAGGTCTGTCGGTTTCACATTGGAATGCAACATCTTCCAGGCGACCGCGCGATAGAGCGCTCCAGTATCGAGATACAGATAGCCCAGCCGGGAGGCCAAGAGTCTGGCGACCGTGCTCTTTCCCACGCCGGCTGGTCCATCAATCGCAATAACCACTGCGCCTATCCCTCCGTCCCTCGGTCAAAACGTGCCGTATTATAGCCCTCAGGCCACTGCCGTCAACAAGGTCGCCAGGGTTCGTTCGAAATTCGGGAACGAGGTATCGATACAACCAGTGTCCGCGACAGCCGTAGACGTGCTCGCCGTCAACCCCCCCATGGCGAGCGACATCGCCACGCGATGATCGCCATGGCTGTGGCCTTTCAGTGTGCCGGTGAGTCGACCATTACGCCCTGCCTGACCAAGGCCCTGAATCACCATACCGTCGGGCTTCTCCGTAATCTGAGCCCCCATGGCCCTCAGCTCGGCACTCATGGTCGCAATGCGATCACTCTCCTTCACGCGCAGCTCCTCCGCGCCGGTAATCACGGTCTCTCCCTGCGCGACAGCGGCCGCCACACAGAGGATGGGAAATTCGTCGATCGTTTGTGGAATCAGGTCAGCACCGATCGTCATGCCTCTGAGCGGTGCCGATGTCACGCGAAGATCGGCCACTGGCTCTCCCGTTTCCTCTCGCTGACTGAGAAGATGGATATTCGCGCCCATATTGTTCATGACGTCGATCAGCCCAGTTCTCGTTGGATTCATGCCGACATTACGAATGGTGATATCAGACCCTGGGATAATCGTAGCTCCGACGATAAAGAACGCCGCCGCCGAAAAGTCTCCGGGAACTACCATGACAGTACCCGCCCATCCAACCGAGGGGCGCCCCTGCAAGACCACCGTCCCGCCATCCCGCGTCAGGGGAATCCCCAAAAACTGAAACATCCGCTCGGTGTGATCCCTCGACAATCGCGGCTCCGTGAACCGTGTGGTCCCCTCGGCAAACAGACCGGCAAGGAGGAGAGATGACTTAATCTGGGCGCTGGCGACCGGTGATGTGTACTCGACGCCGTGCAGTCGATTCCCAGAAATGGCCAACGGAGCGAGTTCTCCGCCTTTGCGCCCAGCGATCATCGCCCCCATTTCTCGCAAGGGCTTGACCACTCGGCCCATGGGACGGCGGCGGATCGACTCGTCGCCGGTGAGGACGGTAAAAAAATCTTGTCCCGCAAGCAGGCCCGTCAGAAGACGAATGCCCGTCCCGGAGTTGCCGCAATCGATTGGCCCGTTCGGTTCGGTCAGTCCCCAGAATCCTTTGCCATGAACGGTCAGCTGATCGGGTGTTTCGTCGATCCGAATCCCGAGCGCCTGAAAGGCCCGCATGGTGTTCAGGCAATCTTCGCCCCGGCAGTAGCTCGATAACGTGCTCAATCCTTCTGCCAGCGCGGTGAGAATGATGGCGCGATGGGTGACGGATTTGTCTCCAGGAACAGTCATCGTTCCCTTGAGTGAACGGCCTGGGGTAATGGTCAACGAAGCCATAGTTAATTTACGCGGTGATAGGAGGACGCACGTTGAGTTTCTCGCGCTCCCCTTTCGCTCGTTCGAGAGCCTTTTCGATGCCTGCGGCATCGCCGGCTTTGATCAACTGTTTCAATTCCTGTAAGGCCCGTTCGTAGCATTCAATGAAAGACACCACGTTGTCACGATTCCACAGGAAGATATCGCGCCACATTTCCGGTGAACTGGCAGCAATCCGCGTCGTGTCCCGCAATCCACCACCCGAGTGATCTGCCAGATCTAACGAGGGCACGTGATGATCGCGGAGATCGGCCAAGGCGTTCATGAGCGCAAATGCAGCCACATGGGGCAAGTGGCTGACGGCGCCGAGGATTTGGTCGTGCAGATGGGGGTCCATGGTCAACAGAATGGAGCCGGTTTCCTCCCACAGCTGCTTGACGCGTTCCAGCGCCTGCGGATCGGTCTTCTTCGTCGGCGTCAGAATGCACCGCGCTCCTTTGAATAGCTGATCGGATCCCGCAGCGACTCCGCTCTTCTCTTTCCCCGCGATGGGATGGGCTCCGACAAAGTGCACCCCCGCCGGCATGGTCGCTTCCGATTGCTCGACAAGCGTTCCCTTCACACTCCCGACGTCGCTCACAATAGCTCCAGGCGCCAGGCAATGCGCCCAATCCTTGAGATGGCGCTCATAGGTATCTACTGGCGTCGCGAGAATCACAAGATCCGCTCCACGCACACCTTCCTTGGGATCTGCCACATACCGATCGATCGCGCCCATGTCGACCGCTGTCTTGAGATTCTCCACACGCCGGCCGATGCCGATGACATGATCGGCCAATCTTTTTCGCCGAAGAATCATGCCGAGCGAACCACCGATCAGGCCCACACCAACGATCGCGACCTGCTTAAAATGAACTGCCATGGCTGCCTTGGCCCACACTCCCTGAACGTGGCCTATCGAAAGCCTAGATTTCCCGCCCCACGGCTCGGCCAATATTCCCAAGATCGTGCATCAGCTCTTTGAACTTCGAGGGCTTGATCGATTCTTCTCCGTCGCACAGCGCACATTCCGGATTGGAGTGCACCTCGATCAGCAACCCATCAGCGCCAGCCGCAATCGCCGCTTTCGACATCGGCGCCACAAGCTGCCACTTCCCCGTAGCATGGCTGGGATCCACAATGACGGGAAGATGGGAGAGTTCTTTCAAGGTCGGAATCGCAGCGAGATCGAGCGTGTTGCGATATTGCGTCTCAAAGGTCCGAATGCCTCGCTCGCACAGCATCACGTTGCGATTCCCGCGCGACATGATGTACTCCGCAGAGAGGAGAAACTCCTTGATGGTCGCCGACAACCCTCGTTTCAAGAGCACCGGCTTGTCGTAGGCGCCGACTTCCTTCAAGAGTTCGAAGTTCTGCATGTTTCTGGCGCCGATCTGAATGATGTCGGCCTTCTCAAGAAAGAGCTCGATGTCTCTCGTGTCCAAAATTTCGCTGACGACGGGCAACCCAGTTTGCTTCTTGGCCTCAAGCAAATAATCAAGCCCTTCACGACCCAAGCCTTGAAAGGAATAGGGCGACGTCCTGGGCTTATACGCACCGCCTCGGAGAATCGAGGCCCCCGCGGCCTTTACTTCGTGCGCAATCCCCACGGTAAGTTCGAGCCGCTCCACTGCACAGGGTCCCGCCATGATCACCAGCTTCTTCCCGCCGATCTTCACCCCACCCACATCAATGATGGTCCCTTCCTTCTTGAATTCTCGACTGACGAGTTTCCATGGGGCAAGGATGGGCAGCACGCTTTCCACGCCCGGAAGAGCCGTCAAGGGTTGATTGTGAAGAATCCGGTCGTCGCCGATCACGCCGATGATGGTGCGCTCCTGCCCGGTTGAAATCTGCGATTTCAAACCGAGCTCCCGCAGCCGGTCGATAATGTGGTCCACTTCGCGTTCCGACGCCTCAGGTTTCAAGACGATGATCATAGTTTCCTCGCTATTCTTTCCTTCCTACGTCAACACTTTCTTCAGTGCCTGCAGGAAGGCGGTATTCTCATCGGACTGACCGATGGTGACCCGGAGCATAGTCCCCTCGATGTGCCGCACAATGATTCCCTCGCGCAGCAATGCTTCAAATACCTGTCGCCCATCCCGCTTCACGTCGAAATAGATGAAATTGGCTTCGCTTGGGATCGGCGCAAATCCGAGAGATCGAAGACCGTTTCCGATCTGCTCCATCCCTGCCGCGTTCACGGCTCGGCTGTTCGCCACATGCTCGTCATCACCGAGCGCGGCCAGCGCAGCTCGCTGGGCCAGGCTGTTGGCATTAAACGGAGGGCGGACCCGATTCAGAAAATTGTTAATTTCCGGTGTGGTAATTCCATATCCAATCCGTAAACCAGCCAGCCCGTAGATCTTGGAAAAAGTTCTGAGAACAATGGCGTTTCGCCCCTCTTTCACATACGCGATCGTGTCGGGAAATCGAGGATCGCGGACGTATTCGAAGTAGGCTTCATCAAATACCACGATGACGTCTTTGGGCACCTTACCCATGAGACGATGGATCGCTTCCGATGGCACCATCGTTCCGGTTGGATTATTGGGATTACAGACGAAGAGCAGCCTGGTCCGTGGGGTCACGGCCTGCGCCATGGCTTCAAGGTCGTGAGTCCAATTCGTGAGAGGGACTGTCACGGGCTTGCCGTGTGCGGCAGTGACTTCCATCTTGTAGATAACGAACGTGTGATCGGCCATGACGGCTTCATCATCAGGAGCGAGAAAGGTCCGGGCCAAAAGTCCGAGAATCTCATCGGATCCGTTGCCGAGGATGATGTGCTCACTCGTGACTTTCCACCGATCGGCAATCGCCTGCCGGAGTCGATAGGCCCCGCCGTCCGGATACCGGTGCAAGGACTCAGCAGCTCCTGCCAACGCTGCCACAGCCTTGGGCGAGGGTCCAAGAGGGTTCTCGTTCGATGCCAGCTTGATCACACGGGTGAGTCCGAGTTCACGCTGTAGTTCATCGATCGGCTTGCCAGGCACGTACGGGCTCAAGGACTGAATATCTGGGTGAACGTGAAGTGCCATATTTTTAACTGTGCGCCGGATAGGACCCCAAGATCTTCATGAAGAGGCAGCGTCCCTTAATTTCTTCCACAGCTCTGTTCACTCGTTCTTCTTCGATATGCCCTTCGACATCGACAAAGAAAATGTATTCCCACGCTTTCCTTCGGGAAGGCCTTGATTCGATTTTCGTCATGCTGATTCCGTTGGAGGCGAATGGGCGGAGCAGGTCATAGAGCGCACCGACTTTGTCCTTGACTGACAACATCAAAGACGTCTTGTCTTTTCCGGTTCGCTCCGGCGGCTTCTGTGACAACACCAAGAACCGCGTGAAGTTGTTCATATTGTCTTCGATGCGCGCCTTGATGACTTTCAACCCATACAGTTGACCGGCTAATTCTGAAGCAATGGCAGCTGAGGCAGGCTCATCAATGCAGAGTTCCGCAGCCCTGGCAGTACTCGCCACTTCCACCGCCGGGACATGCGGCAGATTCGTCTCCAGCCAGTTTCGGCATTGCGCGATGGCATGAGGATGGGAATAAATCTTCTTTACCTCTTCAATGAGGCCAGACTTCGAGAGGAAATGATGCGAAACCTCTTGAAGGATTTCCCCGTAAATCAGCAAGTTGGAATCAATGAACATGTCGAGGGTATGGTTCACGACGCCTTCGGTGGTATTTTCAATCGGCACGACCCCGAAATTGGCCCGCCCTCGTTCGACCTCGTTAAAAACTTCTTTGATGCTGTGGACAGGAACATATTGGGCCGACGAGCCAAATTTCTGCATGCAGGCCATGTGTGTAAACGTGGCCCGAGGACCCAGATAGGCTACTTTCTGAGGCCCCTCCAATGACAAGGAGGCGGACATGATTTCCCGATAGACCGATCGGATGGCATCACTGGGAAAAGGGCCGGTATTCAGCTTGGTTAACCGCTCAATAATCGCCGCTTCTCGCCCTGGAGTATGGAGAGTAGCCTCCGCATCCTTTTCTTTTTTGAGTTTTCCAATCTCGATGACGCTCTTAGACCGCTCGTTCAGAAGGCGAATGATTTCATCATCGATCCGATCGATTTCTTTACGATATTCTGACAGATCTCTGGACATGCGCATGAACCTCGGACGGCTAGCCTGAGGGATCTCCCTGATCCCCGAGAAACACCGAAAAGCCAGTTGGCTAAGTGGACAATTTTACAGGAACGATCGAATCTATTGCAAGGATAGTACTGTGCTTTCAGGAACTTTGGAAGCGAGGAGGGGGACCGTCTTAACCGGGGAACACACCCTTAGATGAGTAAGGTGGAGGGTCTCTTGAAGTGGTCGAAGGCAAGCCGGGTGACTTGACGCCCTCGTCCAGTCCGATCCAGGAATCCTGCTTGAATCAGGTAGGGCTCATAGACGTCTTCGAGGGTGCCCTTGTCCTCCTGAACTGCCGCTGCCAGGGACTCAACTCCAACGGGTCCACCGTTAAACTTTTCGATAATCGTAAGGAGGATCTTTCGATCCATGTCGTCGAACCCGGCCTCATCGATTCCCATCCAAGCCAAACCGTCCTGCGCCACTCGCTTCGTAATGTGCCCATCTGCTTTGATCTGGGCATAATCTCTAATTCGTTTGATCAATCGATTGACAATCCGTGGCGTTCCACGCGCCCGGCGCGCAATTTCGGCAGCGCCCTCTCGGTCAATCCCGATTCCCAAGACTCCAGCCGACCGCGTCACAATGGCTTCCAGCTCTGACGGTGAATAGAATTCCAGACGATAGACCAAGCCGAATCGGTCCCGGAGGGGTGAGGTTAGTGCACCCGCTCTCGTTGTTGCGCCAACAAGCGTAAAGCGGGGCAGATCGAGTTTGACCGTTCTCGTCGCAGGACCTTGCCCAATCACCAGATCGAGTTGGTAGTCCTCCATGGCGGGGTAGAGCGCCTCCTCGACAGACGCCGGCAGTCGATGGATTTCATCAATAAAGAGAACATCGTGCTCTTGAAGGTTGGTGAGAATCGCAGCGAGGTCACCAGCATGGGCCAAGACCAGCCCAGACGTAGACCGCAACGCAGCACCCATCTCCCTGGCGATGATATGGGCGATCGTGGTCTTCCCAAGACCAGGGGGGCCATAAAAGATGGCGTGATCGAGAGCTTCCCCGCGCTGCTTGGCCGCCTCGATACAAATGCGAAGCGATTCCTTCATTTTGACCTGCCCGACATACTCATCGAGTGTTTGCGGGCGAAGAACGTTTTCAACAGTCCGCTCTTCATCCGTCACACGATTGGTCATGAGCCGTTCGGTCATAGGAATGGTCCTGCTTCTGCCTATTTATTCTCAGGAGCCTGTTGATACTTGGGAGGCGGCGGTAAGGCTCCCTGTCCGGGCTTTGCTGCACTGCCGCAATCCGGAGGACATGTTTTGAATCCTTGAGTGGGATCGGGTAGGTTTTGCTCCATCTTCCTCAATTGGCATTGAGTCAGTCGGCCCCCATCCTTGCTCCCGCAACGAGCCGGCACTGAAGAACTGCCAATCTCTGCGTAGCCTTCCGGACAGGATCCACAGACAGGGAGTATGTTTGCCCCAAGCGGCACACATTGAACGAGGGTAGGATCGCCGTCTTTGCAAATTTCTGCTGATTGGGTCACACCCGTCGTCGCATAGCCATCCGGACACGTTCCACAGGTCATTCTGATGCTCTTGGGCGCAGATCCTTCTTCGGCAACTCCTAATGAAGGAAAAGCTCCGAGAGCGAAAGCAGCCCCCATGAAGAGGGGCAACATCAGACGCCTGACAACATACGGAGCTGCTATTGACATGTGTTACCCCCTTGCAAGCTCCTTGAGCCCTTCGCGGATCAGATCTTTGAGCACAATCGGACTTGCTACAGCCTTCGTGACGCGCTTCAAGGCTTCTCTCGCATCCTGTGGACGATAGCCTAAATTCACCAGAGCGGACAGCGCATCCTCATACGGGCCATCGAAACCAGGCGCATCAGATGTCGAGGCGTGGATGGGCCCTGGTTGGATCTTGCCCACTTTGTCCTTGAGCTCAAGGGCAATGCGGCCCGCGGACTTCTTCCCAATGCCTGAAACCGTGGCAAGCTTTTCAACGTCTTCGGTCTGAATCGCATGGATAAGGTCCGTGACTGGCAAGCTGGAGAGTACGCTGAGCGCCAACTTGGGACCAATGCCGGACACAGTGGTCAGCAGCAAGAACGATTCCTTCTCGCTTTGTGACAGAAAACCAAACAGCTGGATCGCATCTTCCCGGAGGTGCGTGTGGATATGTAACGCGGTCACTTCGTCAAGATTCGGGAGGGCGTAGTAGGTGCTCAGAGGAATATGGACTTCATACCCGACTCCCTGCACATCCAGCGTGAGGAGCGTCGGCGCCTTGAAAGCCAACCGCCCCGTCAGAAAGGCGATCATCTCGTCTCGCTACTCGGGTGATATCCAAGAGTCAGACTGGG
>JAHFES010000056.1:0-3892 GCA_023248355.1 Nitrospiraceae bacterium
ATCCGTTCCGCGTATCCGGTCAGTTCGACATACCCCACGCCTTGGACGGGTTTGCCCTGCTTGGTTCCAGAGACCGCCACGGCTCCTTCCCAGTAGGTGACTTGCGTGCTGCGCGACGTTCGGAGTTCCTGTTCCGCCAGCAATGGAACGATATCCAGTGAAAGGGCCAGCGATGGAATCGCGATGTGCCATGTGTTGGGATAGGTGGCCTTACTGTCCGGGCTGGTCCAAGTCCCGGTGGCTTCGATGCCGATGTCGGTGACCGAGAGATGGCGGGCTTGACCGTCTGGTGACACGACGGTGCCGCTGGACACAGGATCTGAGGATCCATCACGTCGGCGCAGCCGATAGAGCATCAGTTCGCTCTCGTCGGCCAATTGGATGCTGAACCAGTCCCATCCAACGATATCGGCTCCGAGGTCGGCGGAGCCGAATTCGTGATCCATCCAGCTGGCGCCGGCCACGTCGAAGGACTCCGTGCCGATCGTGAGCCGGCCGGAGGTGGTCAGTCTGGTGAAGGAATAATAGTGGGAGGCTTGGCCGACTTCTGCCCCTTTCCGACTGATGCCGTCGTGGCCATGGATCACCACGGGCTTTGTTGACTGTAGCGTGAGCGCGAGGGCGATTTCGCCGTCACGTGCGACCAAGGTCTGGGAATTGGTCGAATCGGTTGATGTGTCCACACGCCAGTCGTCGATCCACACGTGAAGCTGGGACTCGTCCGCTCCGGCCTTTCCCAATCCAGCCCGACTGAGTTTTTCCGAAAAGTGGAATCGTCGTCCTTCGATATCGGTCACGGCGAAATGGGCCAGATACAGTTGCGTGATCGACCATTGTGATGGCTGCGTCTTCACCTCTTCAGATGGGATGGCCCGACGAAAGAACGTCAACTCAAAGCCAAACGACCGGCCGTCCTTCGCGTGGAGATGGCCCGTGTAGTACCACCATTCGGTTCGAAACGCGGGGTGTGATCCGTGGTCTCTAGGAAATTCATAACGGTAGCCAGCGGTGGCAGGTCGAAACGCATGGGCAGGCGGGTCTGCGCTGAGCACGGCGAACGACTCGCTCATCATCCATGCGGCGAGAATAATCGCGAACTGGAATAGACGTCTCACGCATCACCGCGTGCAATGAGTGAAAAACGAGACCGGGCAGAGAGAACATTGTGTCGCATCACGCAATGCTTATAGCACGGGATTCGTCGAGCGCACAAATCGCCTGTATTGGAGCGGTCTTTACTCAATTATGCAATGCGCTGTCGGTTGGCGAACAGCGTTGACAATTTTCACAAGTCTCGGCTATCGTGAGCGATGCAGATTGATCGTGAGCGAGAACCGTCTGGTCGGGTCCGTGCTGAACAGGTCGAGCCGTTTCCTATCCCAGACCGCCTTCCGGTGTTCCCGTTACCCAATGTGGTGTTTTTTCCGAAGACGTATCTACCGCTCCACATTTTCGAGCCGCGCTATCGCCAGATGGTGGCTGATGTGACGATCGGCGGCCAATGTATTGCCATGGCCTTGCTCAAAGAGGGGTGGGAGACTGGTTACTACGGGAACCCCCCGATCTATCCAATTGTGTGCGTGGGGCGCTTGGTGAGCGTGCAGCCGTTGGCGGATGGCCGGTCGAATATTCTGCTACAAGGACTCGAACGCTGCGATATTTGTGAAGAGCACTACGACAAACCCTATCGAGAAGCGACGATACGGATCAAGGCGCAGACGGCCGATGCGGGGCTGGAACCGGATGTTCGGCGTCGACTGGTTGAGGCGCTGGCGCAGTATCTCCAAACGCGGGAAGACAGCACGGCGTGGCAGGGATTTTTTCGCGAGGAAGTGAGCGACGAGGTGCTCGTAAATACCCTCTCGACCTATCTGGAGTGCACGCCGTTGGAAAAGCAATTTCTATTGGAAGCGGACGGACTTCACCAGCGGGCGCGCCGCCTGAACGATCTGATCCAATTTATGCTGCATGATCATCACGGTGCGAAAGGCTGGGAGTAAGGAATGGATCGGACCATCGCAATTAATGTCAGTCACCTCTGTAAATCGTACGACGGCCACAAAGCCATCGATGACCTGTCATTTCACGTCTACGCAGGCGAGATCTTCGGCCTGCTCGGACCGAACGGCGCCGGCAAGAGCACCATGCTCCGCACGCTGATCACGTTGCTGCATCCGACCTCCGGCGCCGCGACGGTCCTTGGCCATGACACGGTGCGCGAAGCGGACGTCGTGCGCACGCTGTTCGGCTACGTGCCTCAAGAGCGTGCGATCGACCGGTTTCTCACGGGCCGTGAACACCTCGAGTTGCTGGGGGCGCTCTATCACCTGACGAAAGAGGAAGCCGCCAGGCGCATTGCCGAGTTATTGAAGCTGGTTGAGTTGGAGGCGCATGCCGATCGCCCGGCCAAGACGTATTCCGGCGGCATGAAGCGCAAGCTCGATATTGCCTGCGGACTGTTGCCCGATCCCAAAATCCTGTTCCTCGACGAGCCGACCCTCGGACTTGATGTCCCAAGCCGGCTGCGGATTTGGGAGTATGTGCGGATGCTGAAGGCGCGGGGCATGACCGTCCTCATGACAACAAATTATTTGGATGAGGCGGATCAGCTGTGCGATCGGATTGCCATCATTGACGGAGGCAAGATCAAGACGCTGGGCGCGCCGGCAGAACTCAAGATCGCACTCGGCGGCGATATCGTGTCGCTGACCATCAAGGAAACCGCCCGCATCGGTGCGTTAGCCGCAGCGGTGACGGGACAACCTGCGATTCGCACCGTGAATACGACGGCGACGGGGTTGGATATCCGCGTGGAATCTGCCGAGAAAGCGATTCCGGCCATCTTAGACGCGGCGAATCGATTGGGGTGCCGCCTGGAGTTTATCGATTACCACCGGCCGCGGCTGGACGATGTGTTCATCGCCCATACGGGCCGATCCATGAAAGACGACCTACCCACGAAGGAGGAATAACCAGTGATGAGGGAAGTGTGATGAGTGAACGGTGTATTGCCGGATTCGCACACATCACGCATCACTGATCACAGATCACATCATGCAACACTATTGGCAAGAAATCAGTGCATTGACGATGCGGTGGGTCCTCCGGTTGAGCCGCGAAAAATTCAGCATGCTGTTTACGCTGGTGCAGCCCATGTTGTTCTGGCTCATTTTCTTCGGCAACCTCTTTCAGCGGGCGGCGGATACGCAGGTCACGCAGGCGCCCAACTACATCAGCTTCCTCGCGGCCGGTGTCGTCGTGATGACGGTGCTGAACAACGGATTGGCCGGTGGGGTGGATTTGCTCTTCGATAAGGAAAACGGGTTTCTTGAACGGCTCATGTCGACACCGATTCACCGAAGTTCGGTGATTCTGAGCCGCTTCATCTTTGTGATGACCATTACGTCGCTCCAAGTGCTGGTGATCCTCGGCGTCGCTTTCTTGTTCGGCGTGCAGCCGGCGACGGGACTTCTGGGCATTGCGACGATCCTGCTCATCGGCATGATGTTCGGGGTTGGGTTGACGTCTATCTCGATGGCGATGGCCTTCTCGGTGAAAAGCCACGGCGACTTCTTTTCCGTGCTGGGATTCCTCTCTCTGCCGATGATTTTCCTGAGTTCGGCGCTGGTGCCCCTGTCGGCCATGCCGGGCTGGATGAGTGTCCTTGCGCAGTTCAATCCCATGACGTGGGCGATCGATGCGGTGCGTCCCTTGATTTTGTCCGGGTGGAGCGAAGCCTTGCCGCATGTCGGGATGGTGGTGGTCGTGATGCTGGTGTTCGATGCGCTCTGCTTGTATGGCGGGGCAAAGGCGTTCCGCCGGGCGATGGGATAGCAGGATGGTGAACGTGCCAGCCAGCTTCGTTCTCGCGTCGCGCCGGGACTCCACGTAC
>JAHFES010000056.1:3992-7018 GCA_023248355.1 Nitrospiraceae bacterium
CGTCGCCCCGGTGCTTGCTGCGGCCTTGCTGACCGCCAAGTTGACCATCCTGCAGATGTGTGGCTAGGAAGGACTAGCGATGATGGTAATACCTGAAAGTCAGATTCGCGCGTTGATTCGCCTCCTGTTCGATGAGGATGACCGGATTGTCCAAACGATCAGCGGGAAGTTGATCGATATCGGACCGACCGCCGTGCCTCTCTTACAAGAAGCCGAGATCGAGCAGCCTGAAATGGCAGGCCGGATCGCGTCCATCCTTGAAGAAATTCGCGGGGGGAAGTTGGAGGACGAACTCGCGGACCTGGCCGCACTCCCGGACGAGGCCATGAGTCTGGAAACGGGAGCCTTCTTGATCGCCCGCTATGCCTTTCCGACTCTCGATGTGACGCACTATCGCGAGCAACTCGATACCATGGCGCATGAAGTGCGCGAGAGAATCGGCTTGCGGGCGTCCGGAGAAGAAACGGTCAATGCGATCAATCGCTACATCTTCACCGAGCAGGGGTTTAAGGGCAATACCAAGAATTATTATGAATTGGAGAACAGTTACATCAATTGTGTCATCGATCGGCGGATAGGGATTCCGATCAGTCTATCGGTCGTGTACCTTCTCATCGGGCAGCGTCTGGATCTTCCGTTGTTCGGCATCGGCATGCCCGGGCATTTCCTGGTGAAGTACGAGTCCGATCGCTACAAGATTTTCATCGATTGTTTCAACGGCGGGGCGTTGCTGACCGAGAAAAACTGTGCCCGGTTCCTGACGGAAGCGGGGTATGGGTTCGACGACAAATACCTGCAGCGGAGTCCAGTTCGCGCCATCTTGTCCCGCATGGTGAAGAATCTTTTGGCGATCTATTCGAAGATGGACGAACCGGTGAAGACCGCCCGCCTGACGAGGTTCATCGAGATCCTTGGGGGTGAACCTCGAGAAGAAGGCCTCTAGCCTTGACGCTCGTGAGGCGTGAAGCGTAAGAACACAAGCGTGGGAAGTGGTAGTTTGTTTGCCGCAGCCATGCGGAGCAGCCAGTTTGAATAGACTGCCAACTCGTCTGTCATCAGCGTGGCTCCACCTTACAATTTTATCGTCAGTAAATCTTTTCCCTTCCGGATCTTCCCTCCATATTTCTCCGCTGCCTGGGTTTTCACATCGTACCGATCTGCAATCGGATAGAAATGAGACAAGACGAGCTGGCCGACGCCGGCCTGCTGCGCAACCAGGCCGCATTGTCCGGCATGCAAATGGACGGGACCCGGTCGATTGGCGGGGAAGGAACAGTCCAGAATGGCGAGACTTGCATCTCCACAGAGGCGCACGAGGTTGCGGCAGTATTGCGAATCTCCCGAATAGGCCAACGCGCTCCCACCGTATTCAATTCTGTATCCAAGACAGTGCAGGCGCGGGCTGTGCGTCACGGTTCGAGGAAGAATCTTTGTTTTGCCGATCCAGAACGGGCGATCAGAAACTTCCTTGAAATGGACGGCGAATGGCGGTCTGCTGAAGCCTGGTAGCGTGGCGAAGAGAGTTTGGAAGAGCTGCTTCGTGCCGCGAGGACCGATCACGGTGAGAGGCGGGCGACTCCCTCCTTGATACTTCATGAAAATCACCGCATCGAAGAAGAAGGTAATGAAATCGGAAAAATGGTCCGCATGGAAATGTGAAAACAAGATGTGTGTGATCTGATGACGGTTCACGCCGGTCTTGATGAGATTCATCAAGGTGCGTGGGCCGAAGTCCAATAGGATCGTCTGGTCTGTGCGCACCAGATAGCCCGACGCGGCGCGCGTGGGATGGACATTGGTACCGGACCCAAGGATCGTGAGGCGCATAGGTCAGATCCCGTCGCTCTGAAAACTGTCCCGAAGCCGTAGGAGCAGCGTGCGAGCCTCCTCCACGTCTTTAGGGTGCAAGGCCCGTTGAAAGAATGGGCGGAGAAAGGCGATGTGGGCCGCAAAGGTCTTGCGAAACAGTACATCGCCCTTGTCGGTAAGACTGATCTTGGTGCAACGGCGATCCCCTCTGACCGCATCGCGACGGATCAGCCCTTTGGCAACCAGGCGATCAAGAACCCCGGTGAGCGTGCCTTTTGTGACGAGCGTCTTCGCCGACAATTCAGAGCAGGTCATGCCCTCCGTATCGCCCAGCGTGGCGATCACATCAAACTGGGAGGGGGTTAACCGCAAAGATTTAATGTGACGGCTATCGGCACGCGAAAAGGCCAGGTAGGCCTCGACCAGGGGCCGAACGAGCTTGAGATAGGGGTCGTCTTTGAGATGCGGCAGTTCCACGAAGTGAGAATAGTCGGAACGAGAATGAGGGTCAAGGGCGCAACGGGCGCTGAAGCCATGCGGCCTGCGGAGACTCGACGCAATTCATTGACGGCCTATCGGTCACGCCCGTATGATCCTGCTCCCATGGCGGGACGTCACGAACAGGGGCAAGCCAATCTGACCGGGATTGCCATCCTCGTCGGCCTCATTGTGGCCGGCGTATGGATCTGGAAACGTCTCCCGGCTGATACGCAAGAGTATGTGATCGATCAGGCCGTACCGTTGGCGGCTGGAGGATTAGCCATCGGCTTGATCGTGCTGACTGTGATCCGAAAGATCAGGCGGCGGGTGGCACGGCGGCATGAGCGGATTCGGTTGATTGCTGCCTTCCAGCGGGAAACTGCTCAGGATAAAAAGCTTGAATTGTCGTTTGCGCTCACCGAGTGCAATGCCTATCGAGTCGAGGGGCTTGAACCGGTTGTCCCGGCGCTCAAAGAACTCTGGGTGAACACACTCCGCCGGGCATTGGGCGACAAGCAGCATCGGATCAGAGGCATGGCGGCGAGCCACCTCGGGGTGTTGCAGGATAAGACGGTGGTGCCGATCCTTGTGAAGGCGCTGGAGGACGACCATGCCTACGTGCGCTCCTGCGCGGCTCTGGGGTTAGGACGATTGAAGGCGGCGGAGACGCGTGAGAAGCTGACGACGGTCATGGAAGAGGATTGGGATCAAACCGTCAGAAGTCGGGCGAAGGAAGC
>JAHFES010000056.1:7118-13004 GCA_023248355.1 Nitrospiraceae bacterium
TTCGTGTTGACCAGCCACGCGACCGCTGCACCCAGGTGGAAGCCAGAAGGTTGGGACGCCCGGGACTCGCCATTGCCCGCCATGGCTGTGTCCGCACAGGATCAAGTCGATGGCATGATGCGCCTCCACTTGATCGAGAATGTTCGGCGCATGGGCCAGCAAGAGGGTGAAGCGACGATCTGCGCGAGGAGGCACGCACCGGAGGTCGGCTCGGTGCAGAGAGGGATCATCCACCCCGGCGATGGCCAACTCTCCTAGACCTGTGGAAATAACGGTGCTCTGGTTCACCAACAAGGTGATCTTGTGCCGGTCCGCAAGCTCAGCATACTGTGCGATGGGCACGCCGCTATAATGATCGTGGTTGCCCAAGGTGATGAACACCGGCGCGATCTCGCGCAGGCGCGTGAGAAACCGAAAGAGATGAGGGAGTCCTTCAGGCACGTTGAGTAAGTCGCCTGTGATGAAAATCCAATCGGGCCGAAGTTCGTCGATGGTGTTGACGACGCGATCATGGCGCGGGTGGTAGCGATCGAGGTGCAGATCAGTCAAGTGGATCGCACGGCGGCCGGCGAGTGGGGGATGCACATAGGTGAGATTGGAAACGGCATGCGTAGACAGCCCGATTTCCCAATGCGGAACGAGGCTGAAGAGCTGGTACAGTGGTTCACTCAGGCAGGAGCCGACGAAGGCGCGTGCACGATCGGACCAGGACATCCGCTGTCTGGTCATTGGGTCACTCGATCGAGTTCGGCCCGGTCGGCAGCGGTGACGCGATAGCCCTTCTCGTACAGTTGACTCATGCCGTTCATGACCTGTTCAAGATTCCTGGTTCGGTACCAGGAATCGAAACGTTCCGTCAGGGCTGTGGCCTGTGTCGCCGGTGAGTGTGTCGGGTCGTAGGCAAGCGCAAGGGATTGGAACAGGTCGCGCAGTTCCTCTTGGTTATAGCGTGCATTGTCATCTTGGTCCACCACGAGCGCAAATTCATAGGACGTCAAGCTCACAGAGAGCGAGGACTGCGTGAGGTGGAAATCCTGGCGCACGGCGTCGAGCCCCCCAGGGTACAAGCGGAGGCAGTCTTCCCGGCTCGGTGGTTCGAGAATGAGATCCAGACGAATAGGGTGGACGTTAAGGGGAGCAGGTTTATGCTTTTCCTGTTTATAAAACCAGTTCGTACAGCCGCTCGCCTGTGCGAATGCGACTTTGTCGGAGGCAATTTGTTCTTGAATATGGCGAGTGAATTGATCGAACACGCCATTGGTCGTTTCATGCATTCCACCCGCGACCAGCAGAGGAGCCGGGAGACAAAGCGGCAGAAGCAATGTCAGTATGAGCGCGGTCCTGGTCATCAGAGCCTGTGATTGGATAAACCCCGGCTTGTGCATTACGTCCTGCATGTGACTGGGAAAGTATACCATGGGACCGCTTTCCCAAGATTTTTTGAAAAGAATCCGGCAGCATGTGCGAATGCCTAAGTAAGGAGTGATGTGTGGCGGAACCGACCGAACCGTTTCTCACCAGCGCCATTTCTGGTATTGGCGGGCAGATCCGCACCACGCCGGAAGATTTTCAGGTAGAGGAACGACCGCTCTATCTTCCCTGCGGGGAAGGAGAGCATCTCTACGTCAAAGTGACGAAGCGGGGGCTCTCCACGCCAGACCTCGTGCGCCGACTCTCTTCCACGCTTGGCCTGAAGGCTCAGGCTATCGGCGTGGCTGGACTCAAGGATGCGCGAGCCGTGACCACGCAAATGGTGTCCCTCCAGGGGATCAATCCGGATCACGTGTCTCGCCTCAAGATCGATGAGCAGATTCTGAACGTGGAGATACTCGGGCGCCATCGCAACCGGCTGCGCACCGGCCACCATGCCGGGAATCGTTTCCGGTTGGTGATTCGCGACGTCACCAATCAGGCAGCTGAAGTGGCGCCGGCCGTTCTCGAACAACTCGTACGGCGAGGCGTGCCGAACTACTTCGGGCCCCAGCGACAGGGCAGAGGCGGCGATAATTATCAGGTTGGCGCGGCCTTGCTCAACGATCCCCGTCGGCGCGACAAAATGAACCGGGCCAAGCGCATCTGGTATCTAAATACATACCAGTCCTTTCTTTTCAATCGGATACTGGCTCGGCGTATCGATCAGATTGATCGAGTCGATGTCGGCGATTGGGCGACGAAGCTGGAGAACGGGGCCTGCTTTCAAGTCGAGGATGTTGAGAAAGAACAGCCGCGAGTGGATCGTTTCGAGATCAGCCCAACGGGGATTCTATTTGGCTCTCGGGTGTCGTGGGCGAGCGGCGAGCCGGGGCTGGTTGAAGAGGCCGTGATCGCTGAAGCAGGCGCCACGCGCGATGCGCTCGTGACAGCCGCGAAGGCCTGCGGTTTCCGCGGCGAGCGTCGGGCGTTACGAGTTCAGCTCATAGAACTCGATTGGTCGCTCGATGGCTCGGCCCTCACGCTCACCTTTGCCCTTCCTCCCGGCGCCTATGCCACCAGCGTGTTACGAGAATTGATGAAGTCAGGCTAGGGGCCAGAGGCCAGAGGCGAGGGGCGAGGGGCGAGGGGCGAGAGGAACGGAAAATACTTTCTTAACCATTGTCCGGAGTACCTTCACTAGCTAGTGGTATGATTATTCAAGGTAGGAGGAGCCCTGACACTGTCCCAAAACCCATAGCCCCGTGCCTCTAGCCTTGATAGGTGACTCATATGACGCATGACCAAGAAACCGTTCGTATCAGCGGACACATCATCGACTCGTTGCTCTTGGCGAAGGTCCTGGACATCATTCTGATGATGGGCGGAACTTTCGATCTTGAGGATGTCGTCATCGGGAAGACGCGGGAGGAGCCCTCTCACGCCCGCATTATCATCCGCGCTACGTCGAGCGCGCTGCTGGACGACATTCTCAAGGCAATTCAACCGCATGGGGCGTCCGTCGAACGAGAGTCCGACTGCCGAACCGACGCCGCCCCCGCCGATGGGGTATTCCCCGATAATTTCTACGCCACGACGCATTTGCCGACCCATGTTCGGCTGGATGGCCATTGGGTGGAGGTCGATCGGATCGAGATGGATCTTGGCATTGTGATTGATGAGCGATCGTCGACCGCACGAGCGGTTCCCATGGGAGGAGTGCGCCGGGGGGATCGGATCGTGGTCGGTCGTGATGGCGTGCGTGTCACTCCTTTGCCGCGTCCACGGGAACGAGACGTCTTTGGTTTTATGGAGTCGCAGGTGTCGGCAGAGCGCCCACATGCCCACGTCATTGTTGATATTGCCGCTCGGATGCGTCAACTGCGGGATTGGCACAGGCAGGGACAAGCCGAATCGAAAGTGCTGTTGGCTGGTGGCCCGGCGATTGTTCATGCGGGTGGGCGGGAAGCGCTGGCGTGGCTGATCGAGCAAGGCTTTATCCATGTGTTGTTCAGTGGTAACGCCCTGGCGGCGCACGACATGGAAGCGGACCTGTACGGCACCTCGCTGGGCTATGGGCTCTCCGCAGGGCGAGCGGTGCCGCGCGGACATGAGCATCATCTCCGCACGATCAATCGCATCCGCGCGATCGGCAGCATCGCCGCCGCGGTTGAATCCGGCGTGATTAAGCAGGGCATCATGGCGGCCTGCGTCCGGCATCGGGTAGAGGTGGTGATGGCGGGGACGATCCGCGATGACGGGCCGTTACCCGGCGTGATCACGGATTCGGTGGCCGCTCAGGCAGCGATGCGGGCGGCGATTCCCGGTGTCGGGTTGGCGTTGCTGGTGGCGTCGACTCTCCACGCAGTGGCAACCGGGAATCTTTTGCCGGCCACGATTCCCACGGTCTGCGTCGATGTGAATCCCGCCGTCCCGACCAAACTGGCCGATCGAGGCAGTTTTCAGGCGGTGGGGTTAGTGATGGATGCCGCGTCGTTTCTGCGGGATGTCGCGCGCGAACTGGGATGGAAGTCATGAGCCGTCTGTTGGTCTGTCCACCGGACTACTTTCGGATCGACTACGAGATCAATCCGTGGATGTGCCGGTCCAACGTGGTCGATTCTGAGCGGGCCGTGCAGCAGTGGCATCAGCTCATGCAGGTGCTTGAACAGGATGTTGGAGTGGCGCTGGAACGTATGCAGCCGGTGAAGGGGTTGCCGGACCTGGTGTTCACGGCTAACGCGGGCGTCGTCGTGGAATGCAAGGCCGTGACCAGCCGATTTCGCCATCCCGAGCGGCAACGGGAGGAAGCCCATTTCGAGGCCTGGTTTCGCGCGCACGGGTATGAGGTGATCACGCTCGATGAGGGGTTGTACTTCGAAGGCGCCGGGGACCTTCTAGGATTTTCCGATGTCTGGTTCGGCGGCTACAAGCAGCGGTCGGAGATCCGCGTGTTTTCTCGACTCAGTGAGCTGTTTGGTCGAGAGATTATTCCGGTCGAACTCGTGGACAGCCGCTTCTATCACTTGGATACCTGCTTCTGTCCCTTGAGCGGCGGTGAGCTGCTCTATTTCCCTCCGGCGTTTGATCGCTACGGGCAAGCGGCTATTGCGGAACGGGTGAGCTCCGAGTGCCGTCTGATCGTGCCCGAAGCGGAAGCGCTCAAGTTTGCCTGCAATGCGGTCTGCGTCGGCAAACATGTCGTGTTGCCGGCCGGCTGTCCGGAGACGATGAAGATGCTGGATGCTCGTGGCTATCGATCCCACCCGGTCCCGCTGGAAGAGTTCATGAAGTCGGGCGGCTCCGCCAAGTGCCTCACGTTGGCATTGGACTGAGCGTCGCTCGTTCCTGCTACGAGCGGCTGGTCATTTCTTGATCTCGCGGGGCGTGCGAAACGTTGA
This sequence comes from Nitrospiraceae bacterium, assembly GCA_023248355.1. Taxonomy (GTDB): domain Bacteria; phylum Nitrospirota; class Nitrospiria; order Nitrospirales; family Nitrospiraceae; genus Nitrospira_D. The sequence continues at coordinate 11,930 of JAHFES010000056.1, forward strand.
CGGCGAGCCGACCGCCACCCGGTGTGCGACGCCTGCCGGCAAGCACGACGCCGAGGCGTGCTTGCCGGCTTCATCTTCTGGATACGGCTGCGTCACCGAACCTGGTTGGATGGCTGCGAGATTGTTCCTGGCGGTGGAATCGTAAGCTGGACTGACCTCGATCGCCCGCTGAAAACACGCGATCGCCTTGCCGCGTTTTCCGGCGGTCCAATACATCACCCCGAGGTTGTTGTAGGCGTTCCCGGGGTCGCCGGTTTTGTGAAAGGCGTCGAAGGCTTCCTCATACCGTCCGGCCTTGGCCAGCGCGAGCGCCAGATTGTTGGAAATCCGCGGATCGGCTGGTTCTGTCCGCAAGGCGCGCCGAAAATGTTGGATCGCGTCGTCGTACCGGCCCATCGAATAGTAGGCGCGTCCCAGGTTGTTGGCCAGGGCCTGATGCCCCGGCTTGAGCGCGAGCGCAGCCTGAAACTCGGCGATGGCTTTGACATGTTTATCTTGGGAATCATAGAGCATGCCCAGGAACGCGTGCGATTGCCACAATCGTGGGTTGAGCTGGAGCGCACGGCGGAACGACTCCTCAGCATCTGAGAAACGGCCCAATTGCAGGTACGCCTGCCCCAGCCCCTCGAGTGCCGGAGAATAGGCCGCATTGTTGCGAAGAATGTGTTGGAATTCCTCCTGGGCCTCGCGCAACAGCCCGTTCTGCACATACAGGAGGCCGCGCTTGTCCCGTACGCGCGACTGCCGGGGATCCCGGCGGAGCGACCGGTCGTACTGGGCGAAGGCTAGAGTCAGGTTGCCCTGGCGGACATACTGATCGCCGAGTCGCTCGTAGTCTTCTTTCGTCATGTCGGCCGGCGCTTGCCTCGCAGACTCATTGAGGGGTGCGGTTGTCTTCCGCCGCTCCTCCGCCTGTTGCGCAATGGCCTCGTGGGTCGCCATCGGAGCAGGCGTCCGAGCGGCGCAACCGTCGAGGAACATGCTCGCCAATCCGGCGAGCAGCATCGCCGGCATCCATCCGTGTGTTCGCATATGATGTTTATCGGCTGGATGCGGCCGCCGCTTGAGCGGTTTA
>JAHFES010000056.1:13104-16378 GCA_023248355.1 Nitrospiraceae bacterium
TTATGGCGCGAGCGCCGGGGTCAATTGACGGATCACTTGAATCGCCGCCGGTCCCAAGAGGACGACGAGGAGGCTGGGGAAGATGAAGAAGATCAAGGGCAGCAGCAGTTTCACCGGCAACTTGGCGGCCATCTCCGTGGCCTGGAGATCCTGCCGTGTGCGCAAGCCGTCGGCATGCGCCCGCAACGCCTGCCCGACGCTGGTGCCGAACCGTTCGGTCTGGACCAGTACGGCGACAAAATTCCGAACCTCGTCCAGTTGCATGCGGAGGCCCGCGTTGCGCAGCGCCTGCTGGCGCGATCGCCCGGTTCTCAGTTCCAGACACAGCGCGCGCAGCTCCTCGCTCAACTCCCGGTGCATCAGTTTCAACTCCTGCCCGACGCGAGTGATGGCCACGTCCAGGCTCAGGCCGGCTTCGACGCAGACGACCATGAGATCGAGCGCATCGGGGAACGCGGCCAGGATGTTCCGTTGCCGGCGCTCGATCCGGCGCTGCAGCCAGAGATCGGGGCCGTACCAGCCTCCGAATGCCGTGACCGCGCAGAGCGCCAGAGGAAAGAACGCCGGTGTGCGGGCCAGCAGCCCGTACAGGAACAGGCAGATCAGCGGGCAGGCCACTGCGCCGAACCGCTTGGCGCCCTGAAACAGAACCGGGAGATCCGGACTGCGCAAGCCGGCGGTCGCGAACGGGTTCGGCAGAGGAAGGGACTCGCCCTCTCTCGTTGAACCGGACCTCCGCCGACCGCAGACCAGCAACAGGCGCCGTGTCCGAGTCCACAACGAGGCCAGGAAGGAGAAGCCGCCTCCGGTCCCCCTCGCGCCCTCGACCCTTCTGCGCCAGCGCGAGACCCTCCGATGCTCAGCCACATAGAGGCCGAGGCCGGCGATGCCGGCCAGACATCCGAGGAAGACTGCGAGGCTGATGGCGATCGTCAAGTCCACGGACTCCTCACGCGCGGATTGTGACCATGCGCTTCGTCACCGCGGCGCCGATGAGCATCAACGCCCCGCCGACAGCCACCATCGCCTGGCCGATCGGGTCGCGGAACAACAGCAACACATAGTCGGGGTTGATGATCAGCAACAGCGCGCCGAGCGCGAAGGGGAGGGCGAACAAGATGACGGCGGAGAGGCGTCCCTCGGCCGAGAGCGCGCGAACCTTGGCCATCAACTCAAACCGTTTTCTCGTCATGCGGCTGATCGTGTCGATGATCTCCGCGAGATTCCCGCCTGACTCCCGCTGGATCATCACGGACGTCACAAAAAATTTCAGAGCGGACGAGTCTACCCGCACCGTGAGGCGCTTGAGCGCCTCTGTCACACTGACGCCGAACGTGACCTCTTCCACCACGTTCCCGAATTCGGCGCCGATCGGAGCGGGGAATTCCTCCGCGACCATCTTCATGCCGGCCAGGAAGGCATGGCCGGCGCGGAGCGATCGCGCCATCATGTCGAGCGCGTCGGGCAGCTGCCGTTGGAACTGGGCCAGGCGCGCGGCGGCGCGCCGGGACAAGTACGCCGGCGTGGCGGCCGCGCCGACTGCGGCGATCGCCAGCATGGCCGGCACGCCGATGGCGCCGACAAGGATCAATGCGGCGCTCGCGCCGGCCGGCGCGAGGCACGCGCCGACGAGCGCCTCAAGCGGCGCCGTCACGGCGGCGCGCCGGCGCAACCGATCGAGCCGCTCGATGCCGGGCAGGGCGCTCAGCAACGAATGGACCCAGCCTGTCGGGCTGAGACCTTGCGCACGGGCGATGCTGCCTATCCCCGATTCGTCACCGCCGGCGGTCCATGCTCCCGACCCTCCGCCCGCGGACGCCGGGTCCGAGGCGGCGCGTGTCTGGTAGGCCGCGAAGCCTCCCCCGACGATCAAGACGGTGGAGACCGCGAGGCCGATGGCAATAGCGATGATCATGAGGTCGTTCTCATCGAATCGGCCCGGTCCTCACACCTCATGGACGCGATCCGGATCGAACGCGTCGGCAGAGATTGCGATGCCCATGGTCTCGACCTGTTCCATGAATTTCGGGCGGATGCCGGTCGCTTTGAAGCGGCCCTTCACTCGCCCGTCCGCGTCGAGACCGGTGCGCTCGAACGCGAAGATTTCCTGCAGCACGATCACGTCCTGCTCCATCCCGACGATTTCCTGAAGACTGGTGAGCTTTCGGCTCCCGTCCGAGAAACGTGTCAGGTGCACGATGACGTCCAGCGCCGAGGCGACGTAGTGACGCAACATCTGCACCGGAAGGTTCAGCCCAGCCATGGCGACCATCGTCTCGACCCGCGTGATGGCGTCGCGCGCGCTGTTGGCGTGGATGGTCGCCAGCGACCCGTCATGGCCGGTGTTCATGGCCTGGAGCATGTCCAGCGCCTCGGCGCCGCGAACTTCTCCGAGAATGATCCGATCCGGTCTCATGCGCAGACTGTTGCGCACCAAGTCGCGTTGCGTGATCTCCCCCTTGCCTTCCACGTTGGCAGGCCTGGTTTCAAGGCGGACCACATGTTCCTGGCGTAGCTGAAGTTCGGCCGCATCCTCGATCGTGACGATGCGCTCGTCGTCCGGAATGAATCCCGAGAGCACGTTCAACATGGTCGTCTTGCCGCATCCCGTGCCGCCGGCGACCAGCACGTTCAACCGGGCGCGGACGATCGCTTGCAGCGCTTCGCCGATGGCGGGCGTCAGCGCGCGTCGTTCCACCAAGTGCTCCAACTGCAGCTTGTCCCGGCTGAATTTCCTGATGGAGAGGATCGGGCCGTCCAGCGCCAGCGGCGGGATGATCGCATTCACGCGCGAGCCGTCTTCCAGGCGGGCATCCACCATCGGGGACGATTCGTCGATGCGGCGCCCGACCCGGGACACGATCTTTTCGATGATCTCTCTCAGGTGCGTATTGTCCCGGAAGCGCTGCGTGGTGAGCTCCAGCTTGCCTCCTCGTTCCACGTAAATCTGCTTGGACGTGTTGGCCAGAATGTCGGAGACGGTCGGGTCTTGAAGCAGCGGCTCCAGCGGACCCAACCCGAGGATCTCGTTCATGACATCGGCGATGACCTCTTCGCGGTCCGTGTCGCTGAACGACACGCCTTCCTCTTCCAGGACTTGCATGGTCAGCATCGCCAGTTGCGCCCGCAGTAACAGCGGGTCGAGCAGCCCCATGGCCGAGAAGTCGAGCCGCTTGAGCAGCCGGTCATGGATGCGATGTTTGAGCTCGTGACGCTCGGCCGAGGCCGGCTCGATGTGAGGAACGGACTGTGGCTGCACGAGGACCTCCTTGAT
>JAHFES010000137.1 GCA_023248355.1 Nitrospiraceae bacterium
CCTGGATGCGGGCCATGTCGATCATCCACCAGGCGCGTGAATCACCAAAGCCCATGCTCAATGACAGGGGCGCCTCCGGAAACAGCCAGCGCGTGCCGGCCGACACGTCGAGGACCTCCGCCAGCGGAACCAGATCATCGCCCGGCGCCCCGAAACCGTGCAAGAGGATGACGACCGGACCTTGGCCACCACCCTTCCCATCGATGCCGCCGGTGAGGCGAACATTGAGCCCTCCAAGCTGAATCGCGCGCATGCGATCGCGGGTTCCCTTCGTTGAGACTAGCTCAGATACAGGTACTGGAGGAGAGCCAGCACTCCATAGAAAGACGATTCGATCACCGGCTGCTGCCACAAGGGGACAAAGGCGCCCTGACTCACCCCTTCGATGTCCTCGATGACTTGACGGGTCAGTTTCACGTCGGGCTCGCCTGCCGCCCCGCGATCCAGCCCTTGAAGCACTTGCTGGTTGAGCCGCACCAGGCCCGCATGGCGCGCTTGCTCCGCCGCCCGGTATAACAATAGAGCCGCCGCCATTGCCAGCAAGACATTGACCGACCAGCCCACGATCATCGTCAGAGGAAAATGCCAGTTGTCGAAATAATTGTTCCGGGCCACCATCATCATGAGCAACACGATGAAGGGATAGCGCACCAAACGGTTGACCACTTCGGTCCGTTGCGCGATCAGTTCGATTTTCATCAACTCCCGGGCTTTCGCGACATTCTCGGCGGACTGAAACTTGAGCCGGTCCGTGACCGCCTGAGGCCAGCCGTCTGTCGCCCTCGCCAAAGAGCCGATCCAGCGCCGACAGAGGAGTACCGCGTCAAACACGAACAGATTGAGCACCGCCGTGCACAGATAACTGACCAGCACGAGCACCATGTCCAGGCGGCAGCTGAATGGACCGCGGCACGGGCCGGAAAAGTCTTCGGCGCCCAGAACCTTCCAGAGCAGAAGAAACGAGCCGGCATAAACCAGCACAAGCAACAGAATGCGCGGGAGGCGATGCAACCCTGAACCGGCTTCCCGATAGAGACTCCACAGGTTGCCGACGCGCGCTTCGCTCTGCCGGCCACGAGGAGACAGCACCCACTGCGTTGTCGAGAGATACCGTTGCCATCCCTCTGCGCGCTCCTCTTCAGCCTGATCGGGAAAACCGTACCGTTCTGTCATCACGTCGAGGTTCGACCGAAGATCCCGCCACGCTTTGACCAGAAAGACGAGCGCCAATAGCGTGGCAAGCCCCCGCAGAATTTCCGTCGGCCACAGGCTGACCCCTTCCAGCCAATAGAACGGTTCTCCTTGATCGTGGTTCTGTAGGACCACATCGAGCAGAAACCGGTCTATGAAGAAGGCGACACAGCCTGCACCCAAGGCACCGAACAGGAGGACGCCCATGTGCGCCGTTATCCACCGATTGGACGCCGGTTTGATCCACAACAGGACGAACCCGATCACATAGGCCAGACCGATGCTTCCGTAAATGACACCGGATGGCGGCCGCCGGCCATTCGTTTGCGGCGACTCTTCAGAGAGATCTACACGGGGCGGATGCAGGGTATACCCCTGTTCAGCCGCGCCGACCGTGAGATCCACCGCGCCGTGGCGGCCGACTTCGTACAAGCGGGGAGGCTCCACCGCGCTGAACCACACATGATCGCCCGTCAAGTTCGCCCGGTAGCCGCAGGGCGAGATCGCGGCAATAGTCTCCGGGCCCGACGGGCTGGAGTCGCCCGGTGGACAGATTGCCAGCGGTTGCACGTGCCCGACGGCTTGAAGTGTGGCGAAGTACGCGGATGTTTGATAGCTGCTTCGGAAGGGAGGCACGTCGCGCTGCAACATGCCGTACAACTCGAGACCATAGTGGGAGGCGGTCACGAGATTGCGCGTCCAGCGATACTCGTCCGCGTACACTAACCGGCTGTCGAGGTCGGTGGTAAAGAGCACGGCGCCGGGAAACCGGTTACGCAAAGCCTGTAAGATCAGCAAGGCATCGTAGGCGTCACTGCCGAGAATGCCGATGGCCGCGACCGGGTTCTGGCTGTTCTCGTCGGCATCCGTCGCAGCGTTGGCCACTTCGGTCATATCCCGCTCGATCCGGTCTGCCAGCCGCTGCGCGTAATCGAACTGACTGGTTCCGACCGGCCGCTCGAGAGCCCGGGTGTCGAGCAGCGCATTCTTGATCGCCTTCGCGCTGTTTCCTTTTTCCGCGTCACCTTTCTCTCCTCCGGAGACTTCCCCATCGAGTCCGCGAAGGTAGCTGTATCGCCACACGTTCAGGCCGAGTCCCCTCGTCCCGACCGGGCTTCTCACTTGGAGGTCGACCGCCTGATTGAGCGTGGAACATTCCGATCGAATGCGCGCCAAGCGGTCCGAGTCGATGGTCCGGTTCTCGGCATCGGACCGACGCGCGATGCGATGGCACACGGCGGCCGTGAATTCAACCGGCAGGACACGCCCGTAGAACGTATCCCACTCTGCAATGAGAATGACCGCATCCCGCTCAAACTTCACCCGACGGCGTTCCAGTTCCTCGGTCAAGGTACCAAACAATTGACCGTCTGATCCGATGCTGTGTTTGAGCTCGATGCCGGCCCGCAGCAGAATCCAGCAGAGCTTCTCCTGGCTCGGATCGGACGAGACACACTCGGTGGAATGCGGCGGCTTGGGCGTGACGCTGAGTTCATGAGTCAGGAGTCTGGGCATGGCCGTCGCCCAGGGCGAGTAGAGGTCCACCCGTCCCCCGGCATTCGCCCAAATGAGATAATCCTCGCGCCCCTGAAGAGCGCTCACGGCTTCTTCAAGCATCGCGCGAAGGGCCGACGAACTCCGCGGCCCGATGATCTTGAAACGGATCTGCTTCTGCCGGCTTGAGTCCAGCCGCGCCATGCCGTCCCGACTCGTCTGGCACGCTTGGCGCCCCATCGGGCTCTCCTCACAGAGAATGGCCTGCGTCAGCCGTTGAAGCGTACCGATCGCGTGATTGCCGATGATCTCGCTGCTGATCCACAAGACGAGCACGGCCTGCGCCCGGCTTTTCTCGAGCGAACATTTGCGCGGCCCTTCCCGGTACCATTCGTACGGCAGCACGCGCATCGCACCAGCCCGATCCCGCCATTCGACATAGGACAGCTGCTCCTCATCTCGCGGGATGTAACAGGCAATCCCGAGGGCGGAGCCGATCGCATAGCGATCCCTGATGCGGGTCTCCCTGCTCTCCCCGGTCGATCCACCTTCGGTCGTGACGAGCAGGACGGTGATGGGACGTTCCGGATTCTGACTGATTTGTTCATCGATCTCTCGCCGGATGGCTCTGACTCGGTCGACATCATCCTTCTTGTCAGCTACGCCCGGCTTGACCTCACCATCAAACTTCGCCACGCGGCGCACAGCTTCAAGAGGATCCTCCCACAACCGAGCATGGACCACGCCTTCTGTAACATGCGGCTGAAAGTCACCCCCTAGAGAAGCCGGCCTCGTGCTCTTCAGAGGCTGCTGCACCATGACGACGCCAGCGATGGCCAAGCCAAGGGTAATAGTCCCCACGATGGCAAGTTTCGAATCTCCCTGCTTCTTGGCCATATCACTGCTCCTTGTGCGGCGAGGAATACCGGCGTCACTCTACACCAGCAAACGTAGGCCTATGCAAGCTTTCTTCAAGGAGGATCGAATCCGGAGGGGAAGAAAAAGACCGTGAGGAATTACGATGAGCAGCTCACGGACAGATGTTTTCCCCAGTTTGGGGGTGGAGCGGCGTAGGCCTCCATGCCGGGTTGGTCACTGTAGGGATCAGCCAGCAGGGAATGCAGCCGGTCGATTTCTGAAAAATCTTTTTGTTGGGCCTTCTCGATGGCGATTTGGGCGAGATAGTTGCGAAGCACGTACGTGGGATTCACGCGGTTCATGCGCGCACAACGTTCCTCGTCTCGACTATTCTCGCTCCGCAACCGATTCCGATAGCGGACGGCCCATTCGTCGAAGCGCTCGCGATTCAGGAAATGCTCGCGCAGACGATCGTTCCGGTTGTCAGGATCCGAGGAGAACGTTCCCATCTCCCGGAAGACGATCGTGTAATCCGCATGACTCCCCTGGAGCAAGCCCAGCAGCTCGCGGATCAACTCTTCATCCTCAGGCTGTTCTGTGGCCAAGCCTAATTTTGCCCGCATGAGCGTCCGATACTGTTGTTCGAAGATGGGCGTGTAAGAATCGAGTGCGGCCTTTAAGGCCTCTTTTTCCGCCAATGGCAAGAGCGCTTGCGCGAGACAGCTCAGGTTCCACAGACCGATGTACGGCTGCTGGTTGAAGGCATAGCGGCCATTGTGGTCGGAGTGATTGCAAATGAAACCCGCATCGTAGTCGTCCATGAAGCCGAACGGCCCGTAGTCGAGGGTAAGACCGAGGATCGACATGTTGTCGGTATTCATGACGCCATGCGCCCAGCCGACGGCTTGCCACTGCGCGATCAGCTTTGCCGTGCGCTCCACCACCTCGGCGAAGAAGCGGGCATATTTGTCGCTCGCGTCTCGCAAATGGGAGAAATGCTGGTCGATCACATAGTCGGCCAACACTTTCAGCTGTTCGTGCTGCTTGCGATAGTAGAACACCTCGAACGTGCCGAAGCGCACATGTGACGGGGCCATGCGAACCAGCATGGCCCCTGTCTCGATCTGTTCGCGATAGATCTTCTCGTCGCTCCCGACGAGGCAGAGCGCGCGCGTGGTCGGAATGCCGAGGCCGTGCATGGCTTCGCTACAGAGATATTCACGAATGGTCGAACGCAAGACGGCGCGGCCGTCCCCGTCGCGGGAGAACGGCGTCATCCCCGCGCCTTTGAGGTGCAGATCCCATGGCTCGCCCCGCTGGTTCTTGACCTCGCCCAAGAGGATCGCGCGGCCGTCGCCGAGCTGCGGGACATAAACCCCGAACTGATGGCCCGAATACAGCATCGCGAGCGGGTCCATGCCGGGAACCAACAGGCTGCCACCGAAGACGCCCGCAAACTCCGGTCGAGAGAACTCATTGGGATTGAGATCGATCAAGGCGGCCGCAGCAGGATTCGCGTGTACCAGATAAGGAGGAGACCCGAATGGAGTCGGGTTCAGCTTCGCGCGGAACGCGTCGGGGAGACGCGCGTAGGTATTGTCGAA
>JAHFES010000138.1 GCA_023248355.1 Nitrospiraceae bacterium
AGGCATGAAGCGGCACCGTATTATCGCACTCATTGTTCGGCACCTGTATCTCTACCGGAGAAGTTTGCCCCGTATTATGGAGATCTTCTATTGGCCCTTCCTGGATCTCGTTATTTGGGGGTTCATTACGACCTACCTCGCTCGATATCAGAGCCAGATTCCCGGGTTCGTCACGTTTTTTCTCGGAGGCCTGATTCTCTGGGACATGCTGTTTCGGTCTCAGCAAGGGATCACGATTTCGTTTTTGGAAGAGCTGTGGGCGCGGAATCTCATGAATTTGTTCGCGAGCCCGCTGAAACCCAGCGAGTTTCTGGCCGCCACGATGGCGATGAGTATTATGAAAGTTGCTGTGGTTTCAATCGTGATGGCTGTTTGTGCGCTGCTTTTCTACTCCTACAATGTGTTCATGATGGGGCTGTGGCTCATTCCCTTCGTGATCAATCTGGTCATTACCGGTTGGGTGATCGGCGTGTTTACGACTTCCCTTATCCTGCGGTTTGGGCAGGAGGCGGAGGTATTGGCCTGGAGCATGGTGTTTATGTTTCAACCGATCTCCTGCGTGTTTTATCCAATGGAGGTCTTGCCTGCCTGGCTCAAGCCGGTGGCCTGGGCGAATCCAGCCGCGCATGTCTTCGAGGGGATGCGCGTGGTGCTGAGTTCAGGGGAGGCCCCGCTCACCAATTTTGCCTGGGCAGTGAGCCTCAACGCGCTGTTCCTTGTCGCGGCGGTGGCCTGGTTTTATCGAACGTTTGCGTATTGTAAAGACCAGGGCCTGCTGGTTCGAGTCGGGGAGTAAGGTTGTAATTGGCTGCTCTCTATGCTAGAATTAAAATTGCTTCATCGCCTGGGCCTCGCGGTGGAGGCGTTCAAATCAGTAGGCCCACAACGTCGATGTTGCCTTGTCCGGGAATCTCGTCGGAAGTCAGACCTAAGTCGCTGCATCGATCGCGTCTTCGGCCCGCTCCTTCCCCTGTTCCTCGTGTTCAAGACAATATCATCATTTAAAGGAGGAACCCCGATGGGTTCGAAGATCTATGTCGGTGGGTTGCCCTATTCGGCGACCGAGCAGCAGATGAGTGATTTATTCGGAGCACACGGCGCAGTGACGTCGGCGCGGATTATCACGGATAAGTTCACCGGCCAGTCCCGCGGATTCGGCTTTGTGGAAATGGCCTCAGATGCAGAAGCGCAAGCTGCAATCGCGGCGATTAATGGAACTGAAATGGGCGGACGGACTTTGACTTGCAATGAAGCGCGTCCTCAGGAGCCACGCACCGGTGGCGGCGGCGGTGGCCGCGGCGGATTCGGTGGGGGTGGTGGTCGGAGCGGCGGCGGCGCCGGTGCCGGCGGTGGAAAGCGCGATCGCTGGTAATTGAAATAACTCAGTATGTCTGATGGAGGGGCTGCTATCGTACGATAGCAGCCCCTCCATGTTTTCCGGCAAGGCCTCTTGTCTTGCCAATCAAACGGATAGGATGGTAAGAGAGTCGTCTTCGGACGGCCGGTCCCTATGTGTGGTATGGAGGAGCGTGTGAGCAGCAACGTGGGTGTGATGCCGTCGACAGTGTCGCTGGCCGACCTTTCCTCATTCTCTTTCCGAACGAGTCCCGTGGTGGTTGTCGAGAACTTCTGGTCCGTTGAAGAGCGGCAGTTCTTTCGTGAAGGGATGAATCAGGCGGCATGGAAGAGCCTCTCGGATTTGCCGAATGTCCGGGAAGATTTTCCGAACTCCGGTAATTGGGCCAAGGCAGAGATCGGTCCTGCGCAGGGCCAGCGGCTCCTTTCGCGGTTGCAGATGCCCTGTATCCAGGAATACATGGAGTCGTTCCCAAACATCATCGGGCGGCACTTGGGATTTAGTTACTATTCGTATTCCGCCGGCGACTGTCTCTTGACCCATGACGACACGGATCAAGGCCATCCAATGGGGGGACGCCCAGCGCCGCTGCGCCGGATTGCCCTGGTCACGTATTTCCATGAGGAATGGCGGTCTGACTGGGGCGGAGAGTTGATCGTGTATGCCAAACGGCCGGGTTATACCGCCGAGCATATCGATCTTGTGCCGACACACTGCATTGAACCCCGCCCTGGATCGCTTGCGATGTTCACCGTGCCCCGCTTCCACCGAGTCTGTCGTGTGGATCAAACGGCTGGTCAGCACCGGCGGTTATCGATTGCAGGCTGGTTCATGACCGAGCATGCCTAGTGATGCTGGCAGGATAAGGCTCAAGTTCAGGTTGAGGGGCAGGACAGTCAGATGGATCTTCGCTCTACCGTAACCTCGTCTTCAGCCTGCTTCAGGAACTTCAGCCGAACCAGTCGACGTCGTTCGCCGCTTTGCCCTGGCCTGAGAGATCGAGAGCGGGCGCAGGACTGGCGAGCGTGTCACGAACAAGGGCAATCAAGCCATCCTTCTCAAACGGTTTTGCGAGAAACCGCAGCGTGCCACGTTTGATCCCGTGGTTCGCGAGCTCCTTCTCAAGATTCCCCGACATCAAAATCACGCGTAGGCCTTTCCGGATTGTGGCCGCTCGGACTGCGAGTTCGTGCCCGTGCACGTGAGGAAACTGGTTGGAGCCTGAGGCTAATTGGAAACCAGGAGGGGGTAGCACTAAGTCGGTGAGCAGGAGATCGATGGGTCCCTCGTGCTGCGTGCAGATCTTGAGAGCTTCCGAACTGCCATCCGCTCTGAGGACGGTGAACCTAGCCTGCTCCAGTATGCTGGCACACAAACCCACAATGGCAGGTTCGTCATCGACAACAAGAATGGTGGGCGAGTTGGTCATAGTCGGCGTACACGAGTGTTCCTAATGGTCATTATCATAGATAATAGTTCGGAGCCGAGCCTGTGGCGAGGAAACAGTGTTTTTTGCAGCCACACTTACGAAGGGGTGGCGCTGAATTTACTCATGGGAGGATCGCATCTTGATCGCCTCCAGTCGCTTCTTGTCCAGGCTCACATGGAGAGATTTCTCTTGTGTGACAATCACGGCGCCAGGCGCTTGGCCTTTGGCTTTCTTGACCCATTTGCGTCGCGTGTAGATGACGTCGCCCTTGCCGCTTTTCTTGAGATCGCTATACAGCAGGGCCAGCATGGCGGCGTCTCGTATGGTTTCGGGGGGTGGGTCGCTTCCTTTCTCCAGGCGCACCACGACGTGCGAGCCTGGCGTGCCGCGGGCATGGAGCCAGAGGTCGTCGCTTTTGGCGAGGCCGAACGTCAGTTCGTCGTTTTCTCGCGCATTGCGCCCGACGAAGATCGGCAATCCATCCGCCGAGGTAAAACGGCGAAACGGACCACGGCGTTGTTCACCAGACTCGTTGGTTTTGCGTGTAGCGGTTCGCGGGGCTGCCTGGTCTGTGGAAGGCGACGCAGCCGGTGGGGTCCAAGTTCCTTGCTCGATCGTCGCGAGTTCCTGACGGAGTGTATCCAGTTCACGCGCTGCTCGCTCGATGCGAGGGTGCAGTTCTCGTTCGGCGGTGAGGTATTTCCGATGCTTTCGGAAATAGTCGTCCATGTTGCCTTGAGCTGATTTTGTGGTATCGAGCGGGATGGTAACGTCCGGCAGAGCTTCGTCGAAGTAGTCCACTAGCGTGATGCGCTCCATTCCCTTTTTGATCGCGCCCAAGTTCGCTTTGATCAATTCTCCGTAGCGGGCGTAGTCCCGATATTTCAATGCCTTCGCCAAGTCCTCCCGCCAGGCATCGATCCGCCGCTGTTCTTTCTTGATGGTTTTCTTGAGAGCACGCAGCCGCGCATCCTTCGCCGCTTCTCCGGCGAGCGTGCTTTCCTTATCCTGGTAGTGAGCTTCGATGGCTGCAGAGATTGGAAATTCACCGTTAGCGGTTCTCGTAAATCGAGCCGGTTGACGTTCATGCGAGCTCGTCTCTCTTTTCGCCGGTGGAGCGTAGGTCTGCCCGACTAGGCTTCGCTGGTGGTTCAGGTCCCGGAGTACCAGCCCGTCGGCATCGAGCACCAAGACGTTGGCTTTCTTGCCGGTCAGCTCGCACACGATCTTCCGTGGTCCTTCTTTAGTGGTGAGGTGCAATTCTACGATGCGGTCGTTGGGTACTTGGCGAATGTCGTCAATCCTGGCCCCTTGAAAGTGGGCCCTGAGAAATTGGCAAAAGGCCGGCGGTGTCGGCGGATTAAGCAAGGTGCGGCGTGCGAAATGGAGGCGGGTGGTCTCGGGCTGGCAGGAGACGAGCAGCCGATGGGTGTGCCCCGGTACGCGAATATCGAGTACGAGCGTATGGGCGGTCGGTTGCTGAATTTTTTGAATCCATCCGCAACGGAGAACCGGCGCGATTTCCTCAAGCACCTGTGCAATGTCGGTCTGGTTCAATGCCATCGGCTGTTCCGTCTTAGGCTGGCATGTCAATGGAGGATTTGGCCTACTCCATTCCTGTCTCATGGGGCCAATCCGGTCACAAATTTTGTCGCACAGACAAGATCTGAGGCCGCCACTCTACGATTCGCCGCAGAAACCCGCAAGAGTGCAGGAGGCGTGTTCTGGCATCTTCATTGCTTTACATGGGGGGTAAGGCTGTGGGCATGCCGCAGTGGGTTGCCATCTGATACCAGGAGGACTCCCATGAAGTGTACGAGATGCCAAGGGTTGATGGTTGCGGACGATCTAGTCGATCTCCAAGAGAGCTACCTGCCAATGTGGATGCGCGGCTGGCGCTGCGTCGCCTGTGGCAATATCGTTGATCCGCTGATCAATCGTAACCGGATGGTCCAGAGGTCCGGCGCCATGGGATTACTGAAGCCGGACGTTTGTGTGCCGGTGTTCGCGCGGCAGGCGAAGGCCGCCTAGCAACTGAGCGGGGCGTTCGTGTAGGCACGTGCGCCGCGTGCTACACGCACGGTGATCCCTCCCGTCCTCCTCCTTCCATTCGCGACCGCCCGTCTTCTTGATGTTCTCTGCTTGCAGCCTCCTCCTCGCTGCGTTACAGTCGGTCGCTCACCCATCATTCTTTCGAAGCATTCACCATGTTGGTATTGGAGTTACAGCCTCTCGCGCAATTGACCGGCGAGTTCCGTCTCTCGATGCGGCGGTTGCTGCAGGATCTCTGTCGCGAACTGCAGG
>JAHFES010000008.1 GCA_023248355.1 Nitrospiraceae bacterium
GACAAAATAGAACCAATCGCCGACGATCAGTCCGATGAACAACACCGCTGCAAAGAGACCAGCCAACATCATCGCGCGTACCTATCCCACAGGGGCCAACTCCGAATCAAGCCGTGTGTGAACGGGCACATTGTGCGAGGGCTCGAACAAATTGTTGACTCATCCCAGTGACTTGGCTACAGTAACCCCCGTTTACGGTTCGGGCGGGCATCTCGCATCATTCAGGCTTCCCGCCTTCCGGTTTCCCCCCTTGGTATGTCAGCGTCAACCTATTCCCCGGATGCTTGGGGTGTGCTGGCTGCAACTTCTGTGGGGCTCAGAGGAGAGACACACATGGATCTGAAGAAAGTTGAACGCGTCTACACATCGTACGCTGGCGTCTACGATCAGATTTTTGGGAAAGTGTTCCACGAAGGTCGGGAATCGGCCATTCGCAACCTGGATGTTCAGCCTAACGAGAACATCCTCGAGGTCGGGGTGGGAACCGGGCTCGCGCTCCCGATGTACCCCCGTCATTGCCGCATTGTTGGCATCGATCTCTCTGAAGGCATGTTGGCTAAAGCCAAAGAGCGGGCCGAAACCCACCAGCTCGCCCATGTGCAACTCCACCGCATGGATGCCGGCGCCATGGAATTCGGAGATGATAGTTTTGATACGGTGGTCGCAGCCTATGTGGTGACCGCAGTGCCCGACCATCGGAAGGTCGTCAACGAAATGATCCGTGTCTGCCGTCCCGGCGGGCGGATCATCATGCTGAACCACTTCAGTAACGGCAACAAGATCATCGCGGCCATGGAGAAAGTCATTTCTCCACTGACCAAACATCTCGGCTGGCGAACCGATCTGTCGCTGAGTACCGTCTTGGAAGGCACGACCCTGCACGTGGCCCGCAAGCAGAACGTCAACCCGCTCCGGTTCTGGGTGCTCGTCGAGTGCGTCAACGCCAAGAACGGTCACGTGGTGAAGAACGGACACGGCCCGACGGGATATGTGAACGGCAACGGCACGGCAAGCTTCGCACACGGGAACGGCAACGGGCACTACGCCAACGGCCACTCTCACTAGCGGCTTTTCTTCACAGTTGGCTACGGAGTCAGTTTCCCTTTCGGTCTATCTGACGCTCGACAACCCCTCGTCTGGTCGTTATTCGTGGAGTATTTCCCGTGAATCGTCTCTGAAGAGTTGCGTTTCACGAGAGACGAACGACGCTTCACGAGCAACGAGATCTTATGCGTGTCCGTCATGGGCACGCCACTGTTCCCATTCCCGTCCAGGAATGATTGTGGTCCCCACGAGGCACGTGCCGGCATAGCGCTGCGTGATCTGGTCCGCCAGAATCGTCAACACCTGACAGCCGCGACGGTCCTGCGCACCGAGGACCCGCAACACCATGCCGAACCCCTCCCCGTCCAGCGCGCGATAAGCCATCACCCGAACCGAATGCAGCGGGCCATCGGCTGACTCGCCGGATGGAATCAGATCCCCCTCCCACCGCACCACCGAATCGGCCACGCGCCGTTTCTTCGCTAGACGCCACGTGCATGGCATTCCGGCCTGATCGAGTTCGGCCAGCAACCACTCCATACTGGGGCCGTCAGCCGTGTGTCCCTGAAACGTCCAACGGGCCAGGTCTGCAATCGGTTGGGTCTCCAAAGCAGGCGTGGCGACTTCTTCCAGGTGGGCTTCTTCGCACACGATATAGAGTTCCCCTTGCGGATCGAACCAGAAACGCAGCCGTCCCGCGCTATGCTCGGCATGGATCACACCAAGCGACGAACAATCGGCGCCCTCCTGCTCAAACACGGAGAAGTCGGTCACGCCCGTCATTTTGAGTTTCGCCACCCGGACCACGCCGCGCACGAGATAGCGGACTGTCACCGAGACGGTCGTATCGGCCAACACGTCACACCCCGTTTCCTCATCGAACAGGCGGCGCTTCGACATCTGCACATCCGTGACATAGCCGCCGCTGAATCCTCCCGTGTGGGCGATCAACCAGCGGAGATCCTCAACCGTCTTGATCGTGTGTTGCATGGCAAGATTCTAGCGCAGGCGCGACGGAAACGGCCAGGGACTTCGTCGTGAGGGCGCTTGAATAATCCCTCGCCGCCAGCAGGAGATCACCGGTGAAACCAGACGGGAACGGAGGGACCGTTTGATGCGAGTCGATCCCGCATTGTCCAGCCCTACCGCTCGACACAGCGCGGCCGCAATGTCCGCCTCGGCCTGGTTGTGGTTGACCATGACAAACACCCCGTTCACATGGAGATTCGCCATAATGGACCGGATCAGAGACTCGGGGGCATACATCGAGAGCGGTAAACGCCAGGCGAGTAACGGTCCCGGGGTGATGAATGGAAACCAGGCGGTGATCACGTCGGCGCGCTGCCGGACCCGCACGTAGTCCTCCACCTGAAACGTGGCATTGGGAAGCCCGCGCAGATACCCGCGGGCATAGTCCCATCGACTATGCCCGTTGCGGTAGAGGCGGTAGCCGTCGACTTCCACGCCGATCAATTGTTTCGGGCGAAAGAATGCCTGTATGGCCCGCGCGTACCAGAAATTGGCGCTTCCCACATCGCACACGATGCCGTGCGAGGGACGAGAAAGATTCCAATCCGTCCATGCCTGATCGAGCAAGTCGAGATAATCATAATTCCTGAGAGCGGTGTCGGCATTCAGATACGCCTCGAATTTCATGCCGTAGCGGCGTTGCAGGACGGCCACACGAGACCGCTGTTCCATCGTCAGATCGAGCAGATGATCGGCGGGCAGCTCGCAGTGCTCCCCCAAGGACCAGCGCAGGCCGTTCGAGAGACGATACCGTACGGCATGGTACCCGGAACGCAACCGCTGATGAATCGAGTAACCGGGCGGAGGGACATCTATGGCGGCGGGAAGCGACCCTTCGTGCTCGCCAATCAGACATGCAGCTTCGGAAAGCATATCCTACTTTTCGGACGATACGGGACGAAGCTGAAGTGGGAATGAGGCTTCAGCGAGCCGATCGCTTTTCCCGTGCGCACTTGACGACCAACCAGTCGAACTCTTGAAGCTGTTGGATCAAAGGCTGTGTTTGAGAACGGTTCCTGGAACTGTTTTCTTGCTTGGAACTGTTTTCTTGCTTCACATCCAGCGGCCCTTTGGCCTCGAACACCTGATTCCAGTGTTGTTGACGATTCATGCGTTCATGCGACTCAGGCCGAGTTATCTAACGTGTGCCGCTACGTTGTGGGTGCGTCAGCGTCGTCCCTTGGAACCGTTTGTGTGGCGAGACAGTCTCGTTGACAGCCACTTTTCAAGGGACGCTTGGCTTTCACCGGATGCTTGCCCGAGCAGCAAATTCTCGACGCTGATATCCTCGTCAAGGTCTTGCCAATGAATCCCGTAGCCTTTTCCAATCACTCGCCAGTTGTTCCGTTCCTTTTTTGTTCCATGCAGCAACCGGGGATACCACGCTAGGGGCGCAGAAATGGTTCGTCCATCGCTGAGGTCGACACTCAGCGCGTCGTCGGTCACGACAGCCTTCTGAACAACGGGCACTTCTGCCTCAACCGTTGAAATACGCATCCCAGGCCTCCTTCAGTTCCTCGGCATGATCGGCGACCAGTTTGTGAATCCGTCGGATCTCGATTCGTGAAAAGCCGCCGCTTGTATGCAATCGTACCGGTTCCAACCAAAACTTCGCAACGTTTTCATCGCGTTCAACATGAACATGAATCGGCTCTTCTCGGTCACCGGCGTAGAAGAAAAAGCGATATGGGCCCTTTCTTTGTATCGTCGGCACTGTATCCCCTTGCCGGTAGTCACACCCACCTGCCTTGCAGCCACTCCCTGAATCGCGGTATGTCTTTGAACTGCTTCAGCCGCAGCCTAATTCGATTGCCTTAAGGTGTCAATGCGCGCTGTTTGTCTCCAACATGTCTCCTTCGAAGGCCCCGGCGCTTTTGCGACGGCCCTGACAAATCGAGGCGTCAGCCTTGATCACTACCTCGTTCCCCACGATGGCTTACCAAAAGACTCTGGCGACCTGCTGATCGTGATGGGCGGGCCGATGTCGGTGAATGATTCGGATGGGTGGATCGCCGAAGAGACAGCTTTCATTCGATCCGCACTGCGCGCCGGCAAGCCGGTGATCGGGGTCTGCCTGGGCAGTCAGTTCATGGCGAAATCGCTCGGTGCCACGGTGCGACCGGGCAAGGCCTTGGAAATCGGGATGACGCGCATCCGCTTGACCGGGGAGGGGAAAAAGGACCCGGTGTTCGGCAGCTTTCCCGAAGCCCTCTCGGTCTTCCAGTGGCACGGAGAAGTCTTCGACCTGCCTCAAGATTGTGTCTGGCTCGCGGAATCCGACGTCGCCCCCATCCAAGCCTTTCGGTACGGCTCCCGCGCCTATGGACTGCTATTCCACTTGGAGGTGGAACCAGACGGGATCGACGCCCTCTGTCGGGAATGCGCACCGGATCTCGCTCGTGCACAGTTGACGGCGCAGCGGGTCCTGATCGACGCACTCCCGCACTTATGGCTTTCTCACCAAGTCGTCGATCGGCTGATTGGCCATGTGCTCGTCCCACCACGTTGATTGCGATCCCAAGTCTGCAGTAACCTAGCAGCCCTAGTTTGAAAGCGTAAAAGTTCGAAAGTTCCTCCCTGAACTTTTCAACTTTTTAACTTTGGAATACATCTCGAAAGGAGCCCGAGGAATGTCCGGTTTCCCGATTGAAGTCGCAACTCGAATCAAGACCCTTCCCCCTTACCTGTTCGCCGCCATCGATGAGATGAAACAGAAGGCGATTGCGAAGGGCGTCGATATCATCAACCTCGGCATCGGCGATCCGGATCTGCCGACGCCGGCTCCGATCGTCGAGAGCCTTGGACAAGCCGCCAAGAATCCGAAGCATCATCAATATCCTTCCTACGAAGGCATGCTGTCGTTTCGCAAAGCGGTGGCCGACTGGTACAAGCGCCGTTTCAATGTGACGCTCGATCCGGCCAACGAAGTGCTGGCGTTGATCGGCTCGAAAGAAGGGATCGGCCACATTCCGCTCGCCTTTGTCGATCCGGGAGACATCGTCCTCGTGCCCAGCCCCGGCTACCCGGTGTATCCGGTAGGAACCAGCTTTGCCGGCGGCCTGTCACACATCATGCCGCTCACGAAGCAGAACGGATTCCTGCCGGACTTGAAAGCGATTCCGAAGGACATCGCGAAAAAAGCCAAGATGATGTTCCTGAATTCGCCCAATAACCCGACCTCTGTCATCATGACGAAGGACTACTTTAAGCGTGTCGTCGAGTTCGCGCAGGAGAATCAGGTCATTGTCTGTCACGATGCCGCTTACTCGGAGATCTTCTACGACGGCAAGCGCCCCGCGAGCTTTCTGGAAGTGGACGGCGCGAAGGATGTGGGCATCGAGTTCCACTCGCTGTCGAAGACTTACAACATGACCGGCTGGCGCATCGGCTTCGCCGTGGGGCACAAACAAGTCTTGGCAGGCCTCGGCAAGGTGAAGAGCAATCTGGACTCAGGCTGTTTCCAGGCGATCCAAGAGGCCGGCATCACCGCGCTCAACCTTGATGAGTCCGTCACCGACGGCTTGCGGAAGATTTATCAGGAACGGCGCGACACTCTCGTGCCTGGTCTCAAGAAACTGGGATTGGAGGTCGCCCCGCCTCCTGCCGCCTTCTACGTCTGGGTTACCGTGCCGAAAGGCTATACCTCGACATCCTTCACGGCTCACTTGCTGGAAAAGGCGGGAATCGTGACGACGCCGGGCATCGGATTCGGCGCGCCGGGCGAAGGCTACGTTCGCATGACGGTCTGTACGACCAAGGAACGCCTGGCGGAAGCGGTGGAGCGGATTAAAAAAGCGGGATTCTAAAGAGCCGTGATGCGTGATGAGTGACGGGTGATGAGCGCTGGAGCGGCCTCGTTTCCTCATCACTCATCACCGATCACCCATCACTATGAGAGAGACTGTCTTCATCGGCTTCGGGTCGAACGTCGGCGATCGGGTCGATTTCTGCGATCGAGCCGTGACGCTGCTGAGTTTGCTCCCGCACTCTCAAGTCGTGGGTGTGTCGCTCCTCTATGAAACGGAACCGCTCCATGACCATGCCCAGCCAGGAAACAACTGGTTTCTCAACGGGGTCGTCCAGATTGAAACCGATGTTGCTCCGCGTAGCCTCCTGATGGTCCTCCGTGAGATTGAGCGCTCGCTTGGACGGGATGAAGATAATCGATCGGGGCCCAGAACCATCGATCTGGACATCCTCTTCTACGGCCAACTGGTCATCGACGAGCCCGACCTCGCGGTGCCGCATCCTCGGCTGCATCAACGCCGATTCGTCCTCATGCCCTTGAGCGAACTCGATCCGCTCTGGATGCATCCGTCACGGCATCGTACGATTACCCAGTTGCTGGCCGAGGTCCAAGATCGGTCGGAAATCCGCCTGCTGCTTCCCCAGCCATCGACCCGATACGGATCACGCCCGACTTGTAGCCCACCCCCAGGATTATGAAGATCGTCCGTTCTCCAGAGGCGATGACAGCTTGGAGCGATCAGCTCCGGCGCGAGGGCGTCACGATCGGCTTCGTCCCCACGATGGGCGCGCTGCATGACGGCCATCGCACGCTGATTCGCGCTGCGCGGTTGAAATGCGATGCCCTCGTCGTCAGCATCTTCGTCAATCCCACGCAATTTGGTCCCAAGGAAGATCTGGCCAAGTATCCACGCCCCATCGCCAAGGACCGCGCCCTCTGCCGAGCAGAAGGAGTCGACGTCTGTTTTGAGCCGACGGCGAAGGCCATGTACCCCGACGGATTTCAGACCACGGTGTCGCTCCCCTCGCTTGCGCGTCGGTGGGAAGGGGAAGCCCGGCCTCATCATTTCTCCGGGGTCGCTACGGTGGTAACGAAGCTGTTCGGCATCGTCCGTCCCTGTCTCGCGCTGTTCGGGCAGAAAGATTTCCAGCAGGCCGCGCTGATCCAGCAGCTCGTGAAAGATCTCAATCTCGGCGTGAAGATCGTCATCCGTCCGACCGTACGCGATCCGGACGGGTTGGCGATGAGTTCGCGCAACGTGTATCTCTCGCCGCACGAGCGGGCGGTCGCTACCACGTTGTACAAAAGTCTGCAGGCTGGCGCTGATGCGATTCGGCAGGGCGTCGCCGATGGACAAGCGATTCACACGGTCATGACACGGATCGTCCAAAAAGAACCGGCCATGACGATCGATTACCTGGCAGTCTGCGACCCTCGCACGCTGGAACTGCTTTCTTCGGTGACGTCACGCGCCGTCCTGCTCGCCGCAGTTCGACTCGGCGCCGTGCGCCTCATCGACAATCTTGTCGTGGCCGTTCCTGCCAAGCGGGCCTAGCAGTCGCACGGACGGATCAGGCGCGATGTTCAGGAAAAGAGATTGGGATGGCCGCTTTGCCCGACGAGCAAGCTGAGGATCACGTGGCTGAGACGCTGTTTGTCGCTCGTCTGAAATTCGAGGAATCGCACGCCCATCGATTCCGGCCGGACGGAGCACACCATGGCCGTGTCGACCTTGATCGCTTCCTCATCCGAGGCCGGCTTGATCATGAGTTCGAGAAAGGTCCCTCGCGGAAGGGCCGCAGCGGTTTCAAGCGTACAGCCGCCCATCGAGATATCCGTCACTCGATCGTCGGTCCGCAGGGCATTGTCCGCAAGCAGGTTGGCGTGAAATGACGCCGGCAATCGTTTGAACTCCCGGCGATCGACCTCCCGCGTCGCATTAGTAGGCGACCCGGTCCAAACGGCGCGAAACCGCGTCGTGCAGAGCTGGCAACGGAATGGAAACACCTTCACGCGGTTCAACATGCGCTCGACGGTCCCTTCCTGATAGGTCACTCGCACGAACGGCGTTCCACAGCTGGGGCAGTGAAGATTTTTCATGGATTGTGCTGCGGCTCCCGTGAGACGGCCATGGCGGAGCGTTCGCCGGCCAGTCCTTGCTCTCGCTGCGCGTCCAGAATCGGTTCAAGGCTGGCCGGCGAGTATGTCGGCGGCTTCACCCATTTCCCGTCCGCTCGCTTGCACCCTCCGACCTTACTCAGATTGGACCGATGAACTTCTTGAAACACCGGCTCCATATCGATCCCATAGGAGACAGCTGTGCCATAGACCACATACAATAAATCAGCCATCTCCTTGGCTAACGCGACGAGATTCTCCTGGGCCAGGGCTTCTTTGAGCTCATCGAACTCTTCCTGAATCAATCGCACACGAAGTTCTTTGGTGGACCCATTCGGAATGGTCGGGCTCGCTTGCACGAGGATGTCGAACTTGCGATGAAATTCCTCAACCATGGCCTGCTCGTCAGTCATGCCATCTCCTTTACTCCGTCTCAAACGGCAATGTCCTGCGCGGAACGAGTTCCGCCGGTTCAAGCAGCGGAATGTCTTTATCAGACGCGACGCCCAATTCCTTGAACCGGCGCGCCGCGGGAAGAATACGCGTCTCCAACGAACCCACCGCGCGGTTATAGGCCACCACACTCTTGCCGAGGGCCTGCCCCACGTCGTTCACATGTTCCGCCAGCACCGCCATGCGCTCGTAGAGATCTTTCCCCAGCCGGCCAGCCTCTTCGGCATGCGCGTTCATTTGCTCTTGCCGCCAACCGTAGGCGACGGCACGCAGCAGCGCAATGAGCGTCGTCGGAGTCGCCAGCACCACGCCGCGGGCAAAACCCTCTTCGATTAATCGTGGGTCCTGATCCAGCGCCGCACCCAGGAATTGTTCGCCCGGCAAAAACAGCACCACAAATTCCGGCGCGCGATCGAACTGCGTCCAGTAGGCCTTCAAGGACAATTCATCCATGCGGCTCCGGACTTGCTCGGCGTGGCGGCGCAGGGCCTCAGCCCGTTGCGCATCGTCCTGCGCTTCATGCGCATCGAGATAGGCCGCGAGCACCGTCTTGGCATCCACGATGATCTGTCGCCCGCCCGGCAGCCGGACCACCATGTCGGGCCGAAAGCGACCGTCCTCACCGGTGACGGATTGTTGCTCGACGAAATCGCAATGATCGACCATCCCGGCCAGTTCGGCCACACGCTTCAGCGTAATTTCCCCCCACTGGCCGCGCACGGTCGGGGCGCGCAACGCTTTGACCAGATTGCCGGTCTCCTGCTGCAGCCGCTGGTGCGACTCCGCCAATGACTTCAAGTGCTGATCGAGCCCGCCATAGGCCGACTGGCGTGATTGCTCCAACAGGCGCATCTGCTCATCGTAGCGCTGAAGAGATTCCTGCAGTGGGCGCACGAGCCCATCGATCGCTTGCTGCCGTTGAGCCAGATTGCCTTCAGCTTTGACATGCAGCGCTTCGAATGAGACGGCAGCCAGCTTCAGGAACGCATCGTTATTCTGTTTGAGGGCTTCGCCCGAGAGCGCTTGGAACGAACCCATGAGTTCCTGTCGCGCTTGGTCAAGCAGGTCTTTTTGGTTGGCGAGCTGCCTGTTGGTTTCTTCGATCCTGGTTTCCGCAGCGACTCGTGCTTGTTGGGCTTCGGCAAGTTCTCGGCGAGCTAGAGTTTCCTCCTGCCGTTGAAGATCCAGTTGTTTTCGCAGCTCATCGACAGTCGCCTCGGCCCGCTGTGACTGGGCGCGCAAGCGAGCGGTGACCCACAGACCAGCCAGCACCCCCCCGAGGAGAACCCCGGTCCCAAGACCGACCGCAAGGAGGATCGTGTCACTCATAGACTGACCTCTCCGCCAGGGCACCGACTCACGACTCTTGTTCTGTGTTGCAGTGGTGAAAAATTTAAGGGTGAGTTCCTGTTTGAAGAGTACGCAAATGGTTGTAAAAGGTCAAGAAGTGGGAAGCCCTAGGTTCAATCGGCCCTAGGCACTCATGCACGGAGTTGCACATCAGCTTGTCGCTTCCAGACGGATCGTTCCCGCTCCCGCATCCAGCGTCACCCGCTGCCCTTCCTGAAGGCGTGTCATTGCCCGCTCAACGTTCGCCACCGTCGGCAGTCCATACTCGCGCGCGATGATCGCCCCATGCGACAGCGTACCGCCCATCTCGACAATCAATCCTCCGACGATACCAAACAATGGCGCCATGCCGGGATCGATCACCGGAGCCACGAGGATGTCACCGGGGACGACCTTGCCCCAGTCGGCGATGTTTCGAATGTGTCGAATGGGCCCAACCACGGAACCTGCGCTGATGGGCAGGCCTCGCAGCAATTCCTCTGTCTCAGATCGTCCTGTTTCAGCGTTCCCTTCACTAACAGACTCCCAATCGCGAATCGTGTCTGGAACGTCGATCGTGGCATGACGCTCTCTCTCGGCCCGGCGAGTCTGGACCAGCGTTCGCCAGTCACGCCGTCCTCCGTTGACCAGTTCAGCCCGCTCCTCAAACGTGATAAAAAAGATATCCTCGCGCGACTCGAATACGCCTCGCACGACCAGCATCTCGCCGAGGCGCAACAGCAGATGGCGCACCGCCGTCGAGTAGTACATCAGATGGTGCCGGTTCGCTTCGCGCAGCGCGAAGAAGCGACAGAGTCGTCGATACCACCAGGAGAAGAGCGCCCATCGATGGAGGCGCCAGCCGCATCTCCGTTTGATCTCCGCAAGGGCCTCCGTTCTTGTTCGCACCTGGCGAGCCCTGATCGTGTCGAGTGCGGGCGACGTCGAGAGCACTTGCATATATAAGACGGCCAGAATCGATTCTGGGTGATCGGCAAGGCGCGGGGACATCACGTCCGACTCCCCCACCCCGCGATGGCCGTAGTCCTCCACGTACGCATCAAAGGCGCGCAGGAAGGCAGTTTCCTTGAGGATCGCGCGAAACCCCATCGGATCCCATGGCTCCGCGGTGAAGAACTGCCTGGCAATCGGTTCACTCCGGGCAAAGTCCGTGATCTCCGCCAATCGAATAATTTGTTGGGCGCTGATCACCGTGCCCTGTCCCTGCAGTGCCGCATTCAGCAGCGCTCTCCATTCCACGCCCAACCAACGGGGCAGCAGCGTACTTAAGACGTCCAGAGATTGCGCCACTCCACCGGCAATGCCGAATGTCACTTCGCGCGCATCCAGCCATCGTTCCATGGCACCGAGTCGACCGGTCACCTCTTCACAGGACACTGTCGCGAGACGCTCAGGCTGATTGGCGATGGCCATCTGTTTCATCTCTGCAAACCAGATGGGCCCATAAGTAGCGACCCGTCTCATTTCGATGAGCATGAGGATGCCGGCACGTATCAAGGCGATCCAGCCCAGTGGCCGCACAACCGGCGCCGCAGCGATCGATTCACCCCCCATGTGTTCCGACAAGAGCGCCGGGTTGCCGCGCAGCTGCGCCACGAGTAAATGGAATAGGGTCACGTTGAGATAGGGACGTCCGTGCAGAACGCGAGCGGAGGACAGCCCCTCAGGAATCCGACAACCGAGCCGACGATAGGGAGCAATGATGTACGCCTCCATGAAACGTTCGAGAAACGACAATCCCACGGGGCTCGGCAGTTCGGGCATCGTTTCTTTGAAATTCGTTCTGGACCACTCACAGTCATCGTTGGTCAGGTCTGATGAGGCGTGCACACCGGTGATGGGACGTGCTTGCAGCACCCAGAGCCCGTTGGCATCAACCGCCCATTCGAGATCGACGGGATGGTGGAAGGCCTGCGCGATCTTCTTCGCCATGTGCCCGAGTCCAAAGAGTTGTTCGTCAGACAGTGTTGACTGATGACGCTTCGCCTCAGCAATCTCTTCCGTGCGTAGTCCCTCCTCCGTCACCACCACGCGCTGTTGCTTCTGGGCGATGGTGCGTCTTCGAACCCTGACCGCCTGCTGATCGGCACCCATCTCCACCACATACTGGTCGGGCATGACTTGCCCATCGACCAGAGGTGCGGCTAAGCCTGGGATCGCATTGACTACCACATGGGACGAACGACCCGTCACAGGATGGATCGAATACGCCACTCCAGAGACCTGGGCATTGAGCATCGGCTGAATCACCACGGCCATGGCTGGGATGGCATGACCGAGACCCCGTTGGAGCATGTACTGCACAACCGGCTCATGCCAGAGCGAGGCCCAGAGATCTTTGATGGAGGCGTCGATCTGCGAAAGGGATACGCCAAGATGCGTGCGATAGAGACCGGCAAAGCTGGTCTGACCGGTGTCTTCGTTGGTGGCCGATGAGCGAACGGCCCAGCGCGTGTTCGTTGGGCGGTCAAGCGTCTGAAGGCCCGCCATCCATTGCGCAGCGAGATGGGAGACGTCCGCCTGGCGAATGCGCGACTGACGGTCCGACAGGACCAGCTCTCGCTTCT
Organism: Nitrospiraceae bacterium; assembly: GCA_023248355.1. Lineage (GTDB taxonomy): Bacteria > Nitrospirota > Nitrospiria > Nitrospirales > Nitrospiraceae > Nitrospira_D. The sequence goes on from JAHFES010000008.1 coordinate 12,310, forward strand.
CTCCGGACAAGCCACTGGCGTTCTGCCACTCGTCTTTTGGAGAGAACGCCAGCGTCTGCAGACCTTGAACGTACGCCTCGGTCGTCACACAGATGCCAGGTGGAACAGGAAACCCAGCGGCCAAGAGACGAGCCAGTCCGAGCGCCTTTCCTCCGACAAGACTGGGATCAGCACAGAGCGCCAACGGAAGAATGAGGGGAGGTGCCATTGGCACGAATACTAACTAGAGGACGAAGGCGAGGTAAAGGTCATTCACATTCGTCCCGGTCGGACCGGTGCGGATATGGGATCGCAGAGTCTTTAAGGCTGGATAGGTGTCGTGTCGTTTCAATGCCGAATGGAGATCGACCCCGAGTTGTTTTGCCCGTGCCACGGTCTCCCCGCTGACGACCGCTCCGGCGACATCAGTGGGCCCATCGGTTCCATCGGACCCAACGGCTGCGATCCAGACATTCTGGAGCCCGGCGATCTCCAACGCCGCCGACACGGCAAACTCCTGTGCCCGTCCACCCTTCCCTCGCCCTGTCACTGTGACCGTCGTTTCACCTCCGGCAACGACACAGCAGGGCTTCCGCAACACATCCATTCCACTCACCATACAACGTGCGAGGGATCCCAACTGCGTAGCAGCTTGGCGCGCCTCGCCTGTTATGGCAGTGGAAAGGAGTACGGTGCGAAGTCCGGCTTCTCTGGCAACACGTGTGACTACCCCAAGCATCCCACTATTGTTACCGATGATCTCGTGGTGGACACGACGCAGCCGCCGAGTACCTGGTTTCAGCGTCTCAGGCACAGCACCCCGCCGACCTTGCAGTAGATGATGGCGCACGGGTTCAGGAACAAGGCGCCAGATCTTGTACCGTTGCAACACTTCGATGGCGTCAGCGAAGGTCGTGGGATCGGGGGCTGTCGGCCCAGACCCGATTGAGCCGAGATCGTCGCCAATCACGTCTGAAAGAATGAGCGTCGCGATCGTCGCCTGTGTGGAAGCGGCAAGCCCCCCTCCTTTCAGCCGGGAGAGATGCTTGCGGACCACATTCATCTCTTGAATGGTCGCGCCGCTTCTGAAGAGGAGCCGCGTCGTGCGTTGTTTATTCGCGAGGGTGATACCCGGAGCGGGGGCCGGCAAGAGACTCGACGCGCCTCCTGACAACAGCACGAACAGGAGATCTCGTGGCGTCAGACCCGCGATCACGTCACGAATGTGGTTGGCGGCCCGGAGCCCTGCACGATCCGGAATTGGATGGCCGGCCTCGATTATCCTGATCCGTCTGGTTGGAACGCTGTGGCCGGTCTTCACCACAACCAGTCCTCCTTCCAATCTGGCCCCCAGCACTAGCTCCAGCGCCTGTGCCATCCGGGCAGAAGCTTTGCCCGCACCGACGGCAAGCACCCGGTCATATCGTCTTAGATCGTAGGTACGACGGCCCACCCGTAAGGAGTGTCCGACGAGTGAGACTGTGCGCAGTAGACTGTGATAGGGGTCAGCAGCCTGCAACCCGGCAGCGATCATCTTCCGTAGAAGCGATGACACGCGGGAGGCAGGCAGGAGAACGCGCATCGTCGTTGAGGCTAGGGTGTCTTGCCCTGCTTGAAACAGCGGTTAGGGCACGTTTGCCGAGGCACTTTGAGTTGATAGATGCCCCGCGGAAGGATATCTTTCTTCAATTCAGGATTCAGCATGCGGAGTTCCAGATAATAGGTCCCAAATTCTTCCGCCACCGATGTCAGGGCGCGCTGCGCTTCTTTGATATTGATCGTCACCGTTTCCGTTTCGACCGGCATATAGAGATCTTTCTTCGTCAGGCCCAGATACTTCTCCGGCTGTGAATAGATCTCCTTCGCCGCGATAATACGCGGGACATAGCGCATCGTTTCACGCGGGCCATGCATCTTCCAGTAATCGGCAATCTTTTGCTCCTTGAGTAATTTGCGAACCCGTTCCTCGCCGGCATTGTATGAGGCCATCGCCATGAACCAATCGTTCTGCTTAAAATCTTTGAGATAGCGCAAATACTTGACCGCGGCTTCTGTCGACATTTCCAGATTGCGGCGCTCGTCAAGGACGGCATCGCTCTTGAGACGATAGCGTCGCCCGGTGGAAGGAATGAACTGCCAGGGGCCGGACGCCTTGGCGCGAGAATAGGCAGCGGCAACGCACTTGCTCTCGACAAGGAGCATATATTTGAGGTCATCCGGCAACCCAGCCTCGGCAAGCTGTTTTTCGGCGGGCGGGAAACATCGCCCGGTTCGCTTGGCGAGGATGATGCTTTCCCCTTGGTCTTCCAAAAACTGATAGAACTCGTACTCGATCCGTTCACGCACCTGCCAGTTATCCAAAGGCACAGGCTGTCCGGCAAAGGTCAGTTTGTCTGGCAATTTGAACGAGCTCAGAAAATACCGCTCACCCTCGCGCTTGATCTCGGGGAGAATGACGAGACGGTCTTCTGGCTCCAGAAGTCCCTCCAATTGTTCGGGTAACACTAGATCTTTCTCCGCCTCACCCTTTGCGGCTTCCTTACTCTCAGATGAAATGGGTGTTGGCTGGGCCTCTCCCTGGATGGGGAGGGCCGATCCCAGCAGCGCAATCGCACACATCGTCAGTCGCATCGCTACACCAGTCATTCGCTCGGCTCCTCTACGCATTGAGACTCTCGCATTCATGAGTTTCGACGTCATGCTAGCAGCTAGCCGAAGGGCCAGCAAGCGGGAACAACTTTCATGTTCATGCTACACTGGCAACGCGCATGCGGACTCTCACCGTCTTGAACCAGCAGATCACCGGCTGCACAGCTTGCTCCCGACTGGTCGCCTATCGACAGGCCATCGCCCAGACCAAGCGCCGACAATTCATGGATTGGACCTATTGGGGACGGCCGGTTCCAGGCTTCGGCGACCCGCACGCTCGACTCTATGTACTCGGCCTCGCCCCGGCAGCCCATGGGGGTAATCGCACAGGGCGTGTCTTCACCGGCGATCGGAGCGGGGACTGGCTCTACGAGGCACTCCATCGATACGGATTCGCGAACCAACCGTCTTCGACGCACCGGGATGATGGATTGGCGCTGTCGGATTGTTACATCGGAGCCACCGTGCGCTGCGCGCCGCCGGGAAACAAACCCACACCCGTTGAGTTTGAGCACTGTCGCCGGTTCTTGCGAGACGAACTGAAGCTTCTCAAACAGAAACGTGTGGTGATCGCGCTGGGGAAGATTGCATTCGATCACTATCTGAAAACTTGTCGGGCGGAAGGATTGACGATCCCCTCCCCAACCCCCAAGTTTGGACACGGGGTGGCATATCGCCTGCCGTGGGAAGTGCTGCTGCTCGGTTCCTACCACCCCAGTCAGCAAAACACCTTTACCGGCAAACTGACTCGCCCTATGTTCCACGCGGTATTTGCTCGGGCTCGCCGCGAGCTCAGCCGCAAAAGCCTCAGCTCCTAACTCTCCAGCTATTTCTTGGCTTGGGCATCCCAGTCGGCCAGGAACTTCTTGAGTCCGCTATCGGTCAACGGATGCTTGACCAATTGTTGGAAGATAGTAAAGGGCATCGTACAGATGTGCCCACCAGCTAAGGCCGCTTCCACTACGTGCTGCGGATGGCGCACGCTCGCGACCAGCACGTACGTCTTGTAATCATAGTTTTTGTATATGGTCAAGATTTGACGGATGAGCTCCATGCCGTTTGAGCTGATGTCGTCGAGCCGTCCGATGAAGGGCGACACACACCAGGCGCCCGCCTTCGCTGCCAACAACGCCTGCGTGGGAGAGAAACAGAGCGTCACATTGACCTTGATCCCCTCAGCCGCCATGCGCTTCGTGGCTTTCAGCCCTTCCGGAATCAAGGGAACCTTGACCACAATATTCTTGTGAATCTTGGCGAGTTCCTTCCCCTCTTTCACCATCGCATCGGCTTCGATGCTGACCACTTCGGCGCTGATCGGCCCATCCACGATATTGCAGATCTCGACGAGCATGTCTCTGAAGCTCCGACCCTCCTTCGCAACGAGCGAAGGGTTTGTCGTCACGCCGTCGAGCAATCCGAGGCTAGCGGCTTCCTGAATTTCCTTCACGTTGGCTGTATCAAGATAGAATTTCATGTTCGGGTCCTTTCATGTCTAATGACTCAGCACGAGTGCTAACGTGCTTATCGGTTATTCTATGGAGAACTCAATCTCGCTGCAATGTGTCCGACGCTGGTTTGACAGTCCTCAGAGTGGCGGTTAGAATTCGGCCGTCAACCGAACACACCGGTGAGCGTTGACATCGGCATATTCGGCATATCATGAGGAGATTTCACGATGCGACGATCTGCTTGGCTACTGTGTATTTTCCTCGCGCTTACGGCTTGTGGAGGAAGCAATCCCTACCTTGAGGCTTCGCTGAAACCGGCCGAACTCCAAGGAAAAGACAAAGCCTGGTTTGAGAAGAACTGGGGCGCTCCAGATGGCAAAGCCTCTCGATTCTTCGGCGGCGAGACCTGGACGTACTATCGGATCGCTGGAGGAAAATCAGGCCCACCTCTGTTCAACTTCTCTCCCAATCAATGTCAGATCACACTTAAGTTCGACAAAGAAGAAAAACTCTCCGACTATAGCTATTCCGGCTGCTAACCGGACTGCTGTTTCTGAAACGCCGCCGCACACTGCCTGCTGCAGAAGCAGTACATCTGCCCCCCAATATTCTCACTGAAGGCAATCCGCCGCGGCACAAAGGCGTGACATACCGGATCTTGAACCATTTGATCCTGGTCAACCGACACTCCCCGATCGTCCAGATTCCTATTCATAAATCTTCGAAACGCTTGCCGCAGCATGAAATAGAGGACAATGAGGAGTCCGATGATGAGTAAGATTCTATACATAGTGGTCCACCAGCTGACGGACCACAATCCTATGGGACAGGGGGGGGCCTGTCAAGGGAGAGGATAGCCTTTCTCCTCCTGATAGCGATACTGCAGGCCAACGACCAAACGACCTATTGATATTGGAAACCACCGGGACTCTTTCCCCTCCTATCCAGTACTTCAGGAGGATATGCTTCCATTTTGAAGAGTGTTATAGTTCAAGGATGAAGACATGTGATAAATGCCAGGGTGCGATGTTACCGGAACGGGCAGTTGATTTGAATGCAGGACTTGCGATCACGGTGTTTGCATGTTTGAATTGTGGTCGTCGGAAAGCAGCGGATCAGGAACCTCGGCCCATTACGGCTCGACATTAACCCTACGATGGCAGAACCAAAACCGTTGACCTACGATGAGCAGAAGGCTGCGGAAGCGGCTTTTACGTTTGCTCCATCTAACCCCAAGTGGACGGAGTCGGCACAATTGCTTTATGTCAGACTCTCTGCCGCGATGAGCGCACGCGGACAAGGGATGAGCCAGCACGATCTCGCGTCAAACGACAAGGACCTTAGTAGAAGCCGACGCTGAAACCGTTTCTGCATAAGTAAGATTGTTGGCCTGTCCCGAACCGCCCTGCTCTGCTGTCCATCCTGCTACCGCATCATCAGCTACACCAGAGGCCACAGCCTGATTTCCTGTTTGTTCTGTGGGATCTCTCTTCCCACAGCATCTCACACCGAACCATAGCCACCAGCCTCAACAGTTCGCTCCCTACATGCAGGTAGCGTTTGCCCCCTCCACACGACTTGAGCAAAGGCCTGTCACGAATCACTGCGGGGCTACCGTTTGTTGCAGAGGGTGAAGTTGCCGATGGTGGAGTATGTGTCTACCGAAGACCTAAGACATCCATCATGTCGTAGAGGCCAGGAGGCTGGCGAACAACCCACCGCGCAGCGCGCAACGCTCCAAGGGCAAAGGTATCACGGCTGCTGGCTCGATGTGTGACCTCGATCCGCTCGCCCATGCCACCGAACAGAATGGTGTGATCGCCCACAATATCGCCAGCCCGGATGGTCTGAATCCCGATCTCGCCTTTGGTTCTCTCGCCGATCAAACCCTTGCGTGCATACACGCCAACCTGGTTCAGGTCACGGTTCACCGCCTGCGCAAGCACTTCGGCAATCTTGAGGGCTGTCCCGCTCGGTGCATCTTTCTTGAGCCGGTGATGGGCCTCGATCACTTCAATGTCGTAATCGTCGCCGAGTATTTTGGCCATCTCGCTGATAACCTTGTAGATCAGATTAACCCCGACGCTCATGTTAGGGGAGAAGACGCAGGGTATCTGGCGAGCGAACGACTTCAGCTCGTCAAGCTCGGAAGCAGACAACCCTGTCGTCCCGATCACCATCGCCCGTCGATGTGTGGCCACAATCCGCAAATGTTCTAAGGTCGCTTCGGGAGCAGAAAAGTCGATGACGACCTCTCCACGTTCCATGAGCGCTGGCAGATCGTCGGTAACGATGATACCGGCGCGTCCCGATCCGGCAGTTTCCCCAGCATCTTCACCAAGAGCGTGGTGCCCCTTTCCTTCCAGGGCCCCCGCAAGCGTCAAGGCAGTCGAATCCCGAATCAATGACACCAAACGGCAGCCCATTCGACCTGCGGCCCCTGCAACGACAACCTTGATCATCGCGTCATTCACCCCTGGCATCGCTTGGGGTTAGATCAACTCCGCGTCTTTTAATACGCGGACCAGCTTTTCTCGTGTGTCCTGTGCCATAGGGCACAGCGGCAGGCGCAACTCAGGATCGATCTTGCCCATCATCCCCAGCGCTTCTTTCACCGGAATAGGGTTTGTCTCGAAAAACAACGCTGCAAACAAAGGCGAGAGTTTGAAATGAATCCGTCGCGCCTCGTCAACTTTCCCATCGGCAAAGGCCTTCACCAGGTTGGCCATGTCGGTCGGCACCAAATTGGCTGTCACGGTAATCACGCCCTTGGCCCCAACCGCCATCATTGGCAGGGTCAAGGAATCATCGCCGGCTAAGACCGTTAATCGGTCGCCGCACATCTGCACAACGTCCGACGCTTGCTGGACCGACCCGCTCCCTTCCTTGACGCCGACAATCGTCTTAATCGTCGAGAGCCGCGCAATGGTAGCCGGCAGCATATTGACGCCGGTGCGCCCAGGAATGTTGTACAAGACCAACGGAAGATCCACGGACTCTGCCACCGCTTTGTAGTGCCGGTACAGCCCTTCTTGCGTGGGCTTGTTGTAGTACGGCGTAATGAGTAACGCCCCGTCGGCCCCCGCCTCTTTTGCATGTCTGGTAAGAGTGATGGCTTCATCGGTACTGTTTGAACCGGTTCCGGCAATCACGGGAACCCGGCGGTTGACAACCTCCACCGTCAGCTCAATGACCCGGTTGTGCTCCTCATGAGAGAGCGTGGCCGACTCCCCGGTGGTGCCACAGGGAACAATGCCATTGGTGCCCTTGGCAATCTGCCACTCGATCAACTCGGCCAGAGCCCGCTCGTCAACCTTGCCTTTTCGAAAAGGCGTGACGATTGCAACCAGAGAGCCGGTAAACATAGTCGCTCCTCTCACTTCAAAAACGAAGGAATCGTCTCGCCCCGCACCAAGTCATCATATGTTTCTCGTGCGCGGATGACATGGATCTCTCCATCCTTGATGAGGGCTTCAGGGACACGGGGACGAGAATTGTAATTCGACGACATGACGAAACCATATGCCCCCGCACTCATCACCGCCAGCATTTCCCCCGGCTTCACCTCCGCCATCGCCCGATCCTTGGCTAAAAAGTCTCCGGACTCGCAGACCGGCCCGACAATGTCCACTTGATGCTTGGCCCGATGACCGGCTTCTTCTTTCAGCGGACGGATTTCATGGTAGGCCCCATAGAGACTGGGACGAATCAAATCGTTCATGGCAGCATCGACAATCACAAAACGCTTGGCCTCTCCTGCTTTCAAATAGAGCGCCTGTGTCACGAGAATGCCCGCGTTTCCGACGATGACCCGGCCCGGCTCCATAATGAGCGTGACCTTCATATCCCGCACGAGCGGGAAGATCGCATCCGCCAGGTCTTGTGGCAGCGGGGGGGTTTCGTCGGCATAGGTAATCCCCAGCCCTCCGCCGATATTGATGTATTGAATGCCGATGCCATCGCGTTTGAGCGACTCGACCAACGTGAGAATCTTCTTCATCGCTTCGACGAATGGCGTGACCTCAGTTAGTTGGGAGCCTATATGCTTATGCACGCCGACGACATCGATATGACTCAGTGATGACGCTATCTTGAACTCTTCCAGCGCCCGATCTGCCGCAATGCCAAACTTACTTTTCTTGAGTCCGGTCGAAATGTAGGGATGTGTCTTCGGATCAATGTCTGGATTGATCCGAAGCGCCACGCGCGCCTTCTTCCCGACCGACCCCGCAACCTCATTGATCGCTTGCAGCTCAGCCGGCGACTCTACATTGAACATCAGGATGTCCGCCTTGAGCGCATCACGGATTTCGTCGGCCTTTTTCCCTACCCCGGCGAACACAATCTTGGAGGCAGGAACACCAGCCTTCAACGCACGGAACAGCTCGCCGCCCGACACGATATCCACCCCGCTGCCTTCCTTCGCCATCAATCGCACAATGGCGAGATTGGAGTTCGCTTTCATCGCGAAGGCAATCACGTGGGGAATGTCTTTGAACGCACCATCGTACGCCCGGAAATGACGGACAAGCGTGGCATGGCTATAGACATAACAGGGCGTGCCGAGTTCTTTCGCGATCCGGCTGACCGGCACCTGCTCGCAATACAGCTCGCCCTCGCGATACTCGAAATCATGCATCTTGGAAATCCTCACGCAAGAATTCAATCCCTGAAAGCGACAGCCCCTGCAACGACTCCTCGAACGCATCCTTGAACTTGCGGTATCGGATCTTCACGTGCGGGAGCGCCGCCGTAATGGCGTCCGAATCGACGAGCGCCTTGAGTGCATCAGGCGTGGCCTGCTTGAGATGCTCAAAATTGATGATCACGTCCATCCGGGCTTTGTCCGACGCGTCCTTGAGGCGCTGCAATAATTCCTGGGCATTGAGGCGATCCAACGCGCCTTCCAGATCGACAAAGAGTGCCGCAAACTTGTCGTGCCGCTTCGCCTTGATGGTCAGCACCAAGTTTTGGGCTGCCGGCTTCTGATCCAGCCGCTGCTTGATGGCATGCAACGCGCTTGGCATGAGGTGCTCCGTATCAAACGTCGGCAGCTTTGCCTGGAGATTCTTGAGAACCTTGGCCAGTGGAGACAGCTTCCCTTTGGGACAAGCCCGCTTCACCAATTTGCGGAACTCACGATTCATTTCCCATCGAGCGATCAACCGCTGCTGGGTGCCGGACAGGCGACGCCAGATGTTCGGCAAGGAATAGAACTGGTGATTGGCCCAGTTGAACCCTGCTTGTAATTGCTCCGGCGTCATCCGGCTGGGATGGAAGACGACGTGCTTGCCGTCATACTTGGACCAGTCACGATCGAAAATGCGTCCAGCCTTATTGTACCGATCGAAGAGCGCGGTCCCCGGCAACGGGGTGAGCACATTGAAATAGGCCAGCTCCACCTGATTCTTCGTCAAGAACTCGACGGCCCGCTCAAACACGGATTCATCGTCACTGTCGAATCCGAAGACGATCCCAGGATTCACCATGATGCCGTGATCGTGGAACATTTTGATCTCTTGCGAGAACTTCTGTACGCGGTTGAACGGTTTATTCGTTTCTTCGAGGCTGTCTTCGTCGAGCGACTCCATGCCCACGAACACCGACACGCAGCCGCTATCGGCCGCCAACTTGACCATCTCTTCATCGTCACCCAGGAAGAGGGTGGACTGGCAGCCCCACTTAATCTTGAGCGGCTTCAGCGCAGCCCAGAGTTCCCGGCAGTACGCGCGATTGCTGTTATGGAGATCGTCGACGAAAGCGACAATACCGCCATCGTCAATGCCGACCCGAATCCGCAAACCGGTTTTGAACGCCTGCCAGAGCGGCTCGGTTGAAATTCGTTCGATCAGCTCGCTACGCACCCACCGTTGCACTTGCACGATTTCCTTGACCACTTCCTGGACCGGACGCCGCCTGGTGGTCTTGCCGTTGAACGGCGACACGCTGCAAAACTCGCAGTCGAAGTGGCAGCCGCGGGTCGTAAAACTGCACTGCCTGGTCATGTAGGCATCGGGGCTGAGCAATTCGACGCGCGGACTCTTGTAGTTTTCCAATGACGGGAACGACGTCATCCGATACTCACGCTTCATGTGGCCCGCTTCATAATCCGCCACGAGCTCGGGCCAGAGATCCTCCGCCTCTCCGCAGACAATCGCATCGCAATGTTGCAACGCTTCTTCCGGACAATATGTGGGATGAACACCGCCCATCACAATGGTCTTCCCCCGTTTCCGAAACTCCGTGGCAATCTCATAGGCGCGCGGTGCGTAGCAGGTCATGATGGACAGGCCGACCATCTCGCAGGGATCGTCGAAGTCGATATCCTCCACTGCCTCATCGACCAAATCGACTTCCCATGAATCCGGCGTATAGGCGGCGATCGTCGGCAAACTCAGCTTCGGGAACCACACCGCACGGCGTTCTGCCGCAGTGAGATGGTACGGATTGTTCCGAGGATACGGATCGACCAATAACAAGCGTCGTTTGACTGCGACTCGTCCCTGTTCCTGTACACCCCGTGCCGGCTGGATTAGTTGCATCTAGCATCCCTCCTGCTTGAACGACGAGCCTTTCATCTGAGTGCTCTTCGCTCGGCGCTGATGTGGTCCCACATGTCCGTTCCGTCTCATGCTTATCTGGTCCCGACCGGCCTGAGCGGAGGCAACTCTTCGTCTTGCCCCCGCGGCTCGACCAACTCGGGCACTTCACCCTGCGTACTCTCAATCACACGTCGTTCTTGGGCTGCTTGTTTTGCATGCTGCTTCTTCTGCATTTCAATGATCGGTGTCACACCCACATTCTCCGGCGCAATCGGCGGCCCGGCTACTCCACACGCAACGATGACCCCCAGCACGACCCAGAGTGTCAGAAGACCTGGCAATCGTGTTGTCCTCACGCAAGCGCCTTTACCCACTCCCGGAGACGCCGATCTACTTGTTTGTAGGCCGTTCCGCCGACTTGAGCCTTCCGTTCGATCGCGCCTTGTACTGTCAGACGTTGCACAACCGACGAGTCGAACTTCTTTGAAAATTTTCGCAACTCCTCGACTGAAAGTTCGGTGAGTTCCTGCCCTTGGTCCAGCGCCCACCGGACGATGCGCCCCGTGATGCTATGCGCCTCGCGGAAGGGAACGCCTTTGGTCACGAGATAGTCGGCGAGTTCCGTCGCCAACATCCCTCCCCCGCTGAGAGCTCTGGTCAGCGCTTCTCGATCGACCGTCAGCCGACGCATCAGTTCGGTCATCACCTCGACAGAGCTCTCGGCTGTATCGAGCGCATCGAACAGCGCCGGCTTGTCTTCCTGGAGATCTCGATTATAACTCAACGGCAGGCCTTTCAGTGTGGTCAGCAATCCGATCAGATGCCCGTAGACCCGGCCGGTTTTCCCCCGAACAAGTTCGGGAACATCGGGATTCTTCTTCTGCGGCATCATGCTGCTGCCGGTGCAAAAGGCATCGGGCAACTCGACAAAATGAAATTCCTGGGACGACCAGACAATCAACTCCTCGCTCATGCGCGACAGGTGCATCATCACGACGGCCAGCGCCGACGCGACTTCAATCATGAAGTCCCGGTCCGACACCGCGTCCAAGCTGTTCTGCGTCACTGAAGGAAAGCCCAGCAGCGAGGCAGCATACTGGCGATCCACCGGATAGTTTGTCCCGGCCAGGGCGCCCGATCCCAGCGGCATCACATTCAGCCTGGTTCGACCGTCTCGCAGCCGCCCCTTATCCCGCTCAAACATTTCGACGTACGCGAGGAGGTGATGGGCGAACAGCACCGGCTGCGCCCGCTGCAGATGCGTGTACCCCGGCATCGGCACGTCGCGATGGGCCTTCCCCTGCTGCACCAGCACTCGCTGAAATTCTTCGAGCCGGCTGATGAGCGCCGCCAGTCGATCACGCAGATACAGCCGCACGTCCAGCGCCACCTGATCGTTTCGGCTTCGCCCCGTGTGGAGCTTGCCTCCAAGCGAGCCGATGAGCTCGGTCAGCCGCCGCTCGATCGCCATGTGGATGTCCTCATCCTCCGGCAAAAACTTAAATCGTTCCCGCTCCAGCTCGTGCAGCACGAGCTGCAACCCCCGAATGATCGTCGCCGTCTCACGCCGACTCAGTACACGCGCTTTCGCCAGCGTCTGACAGTGCGCGATGCTCCCCTGAATATCGTGCGCATAGAGCCGGCGATCGACCTCAATCGACCTCGTGAAGGTCTCTACCAACCGATCCGTTCGTTCACGAAATCGGCCGGCCCAGGCTTTTTCCCCTCCAGAACGGGGCCGCTGTGCCATCAGGACGAGGCCTTCTTCCGTTGGGCACGGATCTTCAACCGCAACGCGCTCAAGCGGATAAAACCCTCGGCGTCTTTCTGGTTATAGACTTCATCTTCTTCGAACGTGGCGATGTCGAGCCGATAGAGCGAGTTCTTCGACTTCCGCCCCGCCAAGGTGCAACTCCCTTTGTATAGTTTCACCCGCGCGGTGCCGGCCACATCTTTTTGCGCCTCGTCGATCGCCGTCTGCAGCATCTCCCGTTCGGGACTGAACCAATAGCCGTTGTAGATCAGTTCGGCAAATCGCGGAATCAAACTGTCTCTCAGATGCAGCACTTCCCGATCCATGGTCAACGATTCAAGCCCGCGATGCGCGACATGCAAAATCGTCCCGCCCGGCGTCTCGTAGACCCCGCGCGACTTCATGCCGACATAGCGATTCTCGACCAGATCGACACGCCCGATCCCGTGCGCGCCACCCAGCTTATTGAGGTGGGCCAGGAGCGTGGCCGGACTCATCCTCTTGCCATCAACGGCCACCGGGTTTCCACTAATGTAGTCGATCTCCACTTCGAGCGGCTTGTTCGGCGCCTTCTCCGGCGACACCGTCATCTGAAAGATCTCATCCGGCGGCGACTCCCACGGATCCTCAAGAATGCCTCCCTCGTAGCTGACGTGAAAGAGATTCAGATCCATACTGTAGGGCTTCGCCTTGGTTGCCGTCACTGGAATCCCGTGGCGATCAGCGTATTCGATCAACTCCCGCCGCGACCGCATCGTCCACTCACGCCAAGGAGCAATGATTTTGAGGTTAGGTGCCAGCGCGGTATAGGTCACTTCAAACCGAACTTGATCGTTGCCCTTCCCCGTCGCCCCATGCGACACCGCCTCGGCCCCTTCTTTGAGCGCAATCTCAGCCTGCCGGCGCGCGATCAGCGGCCGCGCGATCGATGTCCCCAGCAGGTAGCAGCCTTCGTACAGCGCGTTGCCGCGCAGCATCGGAAACACATAGTCTTTGACGAACGTCTCGCGCAGATCTTCGACATAGACCTTTTTCACGCCAAGCGACTGCGCCTTCGCCTTGATCGCTTGGAGATCCTCTCCTTGCCCAAGATCGGCGCAAAACGCAATGATCTCGGCCTGGTAGGTTTCTTGGAGCCATTTCAGAATGACGGAGGTGTCGAGTCCACCCGAATACGCCAGCACGATTTTCTTGATCGGTTTCTGCTTCATGATGAGCTGCTTACTTCATACCTTTCTTACTCGAAAGAAGTTGAACTAAAATCGCTTTCTGCATGTGCAGGCGATTCTCTGCCTGGTCGATGACGACGGATTGCGGCCCTTCAAGCACGTCTGCGGTGATCTCTTCCCCCCGATGAGCCGGCAAACAGTGCATCACAATGGCATCCGGCTTGGCGCGTTGCAACAGTCGGCCATTCAATTGGTAGGGCGCCAGTGTCTTCAACCGCCGCGCCTGCTCCCGTTCGCGCCCCATGCTGATCCAGACGTCGGTATACACCACGTCCGCTTCCTTCACGGCCACCTGCGGATTCTCCAGCACTTCGATCGCCGCACCGGTACGTTCCGCCTCAATGCGCGCGCGATCGATCACGTGCTGATCCGGCTGATAGCCAACCGGGCATCCGATCGCAATCCGCATCCCCATCTTCGCCGCGGCCTCGATGAGAGAATTGGTGACGTTGTTCCCATCTCCAACATAGGCGAGACTGAGCCCTTTCAGCCGACCTTTGATTTCGTGGATCGTCAGCAGATCGGACAGAGCCTGACAGGGATGGCTGTGGTCGGTCAGTCCGTTAATCACCGGCATCGTGGCTTCCTGTGCCCATTCCTCGACGATGGCATGATCATAGGTTCGAATGACGATGCCATCCAAATAGCGGGACAAGACACGCGCCGTGTCAGCCACAGTTTCTCCACGTGAGAGCTGAATGTCTCCTACGGGAAGACCCAGTGCATGACCGCCCAATTGATTCATTCCCGCTTCAAACGAGACGCGCGTGCGCGTGGACGGCTTTTGAAACAGCATTCCCAGCGTTTTGCCAGGTAACAGCCAATGTGGGGTTCCTTGTCGCTGTTTCGCCTTCAACGAGGCAGCGAGCCGCAACAAGGCATCGACCTGTGCGCGCGGCATGGCCGCCACATCCAGAAGATCCTTGGCATAGGCGATGGAGCGAGCTGTCCGAGGGGCTTTCCCTGCCATTAGTGGTGGGCGTCCTTTTCGGTGACCACTTGATGATTGAAGATCGCCGACAACGTCTCGATCAATTTATCGATCTCTCGCTGGGCAATGATCAGCGGCGGCACAAAACGGAGTACGCGCTCGCTCGTCGCGTTCACGAGGACGCCGCGGGCCAGACAATCGCCGACCACCGCTTTGGCGTCGATCTCCAACTCCAATCCCTGTAAAAGTCCAAGACCTCGCACTTCCCGCACCACTCGATGGCGGTCTTTACAGTCGGCCAATCCCTTCGCCAAATACTCACCCATCCGCTTGGCCTGATCCAACACACGCCCTTCCAGCAGCACCCGACACACCGCTAAGGCGGCCGCACAGGCCAGTGGGTTGCCGCCAAACGTCGAGGCATGCGTCCCAGGCGTGAACACCGCCGCGACAGATTCTTTCGCAAGACAGGCGCCGATCGGCATTCCCCCGCCAAGCCCCTTGGCCAGCGTCATGATGTCCGGCTCCACGCCCAGCTGCTCATAGGCGAAGAGCGTTCCGGTCCGGCCCATGCCCGTCTGGACTTCGTCGAAGATCAGGAGAATGTCTTGCTGCGTACAAAGTTCGCGCAGGTTCTTCAGATATTCCCGATCCGCCACATGGACGCCGCCTTCACCCTGAATCGGCTCCAGCATGATCGCGGACGTCTTGTTGCTGACCATGCCGGCGATGGTTTCAAAATCGTTAAAGGGCGCATAGGCAAACCCCGGCACCAGAGGCTCGAACCCCTTCTGGACCTTCTCCTGCCCCGTCGCGGCGATTGTCGCCAGCGTCCGGCCATGGAACGAATTCTTCATCGTAATAATTTCAAACCGCTCGGCCCCGTGCTTCTCATGGCCATAGCGCCGGGCCAGCTTGATCGCCGCTTCGTTTGCTTCCGCCCCGCTGTTACAGAAGAACGCCCGATCGGCAAATGAATGGTCCACCAGCATTTGCGCCAGTTTCACTTGCGGCTCGGTGTAGTACAGATTCGAGACATGGATGAGCTGTGCGGCCTGCCGCTGAATGGCCTGGATTAAATCCGGATGACCGTGGCCCAGGATATTGACCGCGATGCCACCGACAAAGTCGATGTACTCCCGGCCTTCCATATCGTAGACCTTTGCCCCACGCCCCCGCACGATCGAAATCGGCTGGCGCGCGTAGGTCTGCATCAAGTACTTGGCGGCACCATCTCTCAGTTCTTCAGTCGGCATAGCAAACGTATCCCATTAGAAAGAAAGGGAAGTTAGCACAGGGTCGACATGAAAGCAATAAGCGCAAGGTCGAAACAAGGTATCGCAACGCGCACTTCGGTCTCAACTCGTCACAGACAAGAAGTCATTGATCTTTCATTCCATCCGTTTCTCTTTATCCTGCCATCCGCCATATGCCATCAGCTCTCCGTCTTCTGTTATTCGCCATCAGCTCTTACTCGGACTGTGATAAGCTGCCCCGCAATGAAGGCCTGCAGTCAGTGCAACCAACAGAATCCCGACGACGCCCACTTCTGTCATCAGTGCGGGGCCTCTCTTGCCCCCACCGCCGTGACAGCCGATGCGGCCACTGACATCCCCAATCTCGCGCCAATGCAAAACGATGAGGCACTCTGGCGTCAATTCATCGGCCCGTACGCCGATCAGTACCTGGCACAGTTTAAGAAGTTCTCTTCGAACGGGCAGCCCAAGTTCGCGCTCAGCTGGAACTGGCCGGCGTTTCTCTTTATCTCCTTCCTCTGGTTTCTCTACCGCAAGATGTACCTCCACGCCTTCGTGTATGCAGTCGGCCCCATGATCTCGACGTACCTCACCGGCGAGCTCTCCGTCGGCATCGTCTGGAGCATCATGGCCGGTGCCACGGCCAATTATCTGTATTATTGGCACTGCAAGGAACAGATTGCGGAGATCAAGAAAACGGGATGGATGAATCAAGCCGTGCAAGAAGCGGCCTTGAAAGAAGCAGGCGGTGTGCAACCTTACGTCATCTGGGTCGGCGTCGTGTTCTACATCATCTTCCTCGCGACACTGTTCAAGATGGTCCAGGAAGTCCCGCCGGATTCAGAGAAGCTGCCGACGAGACCAGCGAAGCCGGCCTCAGTTACCAGCACATGACCTTCAGAACAAAGATCTATCTTCCCCGCTGCCACGTCATCCAGGCCTGAAACCATCCAAAGTCCTGTTCGTAGGCGGCACCGCCAGAATCAGTCGTTTCCTGCTTCTGTTCCAACTGCTGGTAGGTGCGCGGCCAGTTCTTCTGCCACCAGGACTTGAGTTCGTCGGGGCTGTAGGCCTGGCCGTTCTGATTGAGAATGCCAGCCGCGGTGCAGAGGGGCGCGACGAGCGGCCAGTAGCGATCCTTCCCAAGACCGAGGCTGCGGAAATGTTCGCGCAGCAGAAACACCACCCACAGTTCGGCACTGTGTTTCTTGTTGTGCTTGAACGGTTGCGTCTGCCGAAGCGGCACTGGATCGAACGCCTTCACGATGGACGTATAGTCCGGCCCGCCATAGCTACCGGCGGCTTCGGCAATGCCTTCAACGACATTGGCCAGCTCGAGTTCCACGACCGGTGATTGGCTGATACTCCTACCTGGTGACGGTTCAGCCAGTGGGCTAGGGGCCGTGAGGAGTTCGATCAACGGCTTGAGCTCGCGCAGGCGCACAGCAGCCGCCTTCAGAATGTGCTCCGACTCGATCCAGTAATCCAGATCGTTCTTGGTCAATCGTTCGCGTCCTGGCGGCGGCAGGACCGTCGGCACCCAGTAGCGCATGAGCACGAAAAGGACGTAGTCCACCTGCCCGCCGACTTGGCCAATTCGATCTAAGAGATTCCCTGTTTGAACCCCTTTGAAGAACGCCTGGGCTCGGTCAGCGACGTGGACACGCTCGCTCATGCCAGTCCACCATGATTCGAGCGCACGCCAGTTCATGTCGGGAGAAGGCACGGTTGTCATAACGAGGCTGCGTCCTGCGTGAAGATGTGAAGAATTGGGCGGATGGTACTGCTGCCTTTCAATGAAAGCAACCGCTTGACTTGAAGCGCCGATCCAGTATTCTTGGGCCTGGGTCAGTATTCATTCACGATCGAGAGGAGCAATTGATGGCTCGTTTAGTGCTGCTGCGTCACGGCGAATCGCAATGGAATCTGGAGAACCGCTTCACCGGCTGGGTCGATGTGCCGCTCTCCCCGCGAGGGATTCAAGAAGCGAAGAATGCCGGCGATAAACTCCGCGGCTTCACCTTCGATCGCGCGTTTACCTCTGTCCTCGTTCGGGCCAACGAGACGCTACGACTCGCGCTGGAAGCCATCGGCCAAACGAACATCCCTATCGAAAAAGACAAGGCGCTCAACGAGCGCATGTACGGCGAACTGCAGGGATTGAACAAGGCCGAGACGGCCAAGAAGTACGGCGAGGATCAGGTGAAGATCTGGCGTCGGAGCTACGATGTCCGGCCGCCGGGCGGAGAAAGCTTAAAGGACACGGCGGATCGTGTGCTGCCCTACTACGAGAGCAAGATCAAACCCTGCGTGCTGAAGGGTGAAACCATTCTGATCGCAGCGCACGGCAACAGTCTCCGCGCGTTGGTGATGCAGCTGGAACAGTTGTCAAAGGAACAGGTGTTGGAGCTGAACATTCCAACCGGCGCGCCGTTGCTTTATGAGCTCGACAACAACGGGAATGAGCTGTCTCATCGGTATCTGTAGAAGACTCAGACTGCTACCCCATATCGTCGAGCAGCTTGCCATACTGAGCAGCCGGCGCGTAATCGATCAAAAGGACCAGCAGCTTGTGCCGATCCTCTGGGGGTACGATCCCTTGATCCTCGATCAGAGACGCCGCCTCGGCACTGACCGCCATGTGACTCATCCCTTCCTGATCGACCAAGCGTCCATACTCGGCGCGCCGCTCGTTTAACTCTTTCTGATAGTCTTCCCACGTACCCTCCCCGAGTTGCCCCGAATCCCACCAGTGCATCCTGATCGTCTCGAACAGCGTCTCACTGATCGCAGCCCGATACTTGAGCGGAATGTGCGCGTCGATCGCGGCCAAGATCCAATACAGATTCAAAGTCAGAATTTCTCGGGCGACCTGCTGTGCGTTTGATTCAGGAACTTCGATTCCATATTCTTCGAGCTGCGCGACCGATACCGGCTGCGGCATCGTGTTAACCAGTCCAGCGGCAGCTTGTGCGGGAGTCATGCGCTGTCTTCCTTTCGTGTGTCGTTGCCGGCGCAGAATACTGCACTGTCGGTCCAGTCCTCAAGCGGCTTGTCCACCCTGCAACGCTGTGCTAGAGTCCGATCTTCCTTCATCTCATAGAGAGGATTCAACGATGCGCCGATTTCTTCGACACGTTCTGACGATGACACTGGTGAGCCTGCTCTGGGTCTCCTTCACAGCTCCGGCCCAGGCAGAGGACAACCATTGGGGCTTCGGCTCGGACCTGGGTCTGACCACCGGCACCGTCAATGGCACCGTGTTCAATCTCGGATTCAATCTGGACTATTACGTCGATCGGAATTTTTCGTTCGGCCCGATGGTGCAGATCACTCCCATGGGCGATCTGTTCCAGATTGCCATGGCGGGAGTCGGGAAATTCCACTTGCGCTTCAACAATGGGATCAACCTCGTCCCGTTTACCGGCATGGGGTTTATTCATGCGAGTCTTGACCGCGGCACCGGCCCTGCGCGCATCGACCGAAGCGACACCAGTTGGTATATCCCGATCGGGGTCTCACTGGAATATCAAGTCGTCCACAACATCGCGATCTCCTCGACTCTTATTGTGAATCTGCACGACATCAGTCTGTCTCCGTCCCTTCCCGAGAAAGACCAAACCAGCGTCGCGCTGCTCTTCGGCTTCCGCTGGGGTCCCTAGCTCATCACCCTCTGTTCGCTCGATTTATTAGTCGCTAAGTCCTGCTGCATCCTCTTCCTTAGTCCTTCCGTTATTGTAAGACTGATCCTCTTTCACTCAAAGAGACAGTTACAATGACTGTTCCTGGAGCGATCGTGCTGAGCTTTTTCTTATTGCAGAGCCGGTGTTCGCCAATATGGGCTATATGGCGAACCGGCTTTCAGGGATTCTGCTGAAGCATCTGAAGATGGAAGCGCCAAAACACACGGCTGAAGGACCGTGACGTCCTTCAGCCGTGGCCTGGATACTTCTTCAACCGTCTTACCTGTTACGCTACTTTCGCCTGCCGCCAGCGGAGGCCTACGTTCAGCAATTCCTGCAGTAGCTCTTTGTAGTGGTAGCTGGATTTTCCCGCCGAGTCGGCGAAATCTTCATCGTGCGCGATTTGCGGATTTGGATTGGCTTCCAGGATATAGAGCTGTCCCTCTCCATCCATCCGCATGTCGATCCGCGCGTACCCGCTGAGTCCGAGCGCCCGATACACCCGTTTCGCCAGGTGCTGAATCTCTTCGGCCTTTCCCTCTGGAAGATTCTCGGCTTCCCGCGAGGTGATGCCATACTTCACCTGATACTTCCGACTCCATTTCACTCGTTCGGTCGCAATCCGCTTGGCATCATCCGGGAGCTTATCCATGATGAGCTCCCACACAGGGAGTACGTGTAAGTGCCCATTCCCGATGACTCCGACATAGAACTCCCGGCCCTCAATATAGCGCTCAATCAATGCCCCGCTCCCGACACTGTTGTGGATGAATGCCACGCGTTCTTTGAGCTTGTCATCATCTTCCACAATCGAAGCTTGTGAGATTCCGAGGGACGCTTCTTCACTGACCGATTTGACGATGAGCGGAAACCTGAGCCATTTTGGCCGCTTCACCGCTCGCCCCTGCGGCACCTCAATGAACTCTGGATAGAGAATCCGGTGAAATGAGAGCACCTTCTTGGCCAGTGCTTTATCACGCGCCAGCATCAACCCACGTGGGTTGCAACCGGTATAGGGCATGTGCAGGAGTTCGAGATACGACACCACGTGTTGGTCGTAGACAGCTTCCCCGTCAAACTCTTCCAGTAAGTTAAAGGCGATATGCGGCTTCCACTCGTCGATCGCGGAACGGATGACGCCCAGATCATTCTTCACACCGAGCGGCTGCACTTCGTGCCCCAGCTTCCTCAGCGTCGACACGACATCGTACTCCGTCCGCCACTCCACGCTCTTCAGGTCGTGGCCGTTCAGGTGGTCCGGCGGAACGAGGTCTTCATGCATGAGGACGAGCACACGCAGTCGCTTCATAACGCCACCCGATGCCGGCCGCTTCTCAAGAAATTCATCGTGTGCACGGTCAGAAGAATGGTGAAATCGAGTTTGGCTTGTTCCTCTGCCACCGGCACTCGAAGATTTAATTCACGTGATCGACGGATCATGTCTTCTAACACCTGATCGATGGTGTACTGATATTCTCCGGTCCAACTGGCGACTTTCCGCCGAACTTCTCGCCGAAAATGATTCAGAAATGTCGCCGCACTTGGCTTGCCGGCGTGGTTCGGCAAGTTCGAGAACAGGCGCTTCAAATCTGGGTCATAGAGCGACTGCCGCTCGACTCCATAATGACTTCGCTTGTGCTCGTAGTGTTCTCGGAGGGTCTTCTTCAAGCTGGGGAGCGAATCAATTTCTTCGCGGGTCGTCACGGAGGGCGTGGCCCCCACGAGCTCTTTCATCAGTCCATCGACATACTTGAGTTTCTTCAGGACCGGCCAGCCTCTGTACCGCTCTTCCCACAACGAATCCGGCGTCAACCACACGGCAAAGGTCTCCGCAAAATCCTCGTCCGGATGACTCTGCGCATACCACAAGTCCAAGTGACGCACGAAGCTTCGGCTATAGGGCCGCGGCGTGTAATACATCGGATAGCGCTGCGAAGACCGGCCGAACATCTGCTGGCGGGTCTTGCGACGGCGAATCTTGTAGGCGTTCTCAATGGCATGGCCGGCTTCATGACGCAGGATGCGCAAACACCACTCCGGCGTGCCGCCCTCCACTTCCAACATCTGGGCCAGTTCGAGTTTCGCGAGGCGAGGATGGGCGAGATAGAACGGCACCGCAATCCCAGGGACTCCATCGGGGGTGAACCACTCGTTCGAAATCCAGAAGTGTGGGCGGAAGAGCAGGCGACGTTCTTCAAGTTCTTTGGTCAGTTCGGCAATCGGTTCTTCGAGAAATCCCCCTTTGACTTCCAACTGCAGATCACACATCGGGAGTTCCAAGAGCGCCTCATCCGACCACGACACCCATTTGTGTTCCCCTTGTCCGACAACCGGCGTCTTGAGTGCATCTAACCCTGTGCGTGGCATACAACGTCTGGATTTCCTGTTTCTTTCTAGCCTTCAAGAAAAATATAGCACGCATCTTTCAATGTGCATGGTGAAGGCCAGTGGGAAGAGGGTAGAGAGACAAGAAGTGGAAAAAATTGTTCCGAAAAGTTCAAGATTGAACTGAAACGGACGTTGGAACGGTCACTTGCTCATAGAAAGTGTGGCAATCGTGCCACCAGTGCGGGTGCAGCGCCCCAGATGTGATCGACCACAGACTCGACATAGGCGCGCGCAGCTTCCATGTCGTGCTCCCAATTGGGAAGGGCTTCGTGCAAATCGAGAATCGGAACCTCCATCCCGAACGACACTTGGTTAAAGAGTGGGACCTTGCAACCGAATCGCTGTTGAATCCATTCGCGATGGTCATGTCCCATGGCAATGATCAGATCGACTCTGTCGATCAGTTCTTGCGTCAGCTTCCGTTGGACGTGCTCAACAGGGTCGATGCCTTTTTGGACAAGTCGCGCGCGGATCACGGGATGGATTATTTGGGGCTTGGCTTCAATGCCGGCAGACTCGACTCGATATGGATGACCCGTTCCGAACTGCGCATGCAGCGCATACTCCGCCACCATGCTCCGAAAAATATTTCCTGTGCAGACAAAGAGAATCGATTGTGTCATAGGTTGCTCGTTCGCCTCCTTTAAAACCCGCCGTCGACAGGACGACGATTGAGCGGGTACAATCTCCCCCATGCATGTCCCGACAACCCAGACAATTCCTCCTTCCAAGCTGGATGAGGAGACTGAAAAACTCCAAACCCGGCTGTGTCGACTTGTCGGGCAGGCCATTGCCGACTACCATCTCATTGAGGATGGAGACAAGGTCATGGTCTGCCTCTCCGGTGGCAAAGATAGTTATGGCTTACTCGATATCTTGCTCGTTCTGCAACGGCGGGCTCCCATTCGTTTCGACCTCGTCGCCGTGAACCTCGACCAAAAGCAGCCGGGCTTCCCAGCTCATGTCCTGCCCGAGTACCTTACAAGTCGAGGCATCCCCTTTCATATCGACGCACGCGACACCTACTCAATCGTGAAGCGACTCATCCCTGAGGGACAGACGACGTGTTCGCTCTGTTCACGTCTGCGACGTGGACACCTCTATCGCATTGCCACTGAATTGGGCGCCACAAAGATCGCTCTCGGACATCACCGTGATGATATCGTCGAAACATTGTTTCTGAACCTTTTCTACACAGGTAAGCTGAAGGCGATCCCGCCCAAGCTACGGTCTAAGGACGGACGCCATCTTGTGATCCGACCGCTGGCGTTTGTGAAGGAAGCGGACTTGGCCCGGTACGCAGACCTGCGGGCATTCCCCATCATTCCCTGTGATCTCTGTGGGTCGCAGGAAGATCTGAAGCGGAAAAAAGTGAAGGCGTTTCTCCGCGAGTGGGAACAGGGGTCACCGGGATGCTCCGATAGTGTCGCGGCCGCTCTCGCAAACGTTGCCCCGTCGCTGTTAATGGACTCCCGACTCTTTGACTTCAGCTCGCTTGACAAGACAAGAGAATGCTCGCTTGACGGAGACGGTTGGCTCGATCAAGAGCCGGCTAGTGCACACTGACTGCCGCAGCCCGTTTCCGAATGAACCGTGTGCTCGTCGCACACCCTGCCTGACAACCTCCCGTTGAAGACATGAGCGTAGGATCGACTCCAAACGAGACCAGTCATACCGAGCCTCCGCTCTGGTCGATTGGTCTCGCGGTAGTCGTCATCTTGATCGCTCCACTCATTTTGTATTCTCTTGCCCCAACCGGGCCTCTTCGCGAAAGCGACACGGTCTTTTCAGACGGCCAACAGCGCGTGCAACTCATGAAGCCCGCTGCCGGATCGGCACTTCAGCAACAGGACACCTGTCTTCTTGATCCAGGCAATCCGCTGATCATCATCCAGCGACCAATTGACCGATCAGACGGAACGATCCTGGCTCAGGTCCAAGGCAACCCGTCTATCGAATGGCCCTTCTGCCCTCCGCATGCCGAGGTGCTACTCAAAACCCATCAGATCTTTCAGAAGCCCGCGATCCTCAGCGGTGTTAGGGAGATGCTGACCAGGTTAACCGGTCGATAACATGGAGCGTGCGGCTAGGCTTTGAGTCGGGCTGCAAACTGCTTCCGAAACTTCGCAACTTTAGGACCCACCACAAACTGGCAGTAGCCCTGCAGGGGATTTTGCACAAAATATTCTTGATGGTGGGCTTCCGCCTCGTACCACTCAATGGCTGACGCGAGCTGGGTGACGATCGGGTTAGGATATAGCTTCTCCTGATTGAATGTCTTGATCAGCGACTCGGCAATCTGCTGCTGCGCCGGTGTGTAATAAAAGATCGCCGAGCGATACTGCGTCCCCATATCGTTGCCTTGACGATTGAGGGTGGTCGGATCGTGGACGACAAAGAATATTTCGAGCAGCTCCTGGTAGGAGATGACGTGCGGATCAAAGGTAATCCGAACGGCTTCGGCATGACCGGTGTGACCGCCACACACCGCTTCGTATGTAGGATCTTCGACGGCCCCACCCATGTAGCCCGACTCGACCGATACAACCCCTCGGATCTGATCATAGACAGCCTCGAGACACCAAAAGCAGCCACCAGCCAGGGTGGCTACTTCTTGTCCTGACTGTATCGGTCGTGACGCAGTTTCCATCGTGCCCTACTCTTCGAACAAGCCTCTGTATTCTTACGCCAGAATCACAGACTGAAGCTGGGGTTACCCTTCTTCTTCCTCTTCGATATCCTCAATCCCCTCATAACTCATTTCAGGAAATGAAGCTGCCGCTTTTTCACACGAGGTTTCGACCATCTCTTCGGCATCCTCTGCCGAATCGGCACTCACCAAAAACTTCACCGTGATTGCATACCGTTGTTCCACTCCAGACTCCTTTCCCTGTTGTGCATACTTTAAGGTTTGCTCGATACTGAGCCGCTCACGTTTCTCGTATTTCCGTTGCCTGCCGAAAAGGCGAATGTTTCGCTCCCGGTGCCAAGTGAGGCCGTACTTTCTGACAGTGGCAGTCGCTGTGTCAACCGTGTTTTGTTGCGGGTGTTGGCGGAGAGAGAACCAGCGGGATACGAATCCTAAGCAAGCGACTCATTGGGGGCGCGGAAAGTTAGCTGGATGTTGAACCGAGCAAGCGGCGGGTCACTCATCTTGATCAAGATTCGCGAGGACGGTCTTGAGTTTCGTGAGCTCTTCAGGGCGTACGCCGGAAAACGCGAGCCCAAACGTATTGCCCTCTACCCATCGCACCATGGCTTCATCGATTCGGATCGGCCAGTCTAGTCCAGGAACATGGAGCCGACATTCGAAGGTGTTTCCCTGCGCAACCTTCATATCGCTTTCGATCTTGCACCCGCCAATAGAGATGTCCAGTGTCCGACCTTGGCCCTCCTCGTTACGTCCAGAGAACGTACTGCGGAATTGTGTCGTGAAGCGAGGTTGAATGCGTCGCTCTTGCTCCTGAGCCTTACTTGGAGCCTGCTCCGCGGTCTCTGGTTTAAAGAGGGAGGTGAGTTTCTTCATACCCACAGAAGGCATCCGTCTCTCCAACATCCATGTAGAAGCGTTGAACTCAATTGACAGACTCTCCCTGCACTTTTTCCCAGGGAGTAGTCTGTCAAATCAGCATGAGACACGCATCATCATGACGATTATTTTTTCTTCGTCTCAAGAAGCATGTGACCGCGGCGATTCTGTTGATAGCACGACTCTTCGTGATCAAAGCAGAACGGACGCTCTTTGCCGAAAGACACAATCGCAACCTGCTTTGGGCTCACACCGGTCTCGATGAGATAGCTACGCGCGTTCCTCGCCCGTTTATCCCCCAGCACCACATTATAGTCGCTAGTACCACGCTCATCACAGTGGCCCTCTATTTTCAAGATCGCCTCTGGATGGTCTTTGAGATGGCTGGCGTCACGGTTAAGCGATTCCATTCCCGCGTTGGATACAGTCCATTGGTCATATCCGAAGAAGACATCCTGAAGACCAGCCTCAAGCGCAGCTTTTTCTTCCTTCGTCAATTCGGCCCGCCGCCGCGCACTCAGATCAGAGGGAGTCAGTGACGTCACAAAACCACTCTGCGCTTGCGCAAGACGTTCTTCTGATGGATTCTGCGAGAATCCGCTCAACTCTCCGCTTGAACCTCCGCGCGAGATCCCCGGGAAGTTCGAACTGGCGCCACCGGATTTGGAGCCAGATGCAGCAGAACCGGGTTCGCTCTCTCCCCCGGATTGCAGCCATTTCATGCCACAACCCTGGCTGGCTAAAAGAATCATCCCCATTGACACAACAATTCCAGCTCTCACAACCGTTCTGCTCATGACTCCTCTCCTCTGTGTAACTTGCCGCACCGGTGGATATGCATCCCCCCCATGATCAGCGCTTTGCGCAGTCTAGACGGAGTGCTGTCTCTCTCAACCTTTCAGAATAAATATAGCACCAGCCCTGAAAATGGCTTTGTAATAGCCAATTATCCACAGCTCAAGTCTACACGTACTTGAAATATCAATGAGTTATCTATGTTGCTGTCCATGATCTTCCAAAACCGATACCACCGGCAGGATCAGCATGAGGAGGAATGATGCCAGAATCCGAGGAGCGCTAGAGCAAGTTCAACTAGAAAGACTTCGACTATCTTGTTCGTGATAGAGATTGATCTGAAGATAAAAGGGGAGGGAAGAAGTTGTCGCCCCTTGCTGTGTAGAGAAACACTCACTTGGTAGAGAACGATACAACGATACGAGGTGTACGAAGGATACAAACCTACAACACTTAGCGGTTCGCCTTTCGGTCAGACCAACGCGCTGGTCTCAGAACCGCTCCTAAGCCGGCTACCGCACAAATGAACACCAGCATAGCAAGTGCTACCACCAGGAAAAATCCGGCTTTCATATCGTGCAATACAGGGACCATGGTACTTCCCTCCTCTTGCTCTCTTTACCCACTCTGCCACCCACACGCACAAGCCCATGGACTCATGGGATCTGTCTTCTGAAGAGCTCTCCCGCAACAGGGGCATTGGCGAGTCCAGGCACACCGAACAGCCCTTTTAACTTTACCAGGTTTAGACCCCGCCTGCATCCTCTCTCGGCTCAAGTCCCACATAAGATAACCCCCTCTTTCCTCTATCTGAGATAAATCTAGATCAAGATTGAGCAGAGATCTATGCAGCTTTGGTGGGGGATGAGGTCGGCAGTTCAAACCCATCAACTCGGAAATATTATTGAACGAGTTGATATTCCATGTGTTTTGAGTAAGTGCGGTACAAGCAATACAAGAAGCAATAAACAATGGTGCGCCCGGCAGGAATTGAACCTGCGACCTACGGGTTCGAAGCCCGGCGCTCTATCCAACTGAGCTACGGGCGCACTTATGGTAGTTCAATCACTTTGGGAGAAGACTTGTCAAGGATACGACCGGCTTCACTTGAAAGAACATGTACCGGCTCTAAAACCGGGCCAGAATTTCATCGGCAATCTGCACGATTGACCGGCCATCGGTCGCAATCACATGGTTAGCCGCCGCCTGGTACTTAGGAATTCGCTCGATTAAGACATCCTGGATCTCTTCGACGAAAGACTTGGTCCCCGTCAACGAAGGACGTTGTGTGTCTCGACCAATGCGTTTGGCAATTGTGTCAACCGATGCTGTCAGCCAAAAAATGGTGCCGGTCTTCTTCAGCACATCGACATTCTGCGAACGGAGGATTGCCCCACCGCCAGTGTCAATCACCAGTCCGTCTCGATCTGCGAACTCCTGACAGACCTGGGACTCAAGGTCACGAAAGTGGTCCCACCCGTGCTGGGCCACGATCTCAGAAATCGTATGCCCGGCCCGCTTCACAATCTCTGCATCAGTCGACACCACGGTTCGGCCAAGGCGCGCCGCCACGACCTTCCCCACGGTGCTCTTCCCTGTTCCTCGATATCCGATGAGAACGACGTTCATTGGAAGCGAGACTCTAGCACGGTGCGCATCACATCAACCGGAGCCGGCTGACCGGTCCAGAGCTCAAATTGGGCTACGGCCTGATTGAGGAACATTTCGAGACCTGGAATCGTCTTGCAACCGGCCAGCCTGGCATCTTTGAGCAACTTGGTTTCTCGTGGATTGTAGACAATGTCCATGACGGCCAGACCAGGGTGGAGGAACGAGGCAGGAACACAAGTGGCGTCAATCTTGGGAGACATGCCAATGGGAGTGCAGTGGATCAGCACCTGCGCCCCAGGCAGTGTCTTGCCAAGCGCGGCTTCATCGAGATGGAGCTCATCAACGGCCAACGCAGTCCTGGATCGTACGTCCGCCGCCAAGGTTGACCGTTCTTTGTCGTCGACACCGAGCAAGCTCAGCTTGGCTGCCCCGGATTCAGCCGCCAACGCGAAGGTAATGGCCCGAGCCGCTCCACCAGAACCCAGAATGACGATGTGCCTCCCCTTGAGCTCCGCGCCCCCTTTTTGCAACGCACGCAAGGCACCGGTGGCGTCAGTATTGTACCCGGTCAGCTGGCCCTTACCTGCGACAATAGTATTGATCGCGCCAATGTGCCGTGCCGTCGGTTCCACATGATCAAGAAACGGCATCGCTGACACTTTGTGCGGGATTGTCACACTGGCGCCGCGGAAGTTACCCAGCGCGCGAAGACCTTTGATCGCATCGCCAATCGCTTCGACCTTCCACGCAAGGTAGACACAATTCAGCCCAAGATTTTGGAACGCCGCGTTATGGATCGCCGGCGAGAGGGAATGCTCGACGGGATTACCGATGACTCCGCAAAACTGAGTATGCGCGTTGATTTCCATGAGTACTAACGATCCATCAACCCTAACGCGACGGGCATGTGTGCGGTGAGGCCGCACGACGCTTCACCATGCCGTCATGCCCCCATCAATCGCGAACGTTCCTCCGGTTACCCAAGCAGCCTCGTCCGATGCGAGGTACAGAACCATGTTTGCCACTTCCTCCGGCTTGCCCGGTCTACGGATCGGATAGTGGGATAGGATCGGATCAAGCTGATCCGGATTGGCCATGAGTGGCGCCGCCATCGGCGTCGCGATGAGGCCGGGATTGACGACGTTGCACCGGATGCCGTCCTTGGCATAGTCGATGGCAATAGCACGAGTCAGCGCATCGAGCGCGCCTTTGGACGCTGCATACGCAGGCAGCGTGGGAATGCCAACCAGACTGGCGATCGATGAAATGTTCACAATCGATCCCCGGCCTCGCTTCAACATTTCCGACACCGCGGCGCGTGTCATCCGAAACACGCCGGTCAGATTGACATCGAGGACCCGCGCCCACGTCTCATCATCCAGTTCATGAATCCGGCGACCAAACTCACCGATTCCCGCATTGTTGACAAGGATGTCGAGTGCGCCGAATCGCCGGATGGCCTGATCCACGGCCGCTCGCGCATGCGCCTCATCCGTCACGGAACCGGCCACAGCAATACATCGTCCGTTCTGCTGACCAATCTCTTCCACCACTCGGTCCAACTCATTCTTACGGCGACCGGTGATCACCATGGCCGCCCCTTCTCGGACAAACGCCTTCGCGATAGCTTCACCAATCCCCGCATTGCCGCCGGTTACCAGCGCCACTTTTCCAGCCAGCCGACTCATTGACTCTGCTCCCCTTCCACATCATCGGACGCATCATCTCCTGGTCCCCCATCAACACATCCCGACTCACCGGCAGTACTCAGAAGACCCGGCTCAACCTTTCTGGCAACGGTAATAAATCCGGAGTGGGCCACCATCCGATGATCCGGCCGCACGCTCCGTCCTTGAACAGACCAGGTGCGCAGGAGTGTTTCAAAGGTCTCCACCATGCCGAAAACGGTGGCGCGCTCGAGTGCTTCAACTGTTTGAACGATCTGGGGCACCGTGGGGACAAAACTCAAATAGATCCCGCCGGATCGAAGGGCCTTCGCGGCGTGGGGAACAACTTGCCACGGTTCAGGAAGATCAAGGATGACGCGATCGAACGGCACCCCGTCCTCGAGCAACTCGATGCCCTCATAGGCATTCCTGCGCAACGACACCAAATTGGGCATGGACCCCATGTAGCGATCAATATTCGTGAGCGCCGTGCGCGCGAAGTCCTCTCGCATCTCATAGGTCACGACCAAGCCCCGTGGTCCCACGGCTCGCAACAGGGCCATCGTCAAGGCACCTGAGCCGGTCCCCGCTTCGAACACTCTCGCACCGGGGTACACGTCCGCCCACATCGGCATGAGTGCGAGATCTTTTGGATAGAGCACCTGTGCGCCCCGCGGCATCTTGAGGACATAGTCCCCAAAGGTCGGACGGAGCGCCAACATCTTCTTCCCACCGGAGAGCGTGACCACCGTCCCATCCGGCCGTCCGATGATCACATCGTGTGCAATCTTTTGACCACTAAACTGGTAGATCTCGCCAGCCTTCAGCGTAAGGGCATACTGCCGCCCTTTTTTGTCGACGAGATGGATACGTTCGCCATTCGAGAGTTGCAACATGGCGCGCATTCTAGGTGGTTCGTTCCGTCGTTTGCAACCAACGGCGGTTCCTTGACAGGGTAGTAAGTGGGTCGTAAGATTCACTCACTCTTCACACCGCTACACACATTCCGCGCATGGAGTTCACGATGTGTGGCCGTTACTCACAGAACGTACTCCCCGTTATCCATAAGCTCATGATGCCCATGCTCGGCGTGGCTCTCGCCCTGTGGCCAATCATCACAGACGTTCACGCAGCGCAGGCCGGTGAGTTCGTCGTCGCCACCTATGAAGGGGTGATCAATCCTGTCGCAGCAGAATATCTGCACGATGCCCTCGCCTCCGCCCAGTCATCTGGGGCCCACGGCTTGATTGTAAAACTCGACACGCCCGGAGGGTTGGACACCTCGATGCGGCTCATTGTCAAAGATATCACCGGCTCCTCCATACCCGTGATCGTCTTTGTCGCGCCGTCCGGAGGCCGCGCCGCCTCTGCAGGAGTGTTCATCACTATGGCCGCGCATGTCGCCGCCATGGCACCTGGGACAAACATCGGCGCTGCACACCCGGTCGCCATGGGGGGCGGTGAGATGGACAAGATGATGAAGGAGAAGGTGGAGAACGACTCAGTAGCCTATATCAAGAGCATCGCGGAGCAACATGGAAGGAATGTGTCATGGGCCGAAGATGCAGTCCGGAAAAGCGTCTCCGTCACGGAGCAGGAGGCCTTGAAACTCAAGATCGTCGAGCTGATTGCGGAGGACATCCCCGCGCTCTTGAAACAGCTGAATGGGAGGAAGATCGCCGTACCAATTGGATCGGTGACTCTGACGACTGAGGCCGCAACCATCCGTGAGTTCCCCATGGGGGTCCGGTTGGAACTGTTGAAGGCCTTGAGCGATCCCAATATCGCTTATCTGCTGATGACCATCGGTACGATCGGCATTCTGGCCGAACTCTACAATCCAGGCGCAATCCTTCCCGGCATCGTCGGGGCCATCAGTTTGATCTTGGCGTTCTATTCGTTGCAGTCGCTGCCGATCAACTATGCGGGCGTGTTGCTGCTCATTCTTGGGATCGTCTTCTTTATCCTCGAAGCCACAGTCACCAGTTATGGCCTCTTGGCGATCGGCGGCGTGGCCTCTATGACATTCGGCTCGTTAATGCTCATCAAGTCGGATGCGGAATTCTTCCAGATTTCGTGGGCCGTGATCATCCCGGTCATCCTCACCACGGCAACGGTGTCGTTGTTCATCGTCGGGATGGGAGTCCACGCGATGCGCCGTCCCCCACAGACCGGAAACGAGGGCATGATTGGTTCCATCGGCATAGCCAAGACCGCCCTACGCCCAGACGGCAAACTTGCGATTCATGGAGAACTGTGGGACGCCGTCAGCGACGCCCCCGCAGAACCGGGAACGTCCGCGAAAGTACTTCGAGTCGAGGGACTCACGCTGTATGTGACTCCAGTCCTTCAGAAGAAAGAGGCCTCACCATGTTGATCAGCCCCATCAGTCTCCTCGTCCTCCTCCTCGTCATCGTGTTTCTCGGTTTCAAAGTCCTGCCGGAGTACGAACGCGCAGTGATCTTCCGGTGGGGACGACTTGCTCGCGGCATCGTCGGAGGAAACGGGCCTGGTGTCATCATCATTCTTCCGCTGATCGACAGGATGGTCCGCGTCAGCATGCGCACGGTCACGATGGATGTCCCTCCGCAGGACGTCATTACGCGAGACAACGTAACCGTCAAGGTCAACGCCGTGGTGTATTTTCGCGTGGTGGATCCGCAACGCGCGATTGTGCAGGTCGAGGACTATCTTTATGCCACCTCCATGATGGCCCAGACGACTTTGCGCAGTGTTCTGGGGCAAAGTCAGCTCGACGACCTGCTGTCGAAGCGCGAACAGATCAACGCAGATCTGCAGAGGATCATCGACCAACAGACCGAGCCCTGGGGTGTCAAAGTGTCAGCGGTTGAGGTCAAGAATGTCGACCTCCCACAGGAAATGCAGCGGGCCATCGCGCGCCAGGCCGAAGCCGAACGGGAACGGCGGGCAAAAGTCATCCATGCCGAAGGTGAATTTGAAGCCTCTCAGCGCTTGGCCGACGCTGCCGATGTGATCAGCCGAAATCCTGCTGCGCTTCAGTTGCGTTATCTCCAAACGCTGGTGGAAATTGCAGCGGAGAAAAACTCGACGACCATTTTCCCTATACCGATCGATACGCTCGCCCCCTTCATCAAGGGCCTGCTAAATAAATAGTGTGGCAAATAAGCCTTCCCCCTGGTGCCGGTCATACATAGTTGCCGCAGAACTGAGACACGGACTTCCCATTTTCCTCATTAAGCCACTCTAATCTTCTTGGAAATTCCTACGGATTACGCCACCCATTCCTCATCTTCAATCCAGCATCCGTTTTGCTTCGTAGAGAGAGACAGAACGCGTTGATCTCGTTGAATCCTCTGCGCCCCATCAGGCTCTAAATAGGAGTGAACAGATGAAAAACCACCAGAGGAAAGGTGATCCCATGAATGATGAAGAGCTTCGTTCGACTGACGAAGTCGAGGACCATACTGTCGCCACAGATGTCGACGCCGATGATTCGCAGGCCAGCGGCATACTGGAAGTAATCGGTCGTGATGGCGCGCGAGAATCGCTCCCAGAGGAAAAGTCACAGCCGGCGCTGCGCACGAGCC
>JAHFES010000057.1 GCA_023248355.1 Nitrospiraceae bacterium
AATTAATTGGAGGCATACGATCGTGATCGGTGATGGGTGATCGGTGATGAGTCAACCACACCTGCAATAAAAGTTAATCGAACGCCTTTAACCTTTTTGCACTCATCGCACATCACCGATCACCTAATCACCGCGAGTCACAACATCCCTTCGATCGGACTGCTGGCAGTCGCGTAGAGCTTTCTGGGAATACGCCCCGCCTTATACGCCAATCGACCTGCATATACCGCGTACTTCATCGCTTCGGCCATAGAAATTGGATCCCGGGCTCCGGCAATGGCCGTGTTCATGAGCACCGCATCGGCTCCATACTCCATCGCCAGCGCGGCATCTGAGGCAGTTCCGACACCGGCATCAACAATGATGGGCACCTTGACGGTCTCCATGATGATCTTCAAATTATAAGGATTCCGGATTCCGAGGCCGGATCCAATCGGCGCCGCCAACGGCATGACCGCAGGACAGCCGATATCCGCCAGCTTTTTCGCGACAATCGGATCATCGTTGGTATAAGGTAGAACGATAAATCCCTCTTTGACGAGGATCTTCGTAGCCTCGATCAATCCCGCCGTGTCGGGAAATAAGGTTTTCTCATCGCCGAGCACCTCAAGCTTCACCATATCGGAAACGCCGGCCGCACGAGCCAAACGAGCGTACCGAACCGCATCCTCCACCGTGTAGCATCCGGCCGTATTGGGAAGGATCGTGTATTTCTTGGGATCAATGTAGTCAAGCAGATTCTCCTTCGAGCGATCTGTAATGTTCACGCGACGCACCGCCACCGTCACGACATCAGCGCCCGATGCCTCAATAGCTTTTTGCGTCTCGACAAAATCCTTATACTTTCCCGTTCCCACCCAGAGCCGGGATTTGAATTCACGTCCTGCGATAATCAGTCGATCATCTGCCATAGCATCCTCTTAGAATTGATCCATTGAGCCATTGAAGATTGCTTCATTGAATGAGCCGGAGCAATGACACAATGATCCACTCGTCAATGACTCAATTCTTCCGTCCCTCCACCAATAAAACTCAAAATCTCGACTCGATCTCCATCGTGAAGATTCCGTTGGGCAAACGCCGCACGATCGAGAATCTCGAGATTCAACTCGACCGCCACACGCTCGGTTCCGATCTCCAGATCCTGCAACAGATCTGCAACCGTTGCACCGCTGCGCC
Organism: Nitrospiraceae bacterium; assembly: GCA_023248355.1. Lineage (GTDB taxonomy): Bacteria > Nitrospirota > Nitrospiria > Nitrospirales > Nitrospiraceae > Nitrospira_D. The sequence goes on from JAHFES010000057.1 coordinate 1,180, forward strand.
ACGCCCGTGCTTCACCGTTGACGTGGATCTGAATCATGTCCGGCATCGCCCTCATCCTATGGGACCAGAATTCGGCTTGTCAACAAAACCGCCCCTTGCCTGGAGGGCCTAGAGAATCGCACAATAGACTCATGTAAGATGCACTCATGCACGACACAAATCAGCAACTCGCCACCCTCTTTCGTTCAATGGCCGAGCTCCTCGCGGCCCAACGCGCCAACCCCTATCGTGTCCGCGCCTATCGGCGCGCGGCGGATTCGCTCTTGGAGATCGACGAAGACGTCGCAGCCGTCGCGCAGCGCAATGGTTTGGAAGAGCTTGAAGGAATCGGAAGGGATCTGGCAGAAAAGATCAGAGAATTTCTTGAGACTGGAACTGTCCGTGCCTACGAAGAACTGAAAACGCCGCTCCCGCCTGAAGTGAAGGGCTGGGCGACGCTTCCAGGACTCTCCGACTCACTCGTCACCTATCTGTATTTTCGCCTGGGCATTCGGACCGTGACCGACTTGGAGCAACTCGTCCGTTCCCATCTCCTGCAAACCATGCCGGGGTTCTCAGGGTCCGAAGAGATCCTGCTCCAAGCCATCACGCAACTGGCACGGAAATCCACCGGCTAAGAAACCTTCAGCTCTTTAAAAATCTTCCAGCTCTTCAGCAACTCCACCGCCTTCTGTAATTGAACATCCTGTTCAAGCGACGGATCGCCGGACATATCATTCGGAGGCGTCTGGGAAGGCGCCCCACTCTTCGAACCAGCCTCGTCCGGGATCTTCCCGTTATGCGGTGCGGCATCTTTTCCAGTTGAAGGCTTTCCGGTCTTCGGATCGGCCTCTTTCTCAGCTGCCTTGCCCTCAGACACCTTGGCCGTGACCGGTGCCGGCAGTTTCACCACAATGTCTGGGGTAATGCCCGTCGACTGAATCGATCGCCCCTTGGGAGTGTAGTACTTTGCCGTGGTCAGGCGCAGCCCTGACCCATCGCCGAGCGGAAGGATCGTCTGAACAGATCCCTTCCCAAACGATGTCGTTCCGACGATCACTGCTCGTCCCCAATCTTGCAGGGCGCCCGCAACAATTTCCGATGCGCTCGCCGATCCTTCATTGACCAGAATGATCACCGGAAGATCTTCCAACTGGTCCTTGGATTTGGCCAGCCATTCGTCCTTCTTGCCCTCACGGCTCTTGGTGTAGACGACCAGCTTTCCGCTCGGAAGGAATTGCTCGGACACGTCAACCGCCGCCGTGAGCAGTCCGCCTGGATTGTTGCGCAAGTCAAGAATCGCCCCCTGCACTTTCTGGTCTCGAAACTGCTTGATGGCTTTGGAGAGGTCTCTCCCCGTCGCCTCTTGAAATTGCGTCAGCCGCACATAACCGAGATTCTCAATCACCTTTGATTTCACGCTTTCAATCTTGATGGTATCTCGGACTAAGGTGAACACCAGAGGATCCGGCGTGCCGTCGCGTTGAATCGTCAAATTCACCTTGCTGCCCTTGGGCCCGCGCATCTTCTGAACAGCATCCATCAAGGTGAGATCCTTGGTGGTGTCATCATTGACCTTCACAATAAAATCTCCGGACTTGATCCCTGCGCGATGGGCCGGTGTGCCTTCGATCGGGGCGATCACGGCCAACCGACTGTCCTTCACGCCGATCTGGATGCCGACGCCACCGAACTCCCCCTTGGTCTCCACTTGCATCTCTTTGTACATTTCGGGAGTCATATAGGCGGAATGGGGATCGAGCGTCGCGAGCATGCCGCGAATCGCGCCTTGAATCAGGTCTTTGGGCTTCGTTTCATCGACATAGTGTTTCTGGACTTGATTCAGGACTTCCGAAAACGTCTTGAGCTCCTCATACGTTTCACCGGCATGGCCGGTCCGCTCCCAGCCCTTGCCGATGAGGACCCCGCCGAGCAGTGCAACTGCGATCATCGGCCCGACCACCCAGGACTTCCGCCGCGGCTGCTGTTCCATAGTCATCACATCCCTTCCGTCAAAATGCTGATCGCTGTGACATCCCTTGACTTATCGTTTGGCTAACCAGTGGAGCGGATCGACCGGCTCGGCTCCCTCGCGTAATTCAAAGTATAAAGTATTTTCTCCAATCATGCCCGTATCCCCGGTTTCACCGATCGCATACCCCTCAGCAACCGGTTCGCCGACTTTAGCCAGAATCTTGGACGCATGGGCATACAACGAGAAGAACCCATTGGCATGATCAAGGATTATAACGAGTCCGTAGCCTTTCAACCAGTCCGCATACACGACGGCACCGGGCATGACGGCATGGATGAAACTCCCCTCCGTAGTTCTGATTTCAATCCCTTTGCGCTGCACATAGGTATTGAAGGTCGGGTGCTTCTGGCGTCCAAAGAACGAAATGACCTGCCCATCCGCCGGCCAAGGCAAGGCCCCTTTCGCCCCACGAGGCAGGGCCGGAGCCGTCGGTGGCCGCATCGCCAGGGCCCGACGGCGGGTTTCCAATTCACGGAGTAAACTATCAACTCGTGAGGCCGACCGCTCGAGCTCTTCGACCGTTCGATTGTAGGAATCCTTTTCCTGCGTGATCTTCGTGAGAAAGACCTTTTTCTCTTTCTGGAGCAAACGAATGTCTGTGAGCTTCTTCTCAATGTTTTCCTTAAAGGCCACCATTCCGGCACGCGCCTCGGCGCGCTGGCGCTCAGCCTGCTCCATCCGGGCGACATCGGCCCGAAACGCCCCGAGCAGTTCATAGTCCTTCTGAGACACGGCAGACAGGTATTGTTGGCGACGTTGGAAATCGACATACGAGTCCGCCGCCAAGAGAGCCTTCACATACCCGAAGCGTCCTTCCATATACTGCACGCGCAGACGTGCGAGGATGGCGTCGCGCCGCTCCTGGATACTCGCGCGCATCGTGCCCAGCTGCTCAGTAATGTCTTCAATCTCCCGATCCTTCTTGCGCACCTTCTTGCTGATGTCATGATGGTCCTGCCGATGTCGGATCAATCGTTCGTCCAGCGATTGGATTCCCTGGAGGATCGACTCCCGTTTTTTCTCGGCTTCATCAGCCCGCTTCCGCTTTTCTTCAATCTTATCTTTCAGCTGTTCAAGCGTCTTACGCTCATGTTCAATTTTCTCGGTGATGGGATCATTCGCGGCTGCAGCGACAGAAGCCCACCCACTCCACACCACGAAGCACCAGACAATGACCGTAAGAGGGCCTCTCACGTTCGCCCCTCCCCGAATCGACGCAGGGAGACAAAACTCCCGGCAAACCCGAGCATCATCCCGACCACCACGAGCGCAAGACAGATGGAGAGTGGGAAAAATGAAAGCATATTTTCGATCCCGCTGAAGCGGCCCGCCGAGCGAATCTGCTGCCGAAACAGCTCAAACCCGAACTTGAGAATCCCCAAGGACAGCGCACTGCCGCAGGCCCCTAACACGGCCCCTTCAAGGAAATATGGGATCCGGATAAACGCACGGGTGGCTCCGATGAGCCGGAGGATCTCGATCTCTTCCCGTCTTGCAAAAAGGGCCAGCCTGATGGTATTGCCGATAATCGTCACGGCCGCCGCTGAAAGAATCCCACCGACTCCAATGGCGACCAATTCGATATACCGGATGAGTCCGGCTAATGCATCGATCCATTCTTGATTATAGTCGACCTTCGCGACTCCAGCCATCGTCCGCACTCGTTCGGCCCAACGCTTTACCGCATCCGGAGAGCGAAAATTCGGCGCCAGGGTTACCACAAATGATGCCGGAAGTGGATTCTCTCCAAGCCCCTCAAGCAAGTGGGAATCGGACGGGAACTGCGCTCTGAATTCGCCCAGTGCCTGCTCCTTTGAAATAAAAAGCGCGCCGGCCACCATTCGATCTGCTTTGAGTTTCCCTTCAAGCTCCTGCGTCCCCTCCCGCGTGATCCGATCCTCCAGATAGACCATGATTTTAATGTCTTCTTGCAACCACCCCGCCGCACTGCGAAGGTTGACATACACCAGCAGAAAGATACCGACGCAAGCCAGCGTGAAGGCGGTGGTCAAGATGGCGACAATCGTCGTCGTGCGGTTGGTCCGCATGTTGGCCCAGGCCTCACGCAAGAGATAGAACAGGCGCCTCATACACCCACCCGTTGCTCCGGCACCATCACCCCCTGCATCAACGTCATGACCCGCCGGTTGACCTGCGTCATGACGTGGGGATCGTGCGTCGCGACAATCACGGTCGTTCCTCTGGCATTGATCAGCTTGAACAGCTCGATGATCTCTCCAGTCCGTTCCGGATCAAGATTACCCGTCGGCTCGTCCGCCAAGAGCACGATCGGCCCGTTGACGATGGCCCGAGCAATGCAGACTCGTTGCTGCTCCCCGGCTGAGAGACTGTTGGGCGATTGGTCCTTCTTATGTTCCACGCCGACCGCCCGCAACGCCTCAGTCACTTTACGACGGATATCCACCGTGGACGATCCCTGAACGATCAACGGCAGGGCCACGTTCTCGAAGACGGATTTCTTAGGCAAGAGACGAAAGTCTTGGAAAACCGACCCGACCTTCCTGCGCAGATACGGCACCTCCGACTGTTTCAACTTTGTGACATTCCTGCCCTGAACGAAGATTTGTCCCTCGTCCGGTTGTTCTGCGCCAATCAGCATGCGCAGCAAGGTCGATTTTCCCGCCCCGCTCGGGCCCATCAGGAGCACAAACTCCCCTTTCTCAATCTCGAACGTGACATCGGATACGGCTGCTCGCCGATCGTAAAACTTGGACACATGGATCAGTTGGATCATGGCATCCATGCAAGCGCCTTCGAGAACGGCCTACGACAGCCCATTATCTATCTGTGACCTCGAACGCATTCTGGAGATGCTCAATCTGCCCTGGCGCCGACGGTTGGCCCTGCACCAGCACCACGTCGAACCGGCAGGCCTTGTCCGACCAATGGCGCTGCGCCAGATATTGCGAGGCCAGCCTCACCAGCTTGGCCTGTTTACGGCGATCCACGGCCAATAACGCACCGCCGAACGCCTCTGACGACCGGGCCTTCACCTCCACAAACACCACTACTCCTGCATCCTCGGCAACCAGATCCAACTCTCCGAGCGAGGTTCGCAGATTACGCGCCAAAATCCGATAGCCCTTTGCTCGTAAAAACTGCTCGGCCCACGCTTCGCTCGCTTGGCCAAACTGATGCCGCGAATCCGGGGTGGTCATGGCAGTCGACTTGACCGAACGGCTTGCCCTATCATACTCAGCCCTGCCGCCTCCGTCGAAAGAATCGATTCTCGCACGGGGGCAAATGTCCGGCGGTGAATGGCGCAGGGCCCGTAGCACGCCAGTTGTCGTAGGTGTTCTTCCGTGCCATACCCTTTGTGCGAGAGGAAATTATACTGGGGAAACCTCTCATGGTACGCCGCCATGAGGTGATCTCTGGTCACTTTGGCAATGATCGACGCAGCAGCGATCGACAAGGAGAGCATGTCACCTTTGATGATCGGACGCGCGGGAAGCCCGACTGCTGGGAGGGTGACTGCATCAATTAACAGGTAATCAGGGGAGGGCGCCAAGTTCTCGATGGCTCGCCGCATAGCCAGGCGTGTGGCTTCAAGAATGTTGAGGGCATCGATTTCGCCGGCATCAGCCGACCCAACCCCCACACCCACCGCTGTATCAAAAATCGCGGCATACAGCTGTTCCCGCTCGGCTTCGGACAGCTGTTTTGAGTCATCGACGCCGGCAAGCCGACAACGGACCGGTAAGATAACCGCCGCAGCGACCACGGGGCCAGCCAAAGGGCCACGCCCAGCTTCGTCGATGCCGGCAATGTGACGGTAGCCACATCGCCTCGCCTCTTGTTCAAACTCCTCGGTGGGTCCCACCAGGCATTCCCCTCGATCAGGTGCTCTGCCCGAGACAACCGACCGCCCCACCGATGTGGGGGCCGACTCAGAGGGGCGATTACGCCTTGACAGTTTTTTCAGCAGCAGCCTGTTGCGCGGACGCCTTGCTCTCTCCGACAAACTCGCGCTCTTCCACCTTGGCGAACTTCCCCTTCTTGCCACGCAGATAGTAGAGCTTCGCCCGTCGAACACGCCCTTGTCGGACGACATCAACCTTCGACACGATCGGCGAATGCACCGGGAATATCCGCTCCACACCGACACCATAGGACACCTTGCGGACCGTAAAGGTCTCCGTATTCAAGGCGCCTTTGCGGGAAATCACGGTCCCTTCGTACACTTGGATGCGTTCCTTTTCACCTTCGATGACTTTGACATGGACCTTGACGGTATCCCCGATTTCAAAGATCGGAGCTGATTTCTTCGTAAAGGATCGCTGAATACGTTCTAACTGATTCATGCTCTTACCCCTCCTCCCCACATCGCATCGGCATCGTCGAGACACCTTCGCTCATGAGTTCGTTCAGTAACCGTTGATCTTCGCTCGTCAACACCCGATCCCTCAGAAGATCAGGTCGTCTGAGATAGGTGCTTCGCAAAGCCTGCTTCCGGCGCCAGAGACGAATCGCCTCATGGTGCCCCGACAGCAACACCTCCGGCACACCCATTCCTCGCACCACTGCCGGCCTCGTGTAGTGCGGGTACTCCAGCAAGGAGTTCGAGAACGACTCCTCAACCACTGACTCCGGATCGCCCAACACGCCGGGCACCAACCGCGCTGACGCATCGATCAGCACCAACGCCGGTAATTCGCCTCCGGTCAACACATAGTCCCCGACGGACACCTCTTCCGGTGACAGAGCCATCCTCACACGTTCATCCACGCCTTCATAATGTCCACAGAGAATCACCATACGACGCCGCTCGCGCGCAAGCTGCTGTGCGTAATCCTGCGTGAACGGGCACCCGTGGGGAGAGGGAAACAACCAACGAATCTCCTCCCCACTCGACTGGGCCTCTTCCCGAAGCGCATCGACTGCCCGCAAAATCGGCTCAGCCTTCATGAGCATACCCGCACCACCGCCGTAGGGAATGTCATCGGCCACTTTGTGACGATCCGTGGTGAAGTCACGCAGATTGCGAACCTGCACGCTCAGCAGCCCCTTCTCCTGGGCGCGCTTGAGTATGCTCTGGGCCAATACGGGCGCCACCATCTCAGGAAACAGTGTGAGCACGTCGAAACGCAGCATGTTACTCACCCAATCCGTCGATCATGCGAACAGTCATGACTCGACGTTCGAGGTCAACAGCTGCCACCAGCTCTTTCGCAGCCGGAATCAAGATCTCCTTGGCGCCTTGCCGAATGACGAACACGGGGTTTCCCGGCAATTCCCAAATCTGCTCCAGTACGCCAATCGGCTGTCCCCGCTCAGTCTGGACCGCAAGCCCCACCAAATCACACTCATAATACTGCCCATCTGGAAGTGCGGGGACGGTCCCACGGGGCACCTGAATGAGCGCACCACGCCAGAGCCCTGCGTCTTCCGGTGAGGTCAGGCCCGCCAACCCCACAATAAATCCAGTCCCGGTGCGCCGGACATGGGTGACGCTGGTTTCTAGCGTCTTTCCACTCTTCGCCACAAGACTCACGCGCGTCAACGTCTCAAATCGGCCAGGGACATCGCTGAGCGAACGAACCTTAACCTCGCCTTTGACGCCAAAGGACCGTTCGATCAGACCCACCGTCACCGTATCGGGCGCACTCACCATGATTACTTCGCAGCAGTCTTTTTCTGCGCCGCTTTTTCAGCCTCGAACTGTTTCCAAAGCCCGACCCGGCGAAGCAACGTCCGCACGGTGACCGAGGGTTGGGCGCCCTGACGCAACCAGGTCAACACGCGCTCCGGCTTGATCTCCGGCAAACCGGCATCCTTCAACGGGTCAAAGATCCCCAGAATTTCAAGGAAGCGGCCATCACGCGCTTTACGGGAATCGGCTGCCACTAATCGATACATCGGTCGCTTGTGTCTTCCTGTCCGAGCAAGTCTCAAATGAACGGCCACGACTGTCCTCCTTTGCACTAATCGCGAGTGCGCTAAAAAAATCCCTCTTACATCGAACGCATGAGTTGGGCCAGTTGTCGCCGCCCCCCTGCGCCCGTCATTGCTTTCGCAAGCTTTTTTGCTGACAAGAACTGCTTGATCAATCGATTGACATCCTGGACGCTGGCGCCACTTCCACGCGCGATGCGCTTCTTCCGGCTTCCGTTGATGATCGTGTGATCACGGCGCTCACGCATCGTCATCGAATCGATCATGGCTGCCACTCGTCCCATTTCTCGCTCCGGCTTTTCCCCTTCGATCACGCTCTTGAGCTTTTGCCCGCCCGGGAGCATGCCAAGAATCTGATCCAACGAGCCGAGACGATTCATCTGCCCCAGCTGGGCACGAAAATCTTCCAGCGTGAACGTATTGCTCGTGAGCCGTTTCTGCGCTTCCTCAGCCTGTTCTCGCGTGAAGCTCTCCTGGGCCTTTTCAATGAGCGACAGCACATCGCCCATGCCGAGAATGCGTGAGGCCATCCGGTCTGGATGGAACACTTCGAGCGCATCCAGCTTTTCCCCCACGCCAAGAAACTTGATGGGCTTGCCGGTCACCGCCCGAATGGACAAGACCGCGCCGCCGCGCGCATCACCTTCCACCTTCGTCAGAATCACGCCGGTCAGACCAACCTTCTGATCAAATTGACTGGCCATCGTCACCGCATCCTGGCCGGTCATCGCATCGGCAACCAGGAGCACCTCATGCGGGGCTACCGTCGCCTTCACCGCCACGAGTTCCCCCATCAACTCATCGTCAATGTGCAGTCGTCCACCCGTATCCAGCACGACGAGATCGAACCCTTGTTCCCGCCCGCGCTCCACTCCCGCTTGGCAGATACGTACGACATCTGCTTGGGAGGCTTGAACCTGATCAACACGATGGACCTCGACTCCAAGATCCCGCCCCAACGCACTGAGTTGCTCGCCGGCTGCAGGGCGACGAGGATCGGCCGCGACCAAGAGTACCCGCTTGCCTTGATTCTTAAATACGCGCGCCAGCTTGCCGCACGTTGTCGTTTTGCCAGCTCCTTGCAACCCAACCATCATTACTACTGTGGGCGGCTGGGAGGAGAGCGAGAGCCCCGATCGCTCACGGCCCATCATCTCGCTCAATTCATCCCATACGACCTGGACGACCTGATGTCCCGGGGTAAGGCTCTGCAACACTTCCTGTCCGACAGCCTTCTGGCGAACGCGTTCAAGGAAGTCCTTCACAATCTTGAAGTTCACATCCGCCTCTAGAAGCGCTAAGCGCACTTCCTTCAAGGCCTCAGCAATATTCTGCTCCGTGAGCACACCCTGCCCCCGGAGTTTCTTCAAGATTTTCTCGAACTTGTCGCTCAGTGCATCAAGCATAGGACCACAAAAAAAGAGGCCATCGAAGCCTTGCGCCAGATCTCCGATCGCCTCGAAAAATCTAGAAAAAGAGCATCGGCGAGTGTATAGAACAGAACAGGGTCAAGTCAAGTAGAGTTGGACGCCCGTAGGTTTATTGACATGCCAGAAGCCTTCCGATATGGTGCCACTAGTTCGCTACGTGGCATGGCGCAGAGAGGAGAAACAGCAACCGCGTGAGAAAGTCACCCTGGGTCCTTCTTATTTTTGTGCTCATTGGCGGGCTACTCGGTGGAATTCTTGGGGAAATTCTCCACGTCATGGCTCCTCAAGGCACGATTCAGAGCATTTTCTCCACGCACTTCACTCCGGGCATCAGCCCCCCGCTCACAATTGATCTCGTTCTGGTGAAACTCACCTTAGGCTTCAGTATCAAGGTAAACGTCCTCAGCATCCTGGGGATGTTCATTGGAATCTACCTCTACAAGCACGTTTAGGATTTGACGTCCAAACCCTTGAGCCGCAATGACCGAATCCGATTGCGTAACTCCGCGGCCCGCTCAAACGCAAGGTCCTTGGCCGCAGATTTCATCTCCAACTCCAACCGTTGGATAAGCCGATCAGGCGACTCAGCGGCTCCATACTCCTCGACCGATTCGGCCGCCAAATCTAGCTGAACGTAATCCATGTCCGCCACCGCATAGTCAAGAGCCGGAATCCCCTTCTTCACGCTCACCGGTGTAATTCCATGGGCCTGGTTATACTCGGCCTGAATTCCGCGGCGACGGTTCGTTTCATCTATCGCCAACTTCATGGAGTGGGTCACCACATCCCCATAAAAAATCACCCGCCCATCGAGATTGCGGGCTGCCCGGCCGGCCGTCTGGATGAGCGAACGGTACGAACGGAGATATCCTTCTTTGTCGGCGTCGAGAATTGCCACAAGAGTAACTTCCGGAAGATCGAGACCTTCCCGCAGCAAATTGATTCCGACCAGCACATCAAACACACCGCGCCGGAGATCCCGCACAATCTCAGCCCGCTCGAGGGTCTTGATATCGGAGTGCAGATACCGCACTTTCACCCCGAGATCATGGTAATACTCCGTCAGGTCTTCGGCCATGCGCTTGGTCAGCGTCGTAACCAGAACCCTTCCTCCCTTCGCCGCCTCAGCGCGAACCGCCCCTAGCAAGTGATCCACTTGCCCTTTGGCCGGAACCACCTCGATCTGTGGGTCCATGAGGCCGGTCGGCCGAATGATTTGCTCAACGACATCTCCCCCTGCATGCTCTAACTCATACGAGCCTGGCGTGGCCGACACGTACACCACCTGATTGAGACAACGTTCGAACTCTGTGAATTTCAGCGGGCGATTGTCGACGGCTGACGGCAAGCGAAATCCATAGTCCACCAGCGTTCGCTTCCGTGAAAAGTCCCCTTCGTACATGCCTCCGACTTGGGGGACCGAGGCATGGGACTCGTCAATAATGAGCAAGAAATCTTTCGGGAAGTAGTCCAGCAACGTTGGCGGCGACTCACCGGGAGACCGCCCGCTCAGATGGCGTGAATAGTTTTCAATCCCGTGGCAATAGCCCATCGCACGAATCATTTCGAGATCGAACTTCGTGCGCTGTTCGATTCGCTGAGCCTCAACGAGCTGACCTGCCTTTCTGAAATAGGCCACACGTTCATCAAGTTCCTCTTCGATGCCGGTAATCGCCCGTTCATAGCGATCTGGGGCAATGAGGTAGTGCGTATTCGGATAGATCGCGATCTTGGGCAACTTGCCCAGCGACCTTCCAGTCAGAGGGTCGATTTCATGAATGGCATCGACGACATCCCCAAACAGTTCGATCCGCACAGACTTCGCTTCCGACGAGGCTGGAAAGATCTCGATCACATCCCCACGCGCGCGAAATGTCCCGCGATGAAAATCCGTATCATTGCGTTCGTACTGGATATCCACGAGCTTGGACAAGATCTTCTCTCGCCTGGCCTCCGTCCCTTCTTCCAGATAGACCAGCATGTCATGGTACACTTCCGGCGACCCAAGCCCGTAGATACACGACACCGAGGACACAATCAGCACATCGTTGCGCTGGAGTAGGGATGTCGTAGCCGAATGCCGCATCTGGTCGATCGCGTCGTTGATCGATGCATCTTTCGCGATATAGGTGTCGCTCTGCGGAATGTAGGCTTCGGGCTGGTAGTAGTCGTAATAACTCACGAAATACTCGACGGCATTGTGCGGGAAGAACTGTTTGAACTCTTGATAGAGCTGCCCAGCCAATGTCTTGTTATGGACCAGCACGAGCGTGGGCTTCTGAACCCGCTCGACGAGATTGGCCATGGTGAAAGTCTTGCCGGACCCAGTGACCCCGAGCAAGACCTGATGCTTTTTCCCTGACTCCACGCCAGCCGTCAGCTTGGCAATCGCCTCCGGCTGCTGACCACAGGGCGTAAAAGGCGCTTCCAATTTGAATGGTGGCACGACAATCTCCGTCGGTCATCTTAGCAAACGCATAAACACTACACTACCAAGGGCTCGTCGGACCATGAGACAAAAAAAGGGCTGCCGGAATTTCCGGCAGCCCTCGTGTAAGCAGAGCGCAAGCGGATTAGTTCCGACCGCCTCCGAATCCTCCGCGCCCACCGCCACCGCCGGAGCGGGGCTCCTGAGGACGCGCTTCGTTGACTGTCAAAGTGCGGCCACCCAGTTCCGTGCCGTTCAATGCGGTGATCGCCGCCTGAACCTCAGCGTCGGACGACATTTCCACGAAACCAAATCCACGGGACTGTCCCGTGAACTTGTCCGAGATAATACGGGACGACGTGACCGCCCCGTACGCAGCGAACAGATCGCTCAGTTGCTGCTCGGTCGTTGAATACGGTAATCCACCAACGTAAATCTTCGAACCCATGGGGTTCCTCCTTTAAGAAGAAAATGGTGTTGTCTTGGACGCGAGAAAGAAACGAGGAAGGAATGGGCCGAAGACGTCATCAACACAGCGGCGCTTAGCTCTGGCTTCCGATCAGATTCCCGGGCAGGACCAAAACAACATCGGTTCAGGCCTTGTCACTCTCAGTGCTTGTTTGCCAGGCCTCTCGCAATCAAGCGAGGTCATGCTACTCCAGACAGAAGAAAAAAGGCAAGTCTAGGGCAACACCCGAATGGTCCCCTGCCACGCTAGCCCAGATTATTCATGAATGCCGTCGCTAGGCGTTCGAGACCGAAGCCCGCCGGGGCTTCTCGCAAGCGAGGCCGACGGAGGCGTACGCGCAGTCCGTCGAGGAGGCCGAACGAGAAAAGCCCCGCCGGGCGAGAGGATCGGATGACGGAGTAGGTATTCATGAATAGTCCGGGCTAGTATGCCGCCGGTGCCGAGAGCGGCCGGTGCGAAAAGAGCGGGACAGCATGCAATGTATCGAAAAGTAAGGAGGAGTCTCCACGAGCCAGCAACCCGACCTGCCCCAGTCCCAAGGCTTGGTCTTCAACTGAAAGCACGAGGATTCCATCCACAAACGTCTCGATGAAGTCCTTGCTGATGATCGTATTGCGCTGCACCCTGAGCGAGTGCCAGTCCACCTGTTTCAGGGTGACGGGGGCCTGAGCCAGTACTGTCTCATTTCCCGCCACCATGCGAACCATATGCACCGTAAGGCCAACCAGATCGACCACCGCTGCATAAAAATTCGCGGCATCTTTCGCACACAACACGACCCCACCGATCCCTGCCTTCCCCTCCGATGCGCGAAAGCGGACCGTGATGTCCGGATATTCGTAGTCGAGCCCCTCAGCCAAAAGAAGTTGATAGCACGGCCCTGCCGCACAGCGCGACGAGACCGTCACGACATTGGGAAGAGATGGCGCCGTCGCATTCCCCTGAACGACCCACTTGGCCGGTTGCCCATCACCGGAGGCGAGCCCCACAAAACCCGGTGGCGCTTCGTTAGACTGATCCTGATCGAACGTCCACTTTTTGAACAACCCGCCGGTCGATTGCTGCTTGAAATTCGCTTCTTTTTCTTCATGGCTTTCCAACTGGACAGCCTGCACGCTCTCGCCCATCGCGACGATGCTCCCGCCTGCCACAAGGAGGCACCACATCATTGTGTGAATTCGCACGGCGATAGGAGTCGTTGAAGATGACGCGTACATAACTAATTCCTTCTCTCTTCGGGCTTCCCAACCCTCTTGCCTGGTTCCGGCAACAATGGTCAGAGATATGCGCTACTTGGAGTTCCCTGTTTTCTTGATCTGAATGATCTCCTGTTGCAACCGGTCTCGCTCGGCAAGAATCTTCTTCCGCCGCTGCCATCGATCCCACGTCCACCACCGGAGTTTCTGGCTAAATGTGACCGTCGGCGGAGGCGTGCTGCCCTCGGGAGCATGTTGAAACGCATAACCCTGATGGCCATCACGATTCTCAAAAAATCGTTTATAGAGGTGATCGTAGAGCCCATTTTCAGAACCACCAGCAGCCACACATGCTCCTTCCTACAACAACAGTTCCAACTGAGCCTGCTCCGTCACCGGCTGAGAACAACTGAATCGCTGACAGACATAGGCCGTCGACTGCCCGTTCACGCTGACTTTGCCCGCTGCCAATGGGAGCTCGTATACTTTACCACGACGCGACTCATCCAGCAGAAACAGAATTTTGTTCGGCACATACCGTTGGTGCACCATGGCGATAAAGGACTCCGTGACGGGATTGCCCCGACTTCCCACAATCACCACCTCTTTCGGCTTGGACAGATACAGGTCGAGCGCACAGAACATCGCCGACGTTCCATACGCATTCTGATCCATGACATCGTGGAATACCCGCAGGGTCTGCTCCGCCCGGTCATCATACAATCGCTCTCCGGTCAAAGAAAAGAGCCTGAGGAGCACTTGGACCGCCACCGCATTGCCCGAGGGAATTGCACTATCGACCCCGGACTTCATCCGGTGAATAAGCGCCTCATGGCGCTTGCCGGTAAAGAAAAAGCCCCCGACGGAATCATCCCAAAACTGATTCAGCAAACTGTCCGTCACCACCCGAGCCTGATCGAGATACCACGCGTGCGACGTCGTCTCAAAGGCATCCAGCAGCGCTGCTGCCAGGCAGGCGTAGTCATCGAGATACCCGGCGATGCGCCCCTTTCCCCCAGCCACCGTTCGGAAGACGAGGCCGTCCTGAATCGCATAATCGATCATGAACGTGAGCGCCTGTTCCGCCGCAGACAG
>JAHFES010000058.1 GCA_023248355.1 Nitrospiraceae bacterium
GGTTGCCACGAACGTGGTGAGACACTCACCGTACGCTGCTCAGCGTACTCGCATCAGCCACGAGCCCGCGTGTGCAAAACTCTCGGATTATATTGAGGCCTTCCTACATTGTAAAGGACTAGCAGGCTGTGGAAAAACTCCGTTCATGGTTCGACAAGCTCACCACGAACGGAAAGAATTGATGAATTCTGGCCATAATCCGTTCGCCCTGAGCCTGTCGAAGGGCACACGTCCGGTTTTTCCGTATCCTGCTGGAGACTCGTGCGAGCTGTCCACACAGACGACGTCATGAGTGTGTCCATTTCTTGACATCACCCCACCCATCACATACTATCCGCTTGATGTCACGATTCACCGTCAGAAAAGCTGTGATCCCCGCCGCAGGCCTCGGAACCCGCTTCCTTCCCGCGACCAAAGCCTCGCCCAAAGAGATGTTGCCGCTGGTAGACAAGCCGCTCATTCAATATGCGGTCGAAGAAGCGGTGGCCTCAGGCATTGAAGACATTATCGTCATCACGGGCCGCGGGAAGCGCGCGATTGAAGATCACTTCGATCGTTCCGTTGAGCTCGAAGAAAATCTGAAGGGCACCGGCAAGAACCAGTTGCTCAATCAAATCCGCCAAATCTCGAACCTCGCGAATTTCTGTTACGTGCGGCAATCGGAAGCTCTGGGCTTAGGACACGCTGTACTCTGCGCCCAACATCTCATCGGCGATGAGCCTTTCGCGGTCATTCTCGGTGATGAGATCATCGATGCCGCGGTTCCAGCTCTCGCGCAGCTGATCCATGTCTATAAGAAACGCCATGGGGCCGTCCTTGGTGTACAAGAAGTCCCCAAACAGGACGTGAGTCGATATGGGATCGTGACGCCCAAGCGCCTGGCTCAAGGCCTGCACCGGGTTGAGGATCTCGTGGAGAAGCCGGCTCCTGCTGATGCTCCGTCGAATCTGGCTGTCATCGGTCGCTATATTCTGCCTCCGGAAATTTTTCCGATCTTGCGAAAAACTGCGCCGGGAAAGAACGGAGAAATCCAACTGACCGACGCACTCAGGGAACTCGCAAAGAAATCACCGATGTTTGCCCATGAAGTGAAGGGACAGCGGCATGATGCCGGGGACAAACTGGGATTCTTAATCGCCACGGTCGAGTTCGCCCTCAAGAACCCGGCACTGGGAGCTGAGTTCAGCGACTATCTTTCGTCACGGGCACGATTGATTCCAGGTGATCGCTGAACATAGATTCCGCGCCCTACTCCGAGGCGCTCTATTCCAAAATTAATTTGCGCCCAACGGCCAACTAGTGTGTGGCACCGAAGGATGTAACGACACATGACAGACTCGAACGAACAAGAGATTCAGCCACCGCAGAACGTCGAAGTCCCGGACCAGCTTCCGTTGTTGCCCGTCCGCGACCTCGTGGTGTTTCCCTATATGGTGCTCCCGCTCTTCGTCGGACGCGACATGTCGATCAAGGCGATCGAAGCAGCCCTCGCCGGCAATCGGATGATCTTCCTCGCCACACAAAAAGCCCTCGACGTTGAGAATCCTACGCCGGAAGACATCCACGCGATTGGTACCGTCGGTATTATCATGCGGATGCTCAAGCTGCCGGACGAACGGATCAAGATTCTCGTGCAAGGGATCGCCAAAGCGAAAATCACCAATTACATTCAGACAGACCCCTATTACTCCGTTCGGATCGACAAGCTCCCCGATTCCAAGCCCGCCGCGTCGACGCTCGAGTCCGAAGCGGTCATGCGCACGGTGAAGGAGCAGATCGAACGCATCGTCAGCCTGGGCAAAGTTCTGATCCCCGATGTCATGGTCGTGATCGAAAACTTGGAAGAGCCGGGACGGCTGGCTGACATGGTGGCGTCGAATCTTGGACTCAAAGTGGATGTGACCCAAGCCGTGCTGGAGCTGTCCGATCCAATCCAACGCCTCCGCCAGGTCAGCGACATTCTCGGGAAGGAAATCGAAGTCCTGTCGATGCAGCAGAAGATCCAAGCCCAAGCCAAGGGCGAGATGGACAAGACGCAGCGCGAGTACTTCTTGCGCGAGCAGCTGAAAGCCATTCAGAAAGAACTGGGCGAATTGGACGAACGGGCGGAAGAAGTCACCGAATTCCGCAAACGCATCAAAGACGTCAAGATGCCGGACAAGGTTCTGAAGGAAGCCGAGAAACAGCTCAAGCGGCTCGAAAAAATGCACCCGGACACCGCGGAATCAGCCACCGTCAGGACCTACCTTGAATGGATGGTGGAACTGCCCTGGTCGAAGAGATCGAAAGACAACCTCGACCTGAAGGCCGCAGCCAAAGTGCTGAATGACGACCACTACGATCTTGAGAAGGTCAAGGAACGGATTCTGGAATATCTGGCTGTCCGCAAACTCAAAGAAAAGATGAAGGGCCCGATCCTCTGTTTCGTCGGTCCGCCGGGAGTAGGAAAAACGTCGCTGGGCAAATCCATCGCCCGCGCATTGGGACGGGAGTGTGTGCGCATCAGCTTGGGCGGCGTCCGTGACGAAGCGGAAATCCGCGGACATCGCCGAACCTATGTCGGCGCCTTGCCGGGTCGCATGATCCAGGGGATGAAACAAGCCGGAACCAGCAATCCGGTCTTCATGCTGGACGAGGTGGACAAAGTCGGCATGGATTTCCGTGGCGACCCCTCCGCCGCGCTGCTCGAAGTGCTGGACCCTGAGCAGAACAACGCCTTCACCGACCATTACCTGGGCGTCCCGTTCGATTTGAGTGAAGTGATGTTCATCACGACCGCCAATTTGATGGATCCGATTCTCCCCGCCCTGCGCGACCGCATGGAGATAATCGAGATCCCGGGGTACACCGAAGAGGAAAAACTGGGCATTGCACAGAAATACTTGATCCCGCGTCAACTTGAGGAACATGGGATCACGAACAAGCACGTCCGGATTGCCGAACCGGCGGTCAGGCAAATCATTGCGCACTACACCCGTGAAGCCGGGGTCCGCAACCTTGAGCGCGAGATCGCCAACGTCATGCGGAAGGTGGCCAAAAAGGTGGCCGAAGGCAAAGGCCAGGGGTTCCCCGTCAACCCGGCCAATCTCCACCAGTATTTGGGCGTCCCCAAATATGTGCCGGAAGCTGAACTGGAGAAGGATGAAGTGGGTGTGGCCACTGGCCTCGCCTGGACTGAAGCCGGTGGAGACGTCCTCTACATCGAAGCCACCGCGATGAAAGGGAAGGGACAACTGACGCTCACCGGCCACTTGGGCGACGTCATGAAAGAATCGGCCCAGGCCGCGCTCAGTTATGTCCGCTCTCGTGAGAGAACGTTGAACCTCACCCCCGACATGTTCAGTAAGCAAGATCTGCACATCCATGTGCCGGCCGGCGCCATTCCAAAGGACGGCCCCTCGGCCGGAATCACAATGGCCACTGCCATCGCGTCTGCCTTGTCAGGAATTCCAGTCAAGCGGGATCTCGCCATGACAGGGGAGATCACGCTGCGAGGACGCGTGCTGCCGATCGGCGGGCTCAAGGAAAAGATTCTGGCTGCCAAGCGAGCCAAACTCACCACGGTGATTCTGCCATACCGCAATAAAAAGGATCTCGAAGAGATCCCCAAGCATCTGCTGAAAGGCATCCATCTCTCATTTGCCGACACGATGGACGACGTCATGAGAATCGCACTCCGGCGAAAGGCCAAGACCCCGCCCACGTCAAAGAAGCCATCGTCTACGCTATCGCACGCCAAATCGACTCGTTCCAGCAAGGGCAGGCGGGCAGGCCATTCACGCGTGACCTCTGCTGCCATCCTGGCGGCTCCACACACGCTCCTCCACTAGGGTGGCGCCCGTGGCCGTTCGGAAGGCCAGACAAACCATTCAAGAATTTTCGCTCATCAGCGGCCTCCAGCGCCGATTCGCACGCAGCGAGTCGGGGCTGGTCCGAGGCATTGGCGATGATGCCGCCGTCATTGCGGCTTCACCCAACACCTGGTGGCATCTCACCACGGACTTGCTCGCAGAAGGTGTGCACTTTGACCTGAGGACCGCATCCCACGAGTCTGTGGGATATCGGGCTGCCATGGCCAACCTGAGTGACATCGCAGCCATGGGAGCCGTTCCTCGCTACCTACTCATGTCCCTCGCCATTCCGAAGACAGTCACATCAACACACATCTACAACCTGTACGCGGGCCTCATGAAGGCCTGCCGACTCCACGACGTGACGCTCATTGGTGGCGATACCTCAGCATCGAAAACTGGCCTCTTCCTGAGCATCACCCTGATTGGCACCACACCCGCACGCCGTGCTCTTTTTCGTAAGGGTGCCCATGTTGGAGACCGTCTCTATGTGACGGGAACACTGGGAGACTCGCTCGCGGGGCTGCAGCTCTTGACGCGTGGCAAGACATCTCGCTCCACGCCACGGAGATCTGCTTCACTGCGAACATCCCATCGACACTTCCTTGTGAACCGCCACCTCCATCCAACCGCTCGGCTTACGGAGGGACAATGGCTCAATGCCGCACAACTCGCGACCGCGGCAATCGATCTCTCCGATGGACTGTCTGGAGACCTGCGGCACATTTGTGAGGAAAGTCGGGTGGGGGCTGAGCTTCACCTCAGCGAGATTCCTATTTCAGTACCCTGCCGCGCCTATGCCGACCTGCATCGTCTTCAACCGGTCCAGTTGGCGCTCACGGGAGGTGAGGACTACGAACTCCTGTTCACGGTGTCTCCAAAAAACCAATTGACCGTTGAGCGACAGGCGCGTGCTCGCGGCTATCGCATCACCTGTATCGGCACCATCCGTCCGCGACGGTTCGGGCTGCAGATGACGTCCAGCGATGGCACGCTGCGGCCACTTCCCATGACCAGCTACGAGCATTTCCGCAAATGACTGTTCAGAACAACCAGCCTCCCGTCTCGCGCAACCGATCATTCCGAGCCCTCCTGCGCCAAGTGCTCCAGCTGCAAGAGTCACCGCAACGGACGGCCCTCGCCTGTGCGCTCGGCGTGTTCATCGCCTTCTCGCCGGCCTATGGACTCCACACAGTGCTGGTAGTGCTCTGCACCTGGCTCTTCGGCCTGAACTTCGTGGCCTTGCTGGCCGGCGCCTTCGTCAACAATCCATGGACCGTGGTTCCTATCTTGGGAGCCACCTACTGGACCGGCGCGCTGCTGCTGGGTCGCACGGATACGCCAACCTTCAACTGGCACGACCTCAGTTTTGCCGGTATCTACCAACAGATCCTGCCCTTTGCGATGCCCTTCGCGCTTGGCGGGTTCGTCCTCAGTGTGATCGGGGCCCTCCTCACATATCCCGCTGCGTATCTACTCGTCCTCAAGTATCGTCCCGCACCCAGCGCGCTTGCGGCCGAGCCATTGCCGCCTCCTAATCAGGTGGGCTAAGATGCTCCTCTGTCATGAGTCAGTCGGAACGACCAAATGCGCCCTATGACGGCTCGGCACTGATCGCCGATCCCATCCATAAATACGTCTCCTTCACCGTTCCTTATGCCAATCCAGACCCGCACGAGCGGACCGAGAAAGACCTGATCGACTCCCCGTGGGTCCAACGACTTCGTTACATCTACCAACTGCAGAGTGCCCGCTGGGTCTATCCCTCGGCTGAACATACGCGCTTCGTCCACTCCTTGGGCACGATGCATGTGGCTGGACGATTTGCCCGCCATCTCTATCCATTTCTCAAAAAAGCCGTGAAGGACGTGCCCTCGGCCAACTACGTGGAAGAAGTCTTGCGCGTGACCGCCCTCGTCCATGACATCGGGCACGGCCCGTTTTGCCACTTCTTCGACGAGAACTACCTCCATGGCTTTCACCTCACCCATGAGAAACTGGGACAGATCATCATTCGAGAATACCTCGGGCCCATGATCAAAAAGATTCGCCGAAGCCCGTCAGGTCCATTCGCCAAAGGCGAGGAGCTGAACCCGGATCAAATCGCGCATCTGATTCTGAAGGAAAAGGGGAAGGACAACTCTCGCCTCCCCCGTTGGCTCAATATGCTCCAGCCAGTCATCTCAGGAAGTTATACCGGCGACAACCTGGACTACGTGCTGAGAGATTCGTATATGTGCGGCGTGGCCGTCGGGCCTGTCGATCTGACGAGACTGATTCACTACACCATCGTGACCGAGAAGGGCTTTACGATTCACAAGACCGGACTCCCCGCCCTTCAGATGTTCCTGAACACCAGGATGTACCTCTACTCCAACGTGTACTTTCACCGCACCACCAGAGCCATCGACATCCACCTGCGCGATATTTTTGGCGAGACCATGAAACTGCTGCTGCCCCGCGATCCGCGCAAGCAGATGGACCAGTATCTGACGTTGACCGATTGGTCTCTATTAGAAGAGGTCCGGCGATGGAAACAGGCTCGACAGGGTGCCAGGCGGCGCCTCGGGCATGAATGGGGCAGAATCCTCGACCGCGATGTGAAATGGAAGATGGCCTACAGCACGGCACTCAAAGAAAAAGGGCAGGAGCGAGGCATGTCGTTCCCGAGTCGTGAACAGTTTGAGCAGCAGATTGCGAAAGAGCTGCCGTCTGAACTAAAGGGGCTGGAGTTTCGTGTGGATATGGCCCCGCTCGACCCTCGTCCAGACCCGAAAGATCAGCGCGGTAATCCCTTGTATGTCTACGATCCGGGAACCAAGCAGGTCTCGACCGAACCACTCGAAGAGTTTCTGGATCTCCTTCCCACCAGACTTGTCCAATTTCGGATCTATTCCCTCGACCATGCCCATGACGCCGCCCTCTCGCGTGCGGCTGCGACGGTCCTCAACAAAACACCCTCCAGCCTCGAATCCAACTACTAGTGGACCGCAGCTAAAGCAGACTAACCATCTATTCCATTATCGCGTTTTTTCTATTCCAGGCCTCACTCGGCAAGGATAATAGACTGGATTGACACAAGCAGCAGCATCGACTGAGTCCCAAAAGGAGGCACCGCATGACACTCAGATTCACACTCGCCCTCCTCATCGTAGGGGTGGCCACAGCATTGGCACTTCCATGCTACGCCCAACTGGGAGGGGGACCACAAGACGCATCGAAAATCCTTCACAGCATGCCTCCGGACGTCTTCGCCAAAGTTCAAGCACTGGCCCAGATTCTTCAACAGGGCATCAAGGATGGCAAACTGACGGAGGCAGAGGTCCAGCAAGGCATGATGTCCGGACGCCTTGGTGAGAGGATCAAAGCGCTGAACCCTGAGGCAGGCCAGCTGCTGGAGGATATCAGCGACGCATCGAAGCACGGAAAAGGGCCAGGAGAAGACAGTCTGATGCCGCTCCTTGGGGGACTTGGCATCTCCGGGCAGTAGGAGAAATAAATATTTCTCTACTAAAGCACACCTAGTTAAGTGCTTGTCCGTTGACTGGTATGGCAGGCACAGGCTCTAGGAGATTCTGCTCTGGAGGACTGGCTCCATTTCGAGCAAACGGCAGTTCGAGCAGCGCGTAGGGGTTGACGCGCGCGCCGTTGAGTTTCACGCCCCAGTGGAGATGCGGACCTGTCGCGCGGCCAGTCGCCCCCACCTTCCCCACAATTTGTCCGGCCTTCACCAGATCCCCCTCTTTGACCAGCACTTCTGAAAGATGGAAGTACATCGAGTAAAATCCGAGGCCGTGGTCCAGGTAGACGCCTCTTCCAGAGAAGATATGATCGACCGTGAGCCGCACGACTCCATCATTCGTCGCGGCGACGTCCGCGCCAAGCGGCGCGCCGATATCTTCCCCATTATGAGGATTGCGCGCCTGACCGTTCATGATCCTGACACTTCCAAAAATACCGGTTCGTTTCCCATTCACCGGCTCCAGAAAATTCGGCTGCCATAGCTTCATCTGAGAGTCGGGCGCAAGCGCCTCCTGTACCAATTGTTGCTCAGCTTTCCATCGGGCCAAGCTCTTCGCATCGAGATCGACCTTGTCTTTGGGTAATTTCAGGTGTTCGACATGAAACTTTTCCTTGACCACAAGAATGTTGTAGCTGAGGCGCCGGCTTTGCTCCCCATTCTTGATCGCCACCTCTAGCTCGTGGGTTCCTGGCTCATCCTGCATGTCCACCCCAAGCAGTCCCACATACCCCTGTGGCTCCCCTGGTCTTGAGTCCGAAAAAAAGCTGATAGTCCGCCCAAGGAAACTTCCCTGCACATGCGTCACGGCACCATCCGTAGAAACTTTGACCACAATGATCTGCCCCTGCTTGCCGCTATACTGCCCATCGACGCCTTTGGGAGCCGGCAGAGAACCGGGGAACAGGTCGACGGGGAAGATGCTGGCCAGCAGGACCACGGCCATGAGAACAGTTCGGTCCAGCCGGACAATCCGTCGATGAACCGTCTTGAGCGTTGGAAGCATCATCGGTAAAAGCGCCCCCCTGACACTTGCGAGACCAATTCCTCAACCCGTCGGTTGACGGCACTAAAGGGGTCCATGCACAGAATCGTTTCTTCCCAATACCCGTTCAACTTGAGATAGGTCCAATCCACTGTATAGGACCGGTTCTTGGCCCTGGCGAAACGAATGAAATCGCCGCGGACCTTGGCTCTCGTCGTCTGTGGCGGAGTCGACATGGCTCGCTGCACCGCCTCTTCTTCCACCACCCGTTCGACGAGTCCTCGAGACTCCATGAGATAATAGAGCCCTCGGGTTCGTTTCACATCATGAAATTGAAGATCGAGCAAAAAGACTCGGGGGTCATCCCAGCCACAGTTCCGTTTGTCGACGTAAGACTGAATCATGTGCTTCTTCGTCACCCAATCCACTTGGTGGACAAGCTGCATGGGATCCTCTTCCAGATGGGTCAGGACTGACGCCCACTTGGTGAAGACATCGTCAAGGATAGGTTCGTGCTCCTGCTGATCGAGATAGTCCTTGGCGCGCTCCAGATAGACCTGCTGGATTTCGATCGCAGTCATCTGCCGACCATCATCCAGCTTCACCTTCTTCTTGAGCGTAGGATCGCGCGAGATCTCACGGATAGCCTTGACGGGATCTTCGAGTTCCATGCCATGCACCGCATATCCTTCTTCAATCATCGACAGCACGAGTGCGGCCGTCCCCACCTTGAGATAGGTGGCAAACTCCGACATGTTGGAGTCCCCGACGATGATATGCAGACGCCGATAGCGTTCAGCGTCGGCGTGCGGTTCATCTCTGGTATTGATGATGCTGCGCGAAGAGGTGGTCGAGGAGGATGTCTTTTCGTGGATATGCTGTGCCCGCTGAGAGATAAAATACTGCGGTTTCCCCGAGACCTTCAAGACCTTCCCTGCCCCGCTAAACACCTGTCGCGTCACAAAGAACGGGATCAACTGTTCCGTCACTTTCCAGAAATCGACATCACGTCGCATCAGGAAGTTTTCATGGCACCCATAGGTATTCCCCAGAGAGTCGGTATTGTTCTTGAAGATGTAGATTTCGCCGGAGAGCCCTTCCTCGCGAAGTCGTTCCTCGGCGGCCGGCAAACAGGCCTCAAGCAGCCGCTCGCCGGCTTTGTCGTGGATCACCAAGTCGAGAATGTTGTCGCACTCCGGCGTGGCATACTCCGGATGACAGCCGGTGTCCTGATAAAACCGCGCGCCGTTCATGAGAAAGGCATTGGATGGCCAGCTATTGGGAATGAGGCCCTCGAAAATGTATCCGAGGACTTTCTCCATAGGGAGGTAGATGCGACCGTTCGGCGAGAAAATCAGGCCGTACTCGTTCTCGAGGCCGAAGATCCGTTGCTTCATAGGACCAGCAGGCATCATGGAGGTACAAGAACAGAATACACGCCCCTTGTTCGATCTTCAACAACAAGCCTTGGGTAAGGAATTCACATGGCTGGACAGGCATCTGGCATAGAATGGAGAAGGCTGGGATTAGGAAGAAAGGAGTTGCTGGACGTCAGCCACGGCTAGTCGACGGAACTTCCGGCCGGTGCGGCTCCGCTCCAAGACCGCGACTTCGAGCCCTTCAGGCGGCAGCTTTTGGTTTGCAGTTTGCTCTAGAGCCGACACACACAGATTGACTGCAGTCTTCAAGGAGGGCGCTGGACTGGTGCTCTTGTCTTTTAAGACCGTCTGGACAGCTTCCGATTTCCCGCCGATCACCGCAAAGTTTTTCTCGTCGATAATGCTCCCGTCAAACGAAATCCGATAGATCTCATTTGGATGGCTGTTGATCCCGACCTGCACGACAAGGATCTCCACTTCGAGCGGCTTCATTTCTTGGCTGAAGATAGTGCCGAGACTTTGAGAATACCCATTTGCGAGGGAACGACCGGTCACATCCTCACGGCTATACATGAACCCTTTGAGATCGGCATGACGGATGCCCGCCTTTCGAAGATTCTCAAACTCGCTGTACTTACCGGCTCCAGCAAATGCAATGCAATCGTAGATCTCGGAAACCTTATGCAGCGACGCACTGGGATTATCCGCCGTCAATACGACACCATCGGCATACTCCATCGCGATGATCGATCGGCCTTTGCCGATGCCCTTCTTGGCGTACTCCGCCTTGTCCTGCATCATCTGCTCAGGAGACACGTAATACGGCATCGGCATTGTTAGGTCTCCTTCGAGCGGCGCACGGCGAGTAACCCATCGTACACGGCGCGAACCTTGTCATCGGACATATCCGTAATACCCTGCGCGGTCACACACTTGGCCGTGGGATAGATCCCTCGCACGAGATCGGGCCCCCCCGTGCCGACATCATCGTCTGCGGCATTGTAGAGCGCCGTTAACGCAAGCTTGAGCGCATCCGGCTCAGACAAATTCTTCTGGAAATACTCGCGCATGGTGTTGCGGGCGTCTTTCCCCCCGGAACCAATCGCATGGTACTCGGATTCCTCATACCGTCCCCCGGTTATGTCGTACTTGAAGATACGCCCCTCGGCACGCTTCTCGTCATACCCCACGTACAGCGGCATGACCACCAGCCCTTGAAACACCATCGGCAGATTGGCTTTGACCATCTGACCGAGCTTGTTGGCCTTGCCTTCACAGGACAGCGGCATACCTTCCAGCTTCTCGTAATGCTCCAGTTCCGTCTGAAACAGCTTGGCCATTTCGATGCAAGGACCGGCAGCTCCCGCAATCGCCATGGCCGACAACGCATCGATCCTAAACACTTTCTCGATTCGGCGATCGGCGATCTGAAATCCCTCCGTGGCCCGGCGATCGCCCGCAATCACCACCCCCTGTTGGTACTTAATTGCCAACACCGTCGTTGCCTGAGGCACAGTCAACGCTCCACTCGACCGAGCGTGTTCGAACGCCGGCTGGCCCGAGGATGTCACGCCATGACTCCCCAACGCCAACCCCGGATGATGCTTCGAAACAAAGTCAAAAAAACTCGACTCATCGTGATTGGGAAGAAATGGCAGTTTCATAGTCGGCTCAATTCACTGGTCGCATATCAGTTAGGCTTTGAGTCTCTCGATCAAGGCATCCACGGTCTCAACCGTATCAAGCAGCGTTCCGGTCAAGGATTCAGTGCCCCGATGCGGATCCATCAACGGAACCTTCTTGATTGTGGCGTCCCCCACATCAAACAGCACGGACGTCCAACTCGCGCCATAGAGCGATTTGGCAAACTTGCTCGCGCAACGCCCACGGAAATAGGCTCGCGTCCCAGGCGGCGGCGTGAATTCCGCTTTTTGGATTTCATGCTCCTGCACGATCCGCTCAATGAGATCGCTGCGCTCCAGCGTATAGAAGAGTCCTCGCTCAGGACGAACATCATGGTATTGGAGATCCATGAGCTTCGCGCGCGAATCATCCCAGCCACAGCCTTTGCGATCCATATAGGACTCGATCATGTGGCGTTTGGCGACCCAATCCAACTCTTTGACCAGCAACCGCGGATCCTGCTCCAACTTGTTCAGCACCGCTCCCCAACGGACAAGCACATCTTTCGTCACCTGATTGAGGTCATGGGATGCGTAATAGTTGGTCGCAGCCTTGAGATAGGCATGCTGGATTGCGATGGCGGTGGTTGGGCGGCCACCTGACAGCTTGATCGTCTCCTTCATATCCAGATCGCGCGACACCTGTTTCATCGCCCGCACCGGCTCCTCAAGTTCCAATTGAGGCAGATCGGCCTCTGCCTCAAGAAGTTCCAGCACGATGTTTAAGGTCCCTACCTTGAGGTAGGTCGACAGCTCCGCCATGTTGGCGTCACCAACAATGACGTGAAGACGGCGAAATCTGGCATGATCGGCATGCGGCTCATCCCGCGTGTTGATGATCGGCCGTTTGACCATCGTATTGAGGTCAAGGAGACATTCAAAAAAGTCTGCACGTTGGGAGATCTGGTACTCGGTGGGGCTCGTGTGGTTTTCCGCACCAACTTTACCGGCTCCGGCAATGATCGGTCGCGTTACGAAGAACGGTATGAGGATGCGGGCAATCTTGTCGAAGGGAACGGCCCGCGACACCAGATAGTTCTCATGATACCCGTAGCTATTGCCCTTACCATCTGAATTGTTCTTGTAGAGGACATACTGCTCACGCCCCCGAACTCTCGCCATCTCCTGCAAGCTTTGGGCAAGAATTCTCTCCCCGACTCGCTCGAACGCCACCACTTCCCGAGGGTTTGAACATTCCGGCGTGGAGTATTCCGGATGCGCCCCATCGACATAGAGTCGCCCCCCGTTCGCCAACACTTTATTGAGCTGCCGATTATAATCAGGATTCGGACGCTCCCGTTCCCCATCGACTTCGAAACCGCGGGCATCCAAAAGCGGATTTTCGTTTTCGTAATCCCACACGGCGTTGGGAGCGGGCAAACCTGTGTAGTGCCCAATCACGGCAATGGAGCCGGAGACAGGATCGGCGGCAGCAGCCTCCTTCGCCGCGATGCCGAACTCAGTTTCCGTCCCAAGCACTCGCGAGCGACTCGTCGATGTCTGTTCCTGCATAGCGCTGGTTAAAGATAGTGGCCGGTGGTGATGGCTTCGATCTGTCGAGACTCTGCCGGCCCACCGCTGATCGTCCGGATGTGAATAATTTTCTCGCCCTTCTTCCCCGCGACTTTCGCCCAATCGTCCGGATTGGTGGTATTGGGAAGATCTTCGTGCTCTTTGAACTCCTCACGAATGGCGCGCACCAGATCATCGGATCGGAGACCGGTGCCTTCTTGAGCAATCACCCGCTTCACCGCAAACTTCTTCGCCCGCGACACGATCCCCTCAATCAAGGCTCCGCTGGCAAAATCCTTAAAGTACAACACTTCCTTTTCCCCGTTCGCGTAGGTGACCTCGATAAACTTGTTTTCCTCGCTTGTGGCATACATCGTCTCGACGGTCAAGGTCGTCAGCTGCTCGACGAGCGCCTGCCGATCGCCTCCATGTCGCTCCAATTCATCCGCAGCGAACGGCAGATCCGTAGACACATACTTCGAGAAGATATCGCGTGCGGCCGCGGCATCCGGTCGCCCCACTTTCACTTTCACATCCAGCCGACCGGCTCGTAACACAGCGGGATCGATTAAATCCTGGCGATTGCTGGCTCCAATCACGATCACATTGCGCAGACGCTCCATACCATCGATTTCCGACAAAAATTGAGGAACGATAGTGGATTCGATATCAGAGGAAATCCCCGTGCCTCGCGTACGGAAGAGCGCGTCCATTTCATCGAAAAAGACAATCACCGGATGGCCGTCCTCAGCGCGTTCCTTCGCCTTCTTGAACACTTCGCGGACTTGCCGTTCCGACTCACCGACATACTTATTGAGTAGCTCAGGGCCCTTCACATGCAGAAAATAGCTTCGTATCTCTTTGCCGGCGAGATGACCCAACTTCTTGGCGATCGAGTTGGCGACAGCTTTGGCGATGAGCGTCTTCCCACAGCCAGGAGGGCCATAGAGCAATACACCCTTCGGGGCGCTGAGCTTATATTCGGAAAAGATATGTGGATGAAGAAACGGCAGCTCCACGGCATCACGCACCTGCCCCAATTCCTTTTGGAGGCCCCCAATGTGCTCGTAATCGACATCCGGCACCTCTTCGAGCACGAGCTCTTCCGCTTCGGATTTGGGCAGCTTCTCGGTCACATAGCCGGAACGAGGATCATACAAGAGATGATCGCCGACACTCAGCCGTTCCACCAGCAACGGATCGCCTAACTCTGCGACCTTTTCTTCATCGAAATGGAGTGTCACAAGCGCTCGTCCGCCTTCCAACACATCCTTCAACCGAACCACCTCGCCCTGACCATCGAAGCCTTTGACCTCGATGACGTTGAGGGCTTCGTTCAAGATGACTTCCTGCCCCTTCCGCAACTCGGATCCCTTGATGGAAGGATGGAGGCTCACTTTCATTTTCCGTCCGGATACATAGACATTGCTGGTGCCGTCTGTGTTCAGACTGGAGAAAATGGCGTAGGTCGATGGCGGAGCAGTCAGCTTCTCTACTTCAGCGCGCAAGGCCTCAATCTGCTCCTTGGCCTCCTGCAGCGTCGAGACGAGCTTTTCGTTTTGCTTGTTGGCTTGGTCGAGTTGATAGCGAGATTGGTACAGCCGACGGATTTCATCTTCCATCGACTGAATCTGAACGCGAAGCTTGTCGACTTCGCGGGCATGCTCGTCGTTCTTGTGCATCACGTCCCCTTCACCCTCAGACAACCGTTTCGTGATCTTCTTCACGGAATCTCGGAGGGACCGGAGCCGGCTTGATTGACCCTTACTCTCTCCCATAGCTGCACTCAACGAATCGCTGAAACGCCAGATGAGAGCACATCTTCAAGCCTGTGTCGGGATTCTAACATCCGACCTAAGGGTGGTCAACTAGACCACGTGATCGCGCGCGCAAAGTTTTCCACATGCATGACAGAAACTTACGACTCCAGTGAAACTAACAACTCTCGCGTGGCTCCGACCGCATCATCACGAGCAAGTATCGCTCCGATGACCGCGACTCCATGCGCGCCCGCGCGACGAACATCACCCACACGCGTGCTCGTAATGCCGCCGATGGCAAACACTGGAATGACTGACTGACGGCAGGCAGCTGCGAGCGCATCCAACCCGACGGGTGGCCCGAACCGTCGCTTCGAGGGCGTGTCGAAGATCGGGCCGAACACCACGTAGTCTGCTCCGTCTTGGCTGGCCTGCCGCACTTCATCGACAGAATGGGTCGAGATCCCGACGAGACGATGCACTCCAATCAGGCGACGGGCAACTGACACCGGTAGGCTATTGGCACGAAGATGAACTCCTTCCAAGTTCAATGCTAAGACCAAATCGATACGATCATTCATGATCACCTGAACTCCATACGGAGCTATGATGGCCTGAATCTCTCGCGTAAGGGAGAGTAACTTGGGCGTCGACAGATCGCGCTCGCGCAATTGAATGGCAGGAACCCCACCCTTCACGGCATGTTGAAGCACGGTCTGGAGGGAACGTCCCTGAGTCTGGTGACGATCGGTCACCAGGAGAAGACGGAAATTAATTGGAGGCATACGATCGTGATCGGTGATGGGTGATCGGTGATGAGTCAACCACACCTGCAATAAAAGTTAATCGAACGCCTTTAACCTTTTTGCACTCATCGCACATCACCGAT
>JAHFES010000009.1:0-10694 GCA_023248355.1 Nitrospiraceae bacterium
AGGTCATCGGACGCAATTCGATCAAGGACTTCCTGTTCCCCCAGACCGAGCCGGTCATGCTCTACACCATCAAAAAGACCGGGGTGGAGATCAAAGACCTCACCCCAACCTCGAACCTCGAACCTCGAACCTTCTTTCCTGAGACCGTCATAGTAGGTTCCCGCCCCTGCGACGCAGCCGGCATCACCGCGTTGCGCTCGGTGTTTACCTGGCAGGGAGAAGACGACCCGCTGTTTCTAGAACGCTATGAACGGACCACGGTGGTCACGCTGGCCTGCGCGCGGGGGGACCGGTCCTGTTTCTGCACCAGCGTGGGACTGGCTCCGGATGCAAAAGAGGGGAGCGACCTGCTGCTCCGGGAAACGGTCGCGGGGAACTTTTCCGCGGAGCCGATCACGGACAAGGGGGAGAAGCTGGTCGCCCGATGGGGCCGCTTTTTTGAAGAGGGGTCCGAATCGCTTCGTCCTGTTGTCCCGCCGCCCGCGATCGAACGCTCGGATGTGGAGAAGATCCTTGCGTGGCTGTCCGATCCGTCCCATTACAC
This sequence comes from Nitrospiraceae bacterium, assembly GCA_023248355.1. GTDB lineage: Bacteria > Nitrospirota > Nitrospiria > Nitrospirales > Nitrospiraceae > Nitrospira_D. Next base: position 545 of record JAHFES010000009.1, read on the forward strand.
CCATGAAGTCTGGGGCGAGCACGCCGCGAAGTGCTTGGGTTGCGGGGCCTGCACCTACGTCTGTCCGACCTGTCACTGCTTTGATTTGACCGATGAGGGCAGCGTCTACGAAGGGGAACGGAGAAAGAACTGGGATGCGTGCCAGTTCGATCACTTCGCGGCGCATGCCAGCGGGCACAATCCCCGGGCGCTCCAGTCGCAGCGCTGGCGCAATCGGTTCATGTGCAAGTTTCATTTCTATCCGACGAAGTTTTCGGCAAAAGGATGCGTCGGCTGCGGGCGTTGTATTCGGGTGTGCTACGTCGGATTGGATATCGCGGAGATGATGGAGAAGGTCACGGCGCTTACGAAAAGCGCCGAATTGTGAATGATGAATTGTGAATTGAAGAAATCTGGAAATTCAGCATTGAACATTCAACATTCAAAATTGCGGAATCTCTATATTCCGCACCTCGCCACGATCAAGACCGCGGTCCAGGAGACCCTGGATACGTGGACATTTGAGCTGGCGTTTCAGGATCCGGCTCTGCGTGAATCGTTCACGTTTCAGCCGGGGCAATTCGGACTCATCTCGGCGTTTGGTCTGGGTGAAAGCACGCTGACGCTGGCCTCTGCTTCGGCCCGGCGCGGTTCGTTGGATGTGACCTTTCGGAAGATTGGGCGGGTGACCGGGGGGCTCGCTTCCTTAAATCAGGGAGACACTGTCGGCTTCCGAGGGCCGTATGGCAACCGTTTCCCCATGGAACGGTTCAAGGGCAAGAATCTGCTGTTCATTGCCGGAGGGATCGGGCTCCCTGCCGTCACGTCAGTGCTCTACGACTGTTTGGAGGCGAGGGCCGACTATGGAGACATCACGATTCTGTATGGAGCGCGGAGCAGCAAGGACCTGGTGTATAAGCGGCAAATTGCGGAGTGGGAGCAACGCCCGGATGTCAACATGGTCAAGACCGTCGATCCGTGGGGCGTGACCGAGGGCTGGGACGGCATGGTGGGATTGGTCCCGGTCGTGTTGGAACAGATCAATCCCTCCCCGGAGAACACATACGTGATCATGTGCGGCCCGCCGGTCATGATCAAATTCGTGTTGCAAAGCCTGGAGAAGCTCGGCTTCGGCCCGGAGCAAATCTACCTGACGCTGGAAAACAAAATGAAGTGCGGGCTGGGCAAGTGCGGGCGATGCAACGTCGGCGATCTCTACATCTGCAAAGAGGGGCCGGTCTACACCGCCGCGCAAACGAGAAAGATGTATCCGGATTTTTAGAAATGGGCGAGAGGCAAGGGGCGAGAGGCAAAGAGCATGAGGGTTTCCTCTAGCCTCGTGCCCCTCGCCTGGTTTGGAGTACGAGATGAGCAATGACAACGATTCAAACGGCAGCAAGAATAAAGAAAAGCTGATCCCAGTTCAGATCATGGGCCGGCTGTATGACGTACCCGAGAGCCTCACGATCATGAAGGCCGTCGAGTATGCCGGCTATCAATATGTCCGAGGCTGCGGATGCCGTGGGGGTATCTGTGGGGCCTGCGGCACCTTCTACCGTCTTCCCGGCGATTATCAATTGATGACGGGACTGGCCTGCCAGACCGTGGTGCAGCCGGGCATGATGATCATGCAACTCCCGTATGTGCCGGCCAATCGTCCCAACTATGATGTGGAGGCGTTCGACGGCAACGGCGTGGCCGGCGCCAATGGAGCGCTGCATGAGTCGGTGCGCCGGTTGTTTCCGGAAGTCTACCGATGTGTCGGCTGCGCGACCTGCTCCCGCACCTGTCCGATGGGCATCGACGTCATGGACTACGTGGCGTTGATCGGGAGAGGCGAGCTGGCCAAGGCGGCAGACCTGTCGTTCTCCTGCGTCATGTGCGGGCTCTGTGCTATCCGCTGCCCGGCCGAGATTTCACAACACACGGCGGCCATGTACGTGCGACGTCTGGCGGGGCGCTACCTCACTCCTAAGGCTGAGCATCTCACGCGGCGCGTGGCGGAAGTGCAGGCCGGGCGGTTCGACGGCAAGCTCGCTCAATTGAAAGCCATGAAGCGGGATGAATTGACGAGCCTGTACACGAACCGCGAGCGAGAGCCTGATCTCAGTGAGCCGGGTCAGTGGAAGCCGAAAGACGCGGCCTGGCTGTGAAGGCGCGTGATGCGTAATGGGTGATGAGTGATGAGTTGGACTCGGAGTTCTCATCACCTATCACTCATCACTTTTCACGCATGTACGGTATTCGATGGGTGAGGACCAAACTATGAGCTATCCACCTGAATTGAAAAGTCTGATCCGGTTTGTTGAAAAAACCAGGCCCCAGCGCGTAGAGCGAGCCAGGCGTGGGGAATCCTATCCGGCGCTCACGCTGGCGGAGCGCCAGGACCGGTTGACGAGGTTTCATCCGGATTATCGAGCGGAGGCCAAGCGAGCGTTGAGTGTGGGGTCGAATAAAGGGGATCGCCTCCCGATTGAGTTGGCCGATCTCCTTGAATCCCACAGTCGGCTGGATCTGGATGAGGTGCGTCTGGACCGGGTTGACGTGGACACGGATGTGCTGATCATCGGGGCGGGCGGGGCGGGGACAGCCGCCGCGCTCGAGGCGGTGCAGGCCGGTGCGTCCGTGACCGTGGCCACCAAGCTCAGGCATGGAGACGCCAATACCGTGATGGCCGAAGGGGGCATCCAGGGCGCGACGGCTGAGGCCGATTCGCCCTGCTACCACTACATCGATGCAATGGGCGGAGGGCATTTTTCGAATGCCCCTGATTTGGTTGAAGCCCTGGTGAAGGATGCGCCGGTGGCGATCGAGTGGCTGGAACGCCTCGGCGTGTTGTTTGACAAATATCCGGATGGGCGGATGAAGGTCCGGCATGGAGGCGGGACTTCGCGCAAACGGCTTCATTCCTGTGGGGATATGACCGGCGCCGAGATCATGCGCGTATTGCGGGATGAGGCCCGCAATAGGCCGGGCATTCGCATGCTGGAGTTCACTCCGGCGTTGGAGCTTCTGCTGGATGAGCGCGGGCAATGCGCGGGTGCGGTGTTGCTGAATCTGGAGACCAGGGAGCTCTACATCGTTCGGGCCAAGGCGGTGATTCTTTCTACCGGCGGACTTGGCCGGCTGCACATTCAGGGGTTCCCCTGCACCAACCATTACGGCGCCACCGCCGACGGGCTGGTGATGGCGTACCGGGCCGGGATAAAGACCTGCTTCTTGGACTCGACCCAGTTCCATCCGACCGGCGCGATTTATCCCGAGCAGAATGCCGGCTTGCTCATCACCGAGAAAGTCCGGGGGCTTGGCGCCCACCTGTTAAACCGGAGCGGCGAGGAGTTTCTCTTTGCGCTGGAGCCACGCGATGTGGCTTCAGCCTGCATTATTCGGGAGTGCTCTGAACAGGGACTCGGTGTTGCGACGCCCGCCGGTCGATCCGGAGTCTGGCTGGATTCGCCTATGATCGAGCTGCTGCACGGCGAGGGTACGGTGAGGCGGGAATTGGGGGCCAAGTACCTGCAGTTCCAGCGGTTCGGCATCGACATCAGCCGGGAGCCTATGCTGGTCTATCCGACTCTGCACTATCAAAACGGCGGCCTTGTGATCGGGGTGAACGGTGAAACCTCCATCCCCGGACTGCTGGCGGCGGGAGAAGTGTCGGGCGGGGTCCATGGGAAGAATCGGCTCATGGGCAATTCCCTCCTGGATATCGTGGTCTTTGGACGGCGAGCCGGTCTGGCCGCGGCGGCCTATGCGCGCGAGGCCGGCGCGCCAAAGGCGTTGTCTCTCGACCATGTGCGTTCTTTCGAACGGGAGCTTACCGAGGCGGGAATTTCTGATGGGAAGGTAGGGCCCATGCTGCTCCCCAATTATGCGCCTGAACACATCCGGGCACGGCGGGTCGCGATGCACGTGCCGTAATTCGTGAAGCGTCAGGCCCTTCACGCCTCACGAGGAGTGTGAACACTATGGCGTTCCAAGACCAGGTCTCGATCCAGTTCATGGGGAAGACGTACCGGGTGTCGAAGGACAGTACTCTGATGGGGGCATTGCTCGAAACCGGATGGGAGTCTGCCAGAGAGCTTGGGTGTCTGGGAGGATGCTGCGGGACCTGCGCCGCGCTCTATCGGCTCCCTGACGAGACCCATGTGCGAACTGGACTGGCCTGCCGGATTCCCGTTCGGGAGGGAATCTCGTTCTCGCTGGTCGGTTGCTATCCCTGTCCCGAACCTGTCTATGATCTGACGACGATCGATGACCCGAAACAAGCCCTCTTCGACCTGTTCCCGGAAATCACCGGGTGCCACAAGTGCGGATTGTGCGTGACCGCATGTCCTCAAGACATCGATGTCATGCGCGGCATGTGGTGCGCAGTATTCGGCGACTACGTGTCGGTGGCCGACCACTTCAAGCATTGCGTCCAGTGCGGTTTGTGCGCGCGAGCCTGTAGAGCCGGACTCAGGCCGATTTGGGTTGCGGCCTACGCTAGACGCGTGCTGGAGAGGGGGCAGGAACCACTTGTCGGGGGTCAGGAGCCCTCCGGCTGACGCTTGCGGCGGGGCTCCTAACCCCTTCCGGAATGGGGTCAGGTCCCACGCGCTGCGCGCAAATGGTTCCTGATCCCTTGAGGCGATTAGCTTCTTTCTCCGCCAAGAAGACAGTCAGACTCTGGTTCAAGCGCGTTCGGGGATGAAGCCGTAAGTGCTCGGTGAGTAACGGGAGCCGCTCAAGAGCGCTCATCCCGGCGGCATTCAGTAAATGGAGCGACCAGCGGGAGAAGGACATGCCGAGTTCAAGGGGGCCGACGATCAACGCGAGCCCTCCTTCCCCTAAAGCCGAGCTGACTCCTGCCAGCATCTCCTCGCAACGGTTGGGCTGCCCGTACATCGCAAAGGGGATCCAACAATAAATCAGGTCATAGGTCTTTTCATGGATCGCTTGCCGGTATTGCTCGGCCGGTAAAAACCGCGTCTCCCGCACGGCCTCTAACTTGCCGGTTTGGGCCGCCTGATCCCAGAGCGCCTGCGCCTGTTTTTGAGCCCATTCCGGTGAGCGGTAGAGGACCGTCGTCTGCCTCGCGTAGTCCAAGTCGATGCAGCCTGCCGCCACGGCGTCGAAACCGTCGATGAGCACGCGCCTGATCCGCGCAAGCCTCGATGGAAGACCGCCGGCTTTATTCAGGGAAACGTAGAGCTGCTCCAGGACAAAAGGTTGGGTAGAGAGCTCCGCCACCTCGGTCTCGTCGTCCGGATAGAAGAGCGCGAGCGTATGAACGGATCCAGGATCGAGCCGGGGCGGAGAGCCGCAAAAGAAAGCGCGCCAGTCGAATGGATACGTCGCCATCCTATGCGAAAGAGTTTCATGGGTGACGCCCCACACAGGGTTCAGCGTCAACTGTCGGATGTTGGCGCCGTCTCCGAGTTGTAGCCGGTTCTCTGTGACAATGGCGGTCCGTCCGCACGAAGCAAACCCTCCTCTCGTTCCCGGAGCCACATACGGGACACCGACAGGGTCATCCACCATCATCACTTTCTGAACCATGCCGCCTTGTACCGTCGCGGCAAGCTGCCGAGTCCGATCGAAGTAGCGCCACGGCGGGTCATGGCGCGGCCACCACGCGATCTGGTTCGCGCGTTGCGTGTCCATGAACAACTCGTGTGGGTCCTCGCCGTTGGGAACTTCGGGCCTGAAAAATGAAGAGAACAGCCCGTAGGCCGGTTCCGAAGGGTAGATCGGGAGGCCACGATACCGTAGTGGGATTGATCCTTCACTCCGGCGCTGGTCATCGCACAGCCCCCAGATCAATTCAAGGACGGCACTTCCTGTTCCGGGAAGGGTGGACTGGAACAGCTCGACCACGTTGAGCAGATCGATCCTTGCCCATGGAATCGCGCCCATGTAGCTCATGAATCTCGGCTTGGCGAAAGTCCCATCGTCGAGAAGATAGAGACCGTCCTTCTTGAGACGAATCGTGACGCGCCTGTCGGCATCCCACTCGAAGCTGCTGTCCGGGAAGAAGTAGCGCACATCGTCCAGCGGCACGCGCCAAGCCTGCGTGGCCATTCGGCGGAGGTCGTCGGGTGCCGCCGGGGACCGATCCGTCCGGCGAGAAAGGTCCAGAACGGTTTTGTGCGTGGTCGCCTCTGCAACCAGTCCAAGCCATAGGAGAGAATCCAGGCGAACTCTGGCTCGCGCGAGCCTGATTGTGCCGACCGCTATCTGTATCCATTCGCATTCGTGCAGCAGGGTGCCGGATGGATCTGTGCAGAAGGCGCGTCGTCCGTCCTCTCCATAAAAGGTCCGGTGCCCGGTGGGCCCGATCACGATGCGAGGGCCGGACGCCGGGCTTCGACCGGGCAGGTGGTAACTGATGGCTCCGCCAAGCTCAGCCGGGACAACGTGCGTGCGCTGATCGGTTAAGCAGGCAACTGTCCGGTGGCTCGAGGGGAAAAGCAAATCGTCGATCGGCGGCGCCGGCTTGGTCGGAGACATAGAAGGGTCCCTCCTAGCGCAGGTACGGCAAACGAAGGATGATAAAGATCAAGTCCTCAGTTGATTATTGGCATGTGTGGGAAGCGGGGGAGTCTGGATAAGTGGCTAAGGTCCTGAACGGGCCGCAGGGAATGTCGCGACGAAATAGGCTGCTGACTGTATGGCGCAGTTCTGGGGTGCACTGAATAGCGAGCAGTATGCCGGCCTGTGTCCATGGGTGTGGATTCAGTTGGAAAGTTCGGAGTCCCCAGGCCCCTTTCCGTTTCTGGGCGGTGTGGCCCCATCGGTTGTGGCCAGCCTTCATGAGGTCCATCAGCACCTCTCCGGCGCGATCGACATGGCGATCAGCGATGTGTTTGCGGGCCGCTCGTCCAGCAATGATCCGGCGCTGCGGACGCGGCTGGAGAACGCCTATGCAGAGGTCGTTCAGTCGCGCCCCCATTGGTGTGAACACATCCGGTGTCGGCGGGAGCCTGATGGAACCTTCCATTGGGAATTTCCGCTGGATGCCGCACAATCCGCCACCGTCGAGTACACCGGTCTGCGCGTCTTCAACGCGGCGACGAGACAGGTGATTCCGTTCGGCTTTGACCGGCTGATGGCTCCTGCAATCGGGAGACTGATCGGCTGCCTCGACGGGACGCAGAGGGTTGCGGAGATTCGCGCCGAGATCGTACGGATGGGAGCGGCCTCCGGCCCCGACCGCGTCAAATACCTGGCCGGATTCTTGGATCTCCTCAGCGCGCACGACTGCCTGGCCGTATCGGCGCGCTCGTCGATCCGTGAGCATTGGCTCGGCGCGACGTATGATCGTGATGTCGTCCATCTCGGGCATGCCGCCTTGATGTATCGGCAGCGCGACAACTTCCTGCTTTTCGACCCCTGGCTGATTCCCTGGTTTGCCGAAGCCTCCATTCCGTCGCTCTGGACTTCCTTGCTCCCGAAACCGTCCGCGATCTTTCTGACCCACGATCATGACGACCATGTCGATCCCCGCACGCTGCTGGCCTTTCCGAAGGAGACGCCAGTCATCGTGCCGAGCCGAAAGAATCGGCGCGCGTTGTATTACGATTACAGATCGTTGCTGGGGGGCTTGGGATTTACGCGGATTATTGAGTTGGCGCATGGGGACACGTGGACCTTTGACGAGGGCGGCGTGGTCTCCGTTCCATTCTACGGGGAGTGCTCGTGTGAGCTGGGCATGCCCCGCAATTGTTATCTGATCGCGGATCGCGGCCGCAACGTGCTGGTCCACGTCGATAGCGGCCCCACTAACTCCGGCGAGAACGCGGTGAAAGACGGCGTGATTGACGATCTGGTCCGGCGATATGGGTCGATCGAGGTCGTCTACGCGCAACCCGGTCAGCTCTTGGAGCTCCGGACGTTCGCCGCCTATGCCTGTCTCTCACCTCCGGGCCGTTGGCTGGAGGTCGGCGAGAATTGTTGTGTGTCGAGCGACTACCTGGCCCAACTCGCGGCGAGCGCGAGAGCGCGCATGTTCATTGCCTACGCGAACGGCGGAGCCGACTGGTTGCCGGACCATCCGGTTTTTGTGTTCAGCGGGAGAAACCAGGCCCTCCGCGAGATGGTGACCGCCCACTGGTGGCCATTGGAGACGCTCGCAAAGAAGTTGGCGCCCCAGGGTTGTCGATACCACCACAGTCGCGCCCGTGATATCGTTCGCCAGGGAGTCGATGGCCCAACGGAGGTCTTGCCCGCCGCCGCACCAGCACCCGAGGAACTCTATCGGTTGGACCACGGCGATCAGTTATGTATGCGATAGGCGGCCCAAGCGCGCCCGTTTGCCCTGCTGAGAGACGACCTGACACAGAAGGTCTTGTTGCAAAGGAGATGAGTGATGCTTGAAGGATTCTGGTATATCGCCGGGGAAAGCGTCGCAGTCCGGGCCGGCCAGCCGTTCGCGGCGGTGCTGTGCAATCAGCCACTGGTGCTATTTCGGGATGGCCAGGGTCGGGTTCATGCGTTGGAAGATCGCTGCCCTCACAAGGGCGTGCCGCTCTCGTCGGCTCGGCAGGAAGGGGATTCCTTGCGCTGCTCTTTTCACGGGTGGCGCTTCACTTCCTCCGGCGAGTGCGTAGAAGTGCCGGCCATCGGCAACGTGGCGCACCCATCGTCGCCCTCTGCCTGCGTGAAGACTCTTCCAGTCGAGGAACAGGACGGCTGGGTGTGGGTCTATATGGGCAACGACCTCTGCCCAAAACCGACGACCCCGCCGCCCGCGCTACCTGTCCCGCCTGACGGCAGCCGGATGGTCTCCGCGCGCCAGTCTGCCGAGGCGAAAGTCCGGTGGGATTTCGCCGTGGATAGTCTCATGGATCCCGCCCACGTCCCATTCGTGCACAACAAGTATTTCCGCCGGCGGGAGGCAGCCAGGAAAAAAGAAAAGGTGTTCACGCGGCTGCCGCTAGGGTTTCGCACCATATCGCAGAACGTCCTGCTGCCGGACACCTTTATCTTTCGCGCCTTGTCTCCAGGGCTGGGTTCGGCCACGACCACCGTCGATTTTGTCCTGCCCGGCATCCATTTTGAACGATGGGAGATCGGCAAGCGGTTCGCGTCTGTGATGTTGGTTGCCACGCCGCTCACCGATGAACGAAGCCGGTTCGACGTCTCCGTCGGGTGGAATTTCTTGCGCCAGCTACCCGCTGGTTGGCTGGTGCGCCGGACCTTGAGGACCATCTTGGGCCAGGATCGGGAAATCCTGGAATTGCAGGAACAAGGGTTCGGCCTGAAGGGAGGTATGTTATTGAACCTGGAATCGGACACACTGGCCGTGTGGTACCGGCAGCTAAAGAAATATCGTCTCGATCAATTGGCCGGTGTTCCCAACATCGCCCACCCAGTGCCGGAAAGAGCTACACTCCGGTGGATGACCTAGCGCGCATTATTCATGAACGCTTCTGCTGCAATTGCGGTCTCGCCGCTTGGTCCTTCAATGCACTGTTTCAAGTACGCCTCAGTCCCGCGCGGCTCCGCGCGCCCGTCTCGCTTGGCGACTATGCGATTTCGCGACGAACCGTCATGAATAATGCGCGCTAGCGTGACGCTCATGGGTCAGCAGCAAAGCCAGAAGACCTTCCGTGACGTGAACCGGCTTGGTTTCCGTCGGGATGGGAAACAGGGAATGGTATGATGCTCTTCGTCGTCTGGATTCATCTTCTCGCGGCGGTCAGTTGGATCGGCGGGATGATCTTTCTCTCATTGGTCCTGGCCCCTCTTGTGAGAAGTCGCAAGGCTGCGCCGGAATTCATGGCGCTGTTTCGATCCGCCGCTCGGCGATTCCGATTCGTTGTGTGGGCTGCCGTTGCCTTGTTGTTGAGCACAGGCCCCATCCTGCTTCACGAGAGAGGCTTCTCCATCGTCGATCCAAGTCAGTGGCCGCAGGTTCTGCGAATCAAGATCGGCTTGGTCATCCTCTTGCTGGCTCTGACCTTCGCGCACGATCTCCTGCTCGGAGCGCGCATCAGTCAGATCAGCGCCAATCCTGAAAATGCAAAGACCGTATGGGAGCAGACGCTCGTTCGCACCGCCTCCTGGCTGCCCCGTGTCGCGCTGCTGCTTGCTCTCGGAGTGCTCTTTGCGGCGGTCGTGCTCGTTCGCTCCTAACTCGTTGTGCTGTCGCCTTCTGCGACAGCGGTCGTAAGCACCTGTGGCAAGG
>JAHFES010000009.1:10794-15434 GCA_023248355.1 Nitrospiraceae bacterium
CCTCTACTCTCCTCAAAGTCGTTGGAAGGATGTTATGAATCACCCTGAAGCCGAGCCGACAGACTCGCTCTCCCCTGGGTTGTGCACGCCGGTCGGCTCGCGTCGAAATTTCTTTCAGCGGATGATAGGGATTGCATCGGGATTGATTGGGCTCGGGCTTGCGATCCCGCTGATCGGATACGTGATCTCGCCTATGTTGAAGCGTCGGGAACAGTCGTGGGTCGAAGTGGGCAGTGTGGCTGAGTTGGCGGTCGGCGAGCCCAAGCAGCTCGACCATGTGACGATCATCCGCGATGGCTGGATGGAGACGAAGTCGCATAAGGCGGTCTGGGCAGTGAAGCAGGCCGACGGACAGGTCGTCGTCTTCTCGCCGATCTGCACACATCTCGGATGTGGCTATCGTTGGGAAGGAGAGGAGCAGAAGTTCAAGTGTCCTTGTCATGGTAGCGTGTACGACGTCGCCGGCAAAGTGCTCGATGGCCCGGCGCCTCGCCGTCTGGATGTCCTGCCTTCGAAGACTGAAAATGGGCGGCTGCTGGTCATGTACAAAGAGTTCAAGTCCGGACAGACGGTGCCGATTGAGCTGTAAGGCAGGTCAATTCGGTGGGAGGCCTTGTGGCTGAACAACGCGACGTGAGGGCGTCGGGCACTCTATGCGACCAGCTCCAGATCACACCGGAGGAACTGAGGACCAGGCTGGCATTTCTCTCTTTTTCCCCCGAGGACCAACAGAACCTCGGTGAGATCGGCGAGGTGATTTGCTCGCATGTTGATGAGATGATCACGGAGTTCTACGACCATTTGATCCGATTCGAAGAATTGCGTGAGATCTTGTTCGCGCCCGATCTGGTTCAGCGACTCAAAAGGACGCAGCGCCAGTACTTGCTCAGCCTTGGGCAACTCGCCGATGACCTGGAGTATGCGGAGGGGCGGCTTCGAATCGGATTCGCCCACGAACGAGTCGGGCTCAAGCAGAAGTGGTACTTGGGAGCGTACAGCAAGCTCTTCGAATTGATTGTGCAACGGCTCACGGCTCGTTATTCAGGAGACGCTCGCAGGCTGTCATCGTTGATCCTCACGTTGAACAGGATCCTCACGCTCGATGAGATTTTTGTGGTGGAGACCTATTATCAGGCCACGATGCAGCGATTAGAGAGCAGCCTGCAGCAATTGAGCGAGGCCCATCATCAGCTCATCGAAATCTCCCGATTGGACCCGCTCACCCAAGTGAGCAATCGCCGTGCCTTGATGGAGTCTCTGGAATTAGAGTTGCGCAGAAGCCGCCGGTATCACCATCCATTCACGCTCCTGTTTCTCGACGTCGATCGTTTTAAGGAGATCAATGATCGGTATGGCCATGCGTTTGGCGACAAGGTGCTGCAGCGGATTGTCCAGATCGCCGGCGGCCAGGTTCGTCCTCCCGACATCATCGGGCGGTATGGGGGAGAAGAGTTCGCCATCGGCCTGGTGGAGTGTAGTCCGGAAGGGGCGCAGAGGATCGCCGAACGCATCCGGCTCAAGATCGCCGAGTTCTCGTTTGCCTGGGAGCAGAATAGGGCATCCGTGACGGTGAGCATCGGTGTGGCGATGCTCACGCCTGACATCGATCGCGTGGAGACGCTGATTGACCGTGCCGATCAGGCACTGTACGAGGCGAAAGCCACGGGGCGAAACCGAGTCGAGCTCTATAAGGATGTGACGCGTGAAGTGTGACGAGTTCCGGACCACCCGTCATTCGTTACGCATGACGCATCACCGATCACTCATCACGGGGTAGATATGGCCTCACGCATCTATGCATGGCTGGATAGCCGGCTGAAACTCAAGTCGGTTGAGCGGACGTTGCTGGACGAGCCGATTCCCGGCGGCGCCAGCTGGATTTATGTGTTCGGGTCCGCCACGCTCTTCCTCTTCCTGCTTCAAGCGGTGACCGGCATGTTCCTGGCGATCTATTACGCGCCGACGCCCGATCATGCCTACGACAGCATTCGCTTCATCGAGACGGAGGTCCTGTTCGGCGCCTTCGTGCGCGGTCTCCACCACTGGGGCGCATCGGGAATGGTCGTCGTCATCGGTCTCCACATGCTGCAGGTGTTTTTGTACGGCGCGTACAAGCCGCCCCGCGAATTACTGTGGATGGTCGGCGTGGTGCTGTTCCTGATCGTCCTGAGTTTTGCCTTTACCGGTTATCTCCTGCCGTGGGACCAGAACGCCTACTGGGCTACACAGGTCGGCATCAACATGGTCGGAACGGTGCCGGTCGTCGGTGATCTGCTGGCCCCCGTGTTGCGGGGCGGGGAGATGCTCGGCGCGCTGACCCTCTCCCGGTTTTTCGCCGTGCACGTGCTCTTTTTGCCGGCTCTGCTCGCAACCTTGGTGATGGTCCATCTTTTTATTCTCCGGCGGGTGGGCCCGGCGGGGCCCTGGCGCGGCGGGTCCGAGCGACGAAAAAGCGGCGAGACGGCTTCGCAGCGTGAAGGGCCGGGCGGTTCCGGGTTCGTCGAACGCCGGGTGAGGGAAAGCGAGACGTTTTATCCCCGGCAGGTGTTCATGGATGCGGTGGTCATGCTGGGCATCTTCGCCGTGGTGGCGGTCCTGGCGCTCACCGTGCATTTTCCGCTGGCCGACAAGGCGAACCCATCGGACACCACGTTCGTGCCGGTGCCGGAATGGTATTTCCTCTTTTATTACCAGTTGCTGAAGTATGTACACGGGCCGCTGGAGCCCGTGGCCACATGGATCTTGCCGGCGCTGTTCTTCCTGGGACTGCTGTTCTGGCCGTTTCTGGACCGGAACCCGGTGCGCCATCTGGCCGCGCGTCCGGTCGCGCTGGTTGCGGGAGCCGTCTTTCTTGTGATCGTGTTCGGGCTGCTGGGGATTTCACTCCGCGATCTCTATGCCGTCCCCCGTATAGATCCAGCTGTCGCGCGTGGCAAGACGGTGTTTGCGCAGTTTGGCTGCGCCGGCTGTCATCGCGTTCATGGCGAAGGCGGCGCCGTGGGGCCTGACCTGTCCTACGTCGGCGACACAAGGCCTGAGCGTGAATGGCACCTACGGCACTTCCGCGATCCGCAGTCGGTTTCGCCGGGGTCCTTCATGCCGAAGTTCCCGCTGACCGACCGACAGTTGAACGATCTGGCGGGTTATATGCTCAGCCTGAAGCGAACGCCGTAACCGGTCCCTCCGAATCCTTTGCCCCGGCGCTGTCTCACATGAAGCAAGAGGAAAGGAGGGACACATGAAACTCAATGAAATGTTGCGATTGATTGCCGGGGCCTTTGTGCTACTCGCGGTCTTCCTGGGCGCGACTGTCCATCCGTATTGGAATTATTTCGCCGCATTTGTGGCGGTGAATCTCATCCAATCGGCCTTTACGGGCTGGTGTCCGATGATGGCGCTCTTGAGGGAGCTGGGCGTCCAAGAGTAATAGGACGCTGAGAAAGGCTGAGACTCAAGCTCAAGTCAAGACAGAGTGAGCCTTTTCCTCAACCGTAACCTCGACTGCAACCTATTTACGCCGGTCGCGCTTGGTGCAAGGCGTGTCTTGGCGCGCCAGGACTGGGCGGGTGAAAATGCTGGTCGTTTTGAACATCCTTCTGAATAGTGGTAGAAAATGCCCGGTCAGGGAGACGGCGAGTGAGACGATTACTTATAGCGCTGCTGCTCGTATCGGCCGGGTGCGGCTCCAAGGAGGAACCGGCAACCTCGGTCGTTTCAGCTGTGCCACAGACAACCATCCAGGCTGCTCTGGTTGAGATCAAGGCCGTCCAGGTTCCGATCCGCGTCGAAGTCACCGGGCAGGTCACGCCCATCTTCCAAGCCACACTCTCGAGCCGCATCCAAGGAACCACCGACAAACTTCTCGTGCGAGAAGGCACTCAGGTTGTGAAGGGGCAAATCCTCATTCAGTTGGACAGCCGCGATGTTCAGGCCGATCTGGCTCGGGCCTCGGCAGAAGTGGAGAACGCGAAGGCGCAGTTCAACCGAATGAAGACGCTGCTGAAAGACGATGCCGTCTCGAGTCAAGAACTGGAGAACGCCACACGTGCGTTCAAGGTGGCTGAGGCGAATCGGAAGACGGCGCTCGCCCAATTGAGTTATACCGTCGTCAAGGCGCCGTTCGACGGCGTGATTACTGAAAAGAAAGTAGAAGCAGGTGAATTGGCTTCGCCGGGGCAGCCTCTGCTCAAGATGGAGGATCCTCTGCAATTGCGTCTTGAAGCGACGGTGGCAGAAGGAGATCTCAAATCCGTTTCTCGTGGGGACAAGATCCCTGTCTTCATCGACGCGCTGGGCGTGCAGGCGCTGACCGGAGTGGTCAGTCAGATTCTTCCGGCCGGCGACCCTCAAACCCATACATTTATGGTCAAGGTGGACTTGCCTCAAACACCCGGATTGAAGACCGGCATGTTTGGTCGGTTCCAACTGGACAAAGGCACAAGCCAGACGATCCTCGTCCCAGACTCCGCGATCGTGGAGCGCGGCGCGCTGACGGGTGTATTTGTGGTCGGCGCCGATCAGATCAGCCGCCTCCGCTGGATCAAAGTCGGCCGCCGGTTCGACAAACAGGTTGAAATACTTTCCGGCGTGAACGTGGGCGAGCGAGCGCTGCTCGAAGGCGCCAGAGGTATCGACGGCGC
>JAHFES010000009.1:15534-44425 GCA_023248355.1 Nitrospiraceae bacterium
GGTCGGATCGCAGCCCTGTTCATCGGCAGTAAGCTCACGCCGCTCATCATGCTGGCGGCGTTGTTGCTTGGCTTGTTTGCGATTGTCGTCACCCCGCGCGAAGAAGAGCCGCAGATCGTCGTCCCGATGGCCGATGTCTGGCTGCCCTTTCCCGGCGCTTCCGCCAAGATCGTCGAAGAACAACTGACCAAACCGTTCGAGCGCAAGCTCTCTGAGATCAAGGGCGTGGAGTACGTCTATTCGATCTCGCGACCCGGCGGTGCGCTCATCATCGTACGTTTCTATGTCGGCCAGCCGATGGAGGGGAGCCTGGTCGATCTCTATGACAAGTTGATGTCGAACCAGGATTTGTTGCCGCCTGGAGCCGAAACCTTTCTGGTGAAGCCGAAGGACGTCAACGACGTTCCGATCGTCACGCTGACACTCTCGAGTCAACGGTACGGCGAATATGAATTGCATCAACTGGCCGAACAGGTATTGGAGGAGGCCAAGAAAGTCTTCGGGACTTCCGGAGGCTTCATCGTGGGCGGTCGAGCACGTGAACTACTAGTACGGATCGATCCGACGCGATTGAAGGCCTATGGTCTGACGCCGCTGCAAGTGGCCGGCGTGATTCGAGGAGAGAATCGGGCGTTGCCAGCGGGCCGGTTCGACAGTCGCAATCAGAGTTTTCTCGTGGAAACCGGCCGATTCATTCGATCGCGTGAAGACCTAGAGGGCCTGGTTGTCGGCGTGAATGAGCAAAGGCCAGTCTATCTCCGACAGGTTGCCGAGGTCACAGATGGACCGAACGAAGCGAAGCAGTACGTGTGGTTCGGGCTCGGCGCTTCCAGCGCCCGTGACACGTCAAACGTGAAGCGTGAAGCGCAGGATGGATTGCGGTTCGACAGGCTCACCGTCCCGAGCTCAGTCGAGGGACGAGATACGCTTCACGAACAACGCTTCACGAATGAAGAGCCAGCCGTGACCGTGGCCATCGCCAAACAGGGCGGGACCAACGCTGTGACGGTTGCGAGCGAGGTGATCCGAAAAGTCGAGGACATGAAGGGTGTGACGATACCGGCGGATGTGCTGGTGACGGTGACGCGGGACTATGGCGAGACCGCTCGCGAGAAAGCCGACGAACTGCTATGGCATCTACTCATCGCAGTGGTAGCGGTGGTCGTGTTTCTTGGGATTGCACTGGGGCCTCGCCCGGCCATTGTGGTCTCGCTCGCCATTCCGCTGACGCTCGCCTTGACCCTCTTTACCTCGATGCTCATCGGCTACACGATCAATCGTGTCACGCTGTTTGCCCTCATCTTCTCCATCGGGATTCTCGTCGACGACGCGATTGTGGTCGTCGAAAACACCCACCGGCATTTAACACTGCGTCTCAGGCCCCATCGCGAGGCCTCGATCTATGCCGTGGATGAAGTCGGGAACCCCACGATCCTTGCCACGTTCACCGTCATCGCTGCGCTTCTGCCGATGGCGTTCGTCTCCGGGTTGATGGGACCCTACATGCGCCCTATTCCTGTGAATGCCTCCATCGCCATGTTCTTTTCGTTGCTCGTCGCCTTCGTCGTCATTCCCTGGTTTTGCCGAACCTGCTACCGGGCGAGAGGCGAGGGGCAAGCGGCAAGTGGCGAGCACTCAGGACCCAGCACTCAAGACTCAGGACTGGAAGAGGGTGGCTGGATGGCGTGTCTGTACCGCCGCGTGCTCTCGCCGTTGCTGGCTCATTCGATCTTGGCCTATGTTTTCTTGGGCATCGTCGTTCTCTTGCTGGTAGGGGCTTGCTTGTTGTTCTACACACGCCACGTTGTCGTGAAAATGCTGCCGTTCGACAACAAAAGCGAAATCCAACTGGTGATCGATATGCCGGAGGGCACCACGCTGGAAGAAACGGCGCGCGTGACGAAGGCCCTGTCGCAATATGTTCGAACGATTCCGGAGGTGCGGGACTACCAGGCCTACGTGGGGACCGCATCTCCATTCAACTTCAATGGACTGGTGCGCCACTACTATCTGCGCGAGCAGCCCCATGAGGCTGATATGCAAATCAACCTGGTGGCGAAGGAACAACGCACGGCGCAAAGTCATGAGATCGCCCAACGGATTCGACCTCAGATTCAGGAGATCGCCCGGCAGTACAAGGCCAACGTGAAAGTCGTCGAAGTCCCGCCTGGCCCTCCGGTGCAATCGGTGCTGGTCGGAGAAGTCTACGGACCCGATTACGGTCGGCAGATCGCCATCGCCCGTGACATACGCGCCCTGTTTGAGTCCACGCCCGGCGTGGTCGATGTGGACGACTACATTGAAGCCGATCAAGTGAAGTATGTGTTTACGATCGATCGTGCGAAAGCGGCTCTGGCCGGGATTCCGTCCGAGGATATCGTGAACACGCTGCGCATGGCGTTGGAGGGGACGAAAGTCGGGCTGGTCCATATTCCCCAAGAGAAGAGCCCGGTCCAGATCGTGCTTCGACTCCCCCTAGCGGAGCGGACCGGTCTTGAGCACATCGGCGAGATCGGATTGCGGACGAATACCGGGGGCATGGTGCAATTGTCCGAGTTGCTCACGGTCGAGCAGATCATCCAAGAGAAGGCGATCTATCACAAGAATCAGAAACCGGTCGTCTATGTCGTGGCCGACGTGGGCGGACCGGGCGCGGAGAAAGCCGAAAGCCCGGTCTATGGTGTGTTGGGAGTCGGGAAAAAGTTGGAGGACTACCGACCGACCGAGGGATACAAGATCGAGCAATACTACGCCTCACAGCCCTGGTCGGAAGACAAGATCGCCATGAAGTGGGACGGGGAGTGGCAGATTACCTATGAGACGTTCCGCGACATGGGGATTGCCTTTGCCGTGGCGCTGCTCCTGATCTATCTGTTGATCGTGGGGCAGTTTCAATCGTTCCTCACGCCTGTGATCATCATGGCGCCGATTCCACTCACCTTGATCGGCATTCTGCCGGGCCATTGGCTCACCGGTTCCTACTTCACGGCCACGTCCATGATCGGCTTCATTGCGTTATCGGGTATCATCGTCAGAAATTCAATTCTCCTGGTGGACTTCATTCAACTGCAAGAGAGCGCGGGCGTTCCGCTGCTGGAAGCCGTGATCAAAGCCGGCGCGATCCGCACGAGACCTATTCTCCTAACTGCTGCCGCGCTCATGGTCGGAGCGTTCGTGATAATCCTCGATCCCATTTTTCAAGGTTTGGCCGTGGCGCTCCTGTTCGGTGTTGGAGCTTCAACACTCCTGACTTTGGTTGTCATCCCCGTGTTGTATTACCACGTGATCGGCACCCCGTTTCCTCCTGTCCGATTGTCCCAAGCGACAGTTGGTGCGGACGGGAGCATGGCCAGCCCAACTCAAAACTCCTCACCGGTTTAACGCACCGGACAAGGTACTGTCGCCTTCTGCGTCAGTGCCCACATTTTTCCATGTGGCAAGATTCCCCTGTCACTGATCGTCGCGCAGCGGGACATCTTCGAACTCACCAATTTTCCTACGAGAATTTCCCAACCTAGAAAAGTCCTTGAACGGTTCCCACCTTGCAACCGTTAAGCGTGTTGTCTAGTCTGAGCACTATGAGTCGGGCGATGCGATATGAGCATCTGTTCTTCGGGGCGCTGGTATGTCTTGTTTTGCTATCGGGGCAGGTCTACGCCGACGACACACTGGAAAAGGAGCCGGAGGTTGTGCCTGACTGTCGATACGATCCGAGTGGCGGGGGAACAAGTACCGGGGCATTTCCAAACGACGATGTCTTCAGACCTTTGATGGCGGATCCGAAGCAGCCGCAATTTTTTGCAACCTGGCAAACCACCAGGGGGAGGACAGGTGGGACCTCGGCCAACATTGGATCGGTGGCGATTGGTGAAAACTTTGGGTTCTATACAAAGAGGCAGGGCTGTAATGGATGGCAAGTCAGCCTGCTGACCGGAGTGTTTTCTCAGTTCAACTTAGATGCCCCATCTACGGATCTGATCAATACCGATTTTGTCGTTGGGATTCCCTTCACATGGCGTTCGGAGAACTGGTCCACGAGAGTCCGTTACTATCACCAGAGCAGTCACCTGGGCGATGAGTTTCTGTTGGGCAACCCAGGAATCAATCGGCTGAATCTGAGTTACGAAGAGATTGAGGCGATTCTCTCGTATGACTACCGATGGGCGCGATTGTATGCGGGTGGAGGGTACTTGGTGCATCGAGAGCCGGTCAGACTTCATCGAAATAGGGCGCAGTGGGGATTTGAAGTGCGCGGACCGACGACGCCCTTGTCGATGTTTGGAACGTTCTTTGATGGGCTCTTCGTGACACCCCTCTTCGGAGCAGACTTCAAGACGTTTGAAGAGCTCGACTGGATCATCAACACCAATGTCGTTGGTGGTCTTGAATGGACCAGGGATGGCTCGTTCCGCAGATTTCGGCTTATGCTGAACTACTATCATGGCTACAATCCCTACGGGCAGTTCTTCGCGCAGAAAATCGAATCGGTGGGGTTTGGTATGTATCTGACGTTCTAGAAACGCCGTTGAATCCATCGGGTCGTCTCCATGCCTGAAGATCGTCTCATAACCGACTCGCTAATCGAGAAGCCTCTTGTGGCCTACTTCTCCATGGAAATCGGGCTGGATCCTGGCATGCCGACCTATGCGGGCGGTTTGGGCGTGCTGGCAGGGGATACCATTCGAACCGCCGCCGATATCCGCCTCCCGTTGGTAGCCGTCACCCTGCTGTATCGGAGCGGACACTTTTTCCAACGGCTTGATGCGAACGGCATGCAATCCGAAGAATCGGTAAAGTGGATCGTCGAAGATTTTCTCGAGCCGCTCGATGCGCGCGCGCGGATCGAGATCGAGGGGCGGACGGTCCAGATTCGCGCCTGGCGCTATCTCCTCACCGGCCAGTCCGGATTTCAAGTGCCGGTCTATTTTCTCGATACGGACCTTGCAGAGAACAGCGAGTGGGACCGGACATTGACGGGCGCGCTGTATGGCGGAGACCAATATTATCGGCTTTGCCAGGAAGTGTTGCTAGGGATCGGCGGCGTCCGTATGTTGCGCGCGTTGGGGTATCAACAGATCGGCCGGTTTCATCTGAACGAAGGCCATGCGGCGTTGCTCGTCATGGGTCTCTTGGAAGAAGAGCGAGGTGCTCAGGGGGCCGAAAGGCCAGTGACGGCAGAGACGGTGGACGCCGTGCGCCCTCGTTGCATCTTTACCACGCACACGCCTGTGCCGGCGGGCCACGATCAATTCCCGTCCGACATGGCCCACCGGGTGTTGGGAGATCAGTATTGGAGCTGGCTGAGATTGTGCGGGCAAGACCAGGTCCTCAACATGACCGGCCTCGCGTTGCGCTGTTCTCGCTATATCAACGGCGTGGCCATGAAACATGGGGAACTGTCGCAAAGCATGTACCCCGGCTACCCGGTGCATTCCATCACGAACGGCGTCCATGCAACGACATGGGCGGCGCATTCCTTCAAGGCGCTCTTCGATCGTCATTTGCCGGACTGGCGACGCGATCCCCTGACCCTGCGCTATGCCGTGGGAATCACGGGATCGGAAATCTGGGAGGCGCATCTCGAGGCGAAACGTCGGCTGATCGAGTTGATCAACCATGAAACCAATGAAGGCTTCGACGTGAACGTGTTGACGATCGGGTTTGCCCGACGGGCCGCCACGTATAAACGAATGACCCTGCTGTTCCATGATCTTGAACGGCTGAAGGCGATTGCAAATCAGGTTGGCCGTATCCAGTTGGTCTTTGCCGGTAAAGCTCATCCCCATGATTACGAAAGCAAGGAGATCATCCAGCGGGTGCACCAGATTCACGAGGTCTTGCGAGGCCATATTCCCATGGTCTATCTCCCCAACTACGACATGGTGCTGGCCAAAGTGCTCTGTTCGGGCGTAGATGTCTGGCTCAACACGCCGCTGCCTCCCCATGAGGCCTCCGGAACCAGCGGGATGAAAGCCGCCATGAACGGGGTGCCGAGCCTGAGTGTGTTGGATGGATGGTGGATCGAAGGCCATGTCGAAGGAGTCACAGGCTGGTCGATCGGTGATCGGGTCGAAGCCTGTCTCGAGCCGACAGAGGGGATGGATGCCTGCCATGCTGCAGCGTTGTATGACAAGCTCGAGCAGAACGTGGTGCCCTGTTTCTACAAGGACCGTGACCGTTTTATCGAGATCATGCGGCACACGATTGCCATCAACGGATCGTTCTTCAACACGCACCGGATGGTTGCGCAATATATGAACGATGCCTATTCCGTTGTCGACTCGTATTTCGGCAAGGTGATACAGCATGAATGATTGGGGACCCGGGCCCTTCATCCTGGCGATCAACGGAGGTTCATCCAGTCTGAAATTCGCGTTGTATGGCATGGCACAACCGCTTCTCCGCCTTGTCAGCGGAATGATCGACCGGATCGGGCTCCCGGAGAGCGTCATGATCGTCACCAACAACCAGACACATGGACAGTCTGAGCGGTGGTCCATCGATGCCCCTGATCATGCGGTCTGCGCCGGTCTGCTGTTGGATTGGCTGGAGCGGAATGTTGGCCTCACGAAGGTCCGCGCCATTGGCCATCGTGTGGTGCACGGCGGCATGAAATACAGCCGGCCGGAACCTGTGACTCCTGAATTGCTGGCCGAGTTGCGGCGAATCAGCCCCTATGATCCGGAGCATTTGCCGTCAGAGATCGGCCTCATTGAAGCATTCAGCCAGCGCTATCCGAACCTCCCACAAGCGGCCTGCTTCGATACCGCCTTCCATCATGACATGCCGCGCGTAGCTCGCTTGCTGGCGATCCCAAGGCGCTATGACAGGATGGGTGTCCAACGCTATGGGTTTCACGGGTTGTCCTATGCCTTCCTGATGAAGGAGTTGGCCAGAGTCGGCAAGAAGGAGGAGGCCAACGGGCGAGTCATTCTCGCGCATTTGGGAAACGGAGCCAGCATGACTGCGGTGATGGGTGGAAAGAGCATCGAGACCACGATGGGCTTCACGCCGACATCCGGTTTGCCCATGAGCCGGCGTTCAGGAGATCTCGACCCAGGATTGGTCTCGTATCTCGCGCGAACGGAAGGCATGAGCGTGGAGCAGTTCCACAAGATGGTCAATACAGAGTCGGGTTTACTCGGAGTGTCGGAGAGCAGTCCTGACATACGCGATTTGCTCGCGCAGGAGGAGAACGACCCGCGGGCAGCGGAAGCTGTCGCGCTCTTTTGTTATCAGGCGAAAAAAACCATCGGCGCGTTGGCTGCGGCATTAGGCGGCTTGGACACGCTGGTCTTCAGTGCCGGTATCGGTGAGCACTCGCCGATCATCCGCGCCCGGATCTGTGAAGACTTGAGGTTCCTGGGCATCGCGATCGATGGCGCTCGGAACGAAGCGGGGGAGGCGGTCGTTTCGAAGGAAGGCAGCGCCGTCACCATTCGCGTCATCCGCACAGACGAAGAGATTGAAATTGCCCAAGCCGTTCTTCAATTGCAGGCCTCGAAGCAACAGGATCGGTGAAGAGATGATGCTGAGGAGAACGACACCGTTGAAATCGGATCTGCTTAAGAAGATGGACGCTTACTGGCGCGCAGCGAACTATCTCTCCGTCGGCCAAATTTATCTCTACGACAACCCGTTGCTAAAGAAGCCGCTGAAACGCACACACATCAAGCCGCGGTTGCTCGGTCACTGGGGGACGACACCGGGCTTAAACTTCATCTATGTGCATCTGAACCGGGTGATCACGCAGCACGACCTGAACATGATCTATATCACCGGCCCAGGCCATGGCGGACCAGGGATTGTGGCGAACGCCTATCTCGAAGGGACGTACAGCGAAGTCTATCCGAACATCTCGCAGGACGAAGAAGGGATGAGGCGGCTCTTCAAGCAGTTTTCCTTTCCCGGCGGTATCCCGAGTCATGTTGCGCCGGAAACACCGGGCTCCATTCACGAAGGAGGCGAGTTGGGTTACTCGCTGTCACATGCGTTCGGCGCGGCGTTCGATAATCCGGACCTGTTCGTTGCCTGTGTCGTGGGCGACGGTGAAGCGGAAACCGGCCCGCTCGCGACGAGCTGGCATTCCAACAAGTTTCTCAACCCGCTCACCGACGGAGTCGTCCTGCCCATTCTCCATCTGAACGGCTACAAGATCGCCAATCCCACGGTCCTGGCCCGTATCAGTCACGACGAGTTGGATCACCTCTTTCGCGGCTATGGCTATATCCCCTATTTCGTCGAAGGCCGCGACCCCCACACGATGCATCAGCTCATGGCCGCCACGCTTGATGCTGTCGTCGCCGCTATCAACAAGATTCAGCGCGCGGCCAGGACGAAAGGATTCACAGGCCGACCTCGATGGCCGATGATTATTCTGCGCTCGCCAAAAGGCTGGACCTGTCCGAAGCGGATCGACGGTAAGCGGGCCGAGGATTACTGGCGTGCTCACCAGGTGCCGATGGGCGATATGGATAAGCCGACGCACATCAAGATCCTCGAACAGTGGATGAAGAGCTACAGGCCCGAGGAACTATTCGACAAGACTGTGCGACTCAAAGCTGAATTGGCCGAACTGGCTCCCAAGGGAGCGCGGCGCATGAGCGCGAATCCGCACACCAATGGCGGACTCCTCCTCAGGGATCTGCGTCTGCCTGACTTCCGCGACTACGCCGTCAAGGTGACAAAACCGGGCGCCCTGGATGTCGAGTCCACCCGTCTCATGGGGAAGTTCTTGCGTGACACGATGAAGCTGAATCTGGAGAGCCGGAACTTCCGCCTCTTCAGCCCAGACGAGAACAACTCGAACCGCTGGCAGGACGTGTTGGACGTCACCAACCGCGCCTGGATGGCGGACCGCTATCCGTATGACGATCGCCTGGCGCCGGACGGTCGGGTGATGGAGATGCTCAGTGAGCACCAGTGCCAAGGTTGGCTGGAAGGGTATCTTTTGACCGGCCGGCACGGATTCTTTTCCTGCTACGAAGCGTTCATCCACATCATCGACTCGATGTTCAATCAGCATGCCAAGTGGTTGAAAGTCTGCCGGCACATTCCCTGGCGGCGACCGATTGCGTCGCTCAATTATCTGCTGTCCTCCCACGTCTGGCGGCAGGATCACAACGGCTTCAGCCACCAGGACCCCGGCTTCATCGACCATGTGGTGAACAAGAAGGCGGAGGTCGTGCGCGTCTATCTTCCGCCGGACGCCAACACACTGCTGTCGGTGACGGACCACTGTCTGCGCAGCCGCAACTACGTCAACGTGATTGTCGCCGGCAAGCAACCGGCGCCGCAATGGTTGACGATGGACCAGGCCATCACGCACTGCACAGCCGGCATCGGAATCTGGGAATGGGCCAGTAACGATACAGGCACGGAGCCTGACGTCGTGATGGCCTGTGCCGGCGATGTCCCGACGCTGGAAACGCTGGCCGCAGTGGATCTGCTTCGTCGGTACCTGCCGATGCTGAAAGTCCGCGTCATCAACGTGGTGGATTTAATGAAGTTGCAGCCCCAGAGCGAACATCCGCACGGGTTGAGCGACAGAGAATTCGATACGCTCTTCACCGCGGACAAGCCGATCATCTTCGCCTTCCACGGGTATCCATGGCTGATTCACCGACTGACCTATCGGCGAACCAACCACAAGAATTTACACGTGCGCGGGTATAAGGAAGAAGGCACAACGAGCACGCCGTTTGAT
The DNA here is from genome assembly GCA_023248355.1 of Nitrospiraceae bacterium. Taxonomy (GTDB): domain Bacteria; phylum Nitrospirota; class Nitrospiria; order Nitrospirales; family Nitrospiraceae; genus Nitrospira_D. The sequence goes on from JAHFES010000009.1 coordinate 25,241, forward strand.
ATGGTGGTGATGAACGACCTGGATCGTTTTCATCTGGTTGCTGATGTCATCGACCGAGTCCCGCTGCATGGGTCCCGGGCCGATTACGCCAAGCAGGCCATTCGCGACAAACTGATCGAGCACAAGCAGTACATCGCCGAGCATGGCGAAGATCTGCCGGAGATTCGGAACTGGAAGTGGCGCGGGGCGCGGCGATGAAAGGGTGTTAACAGCGCTGCTCGTGTAAGGGGCACGGATATGAATAAGAAAATCTCTTTCTCTATTTGGTACGTGTTTCTCGCCATCTGGGCTGTGATTCTGGTGCATAATTATATTTATGCTTTGCAGAAGATCGAGGAGCTGCCCTACAGCGAATTTAAGACGTTGGTGGTGGCTGGGAAAGTCGCGGAAGTGTCGGTGAGCAGCCAGACGTTGACCGGGAAGCTCCAGTCGGAAGGAGAATCGAAGGAGCAGAAGTTATTTACGACAATCCGCGTCGAGGATCCGGATCTCGTGCGAGACCTGAATCAGCATGGGGTGAAATTTACTGGTGTGATTGAGACAACGTTTTGGCGCGATCTCCTGTCGTGGGTGTTGCCTGCGCTGGTCTTCGTCGGTATTTGGTTCTTCTTCATCCAGCGGCTGGGCCAAGCCCAGGGCGGCTTCATGCGCGTCGGGCAATCCAAGGCGAAGATCTACGCCGAAACAGATACGAAGGTCACTTTTGCAGATGTCGCCGGGGTGGACGAGGCGAAGGAAGAACTCCGTGAGGTGATCGAGTTCCTCAAGACGCCAGAGAAATTTACGCGATTGGGTGGAAAGATTCCGAAAGGGATCTTATTGGTCGGTCCGCCAGGAACCGGGAAAACGCTGCTGGCTCGGGCCGTCGCGGGTGAGGCTGGGGTGACGTTCTTCAGCATCAGCGGGTCCGAGTTTGTCGAAATGTTCGTGGGGGTCGGCGCAGCACGGGTGCGCGATCTGTTCGAGCAGGCCAAGGTCAAAGCACCCTGCATTATCTTCATCGATGAATTGGATGCGCTCGGCAAGGCCCGCGGGATGGGTCCTATGGCGCATGAGGAACGTGAGCAGACCCTCAATCAGTTGCTCGTGGAGATGGATGGGTTCGACCCCCGCATCGGGGTCATTCTCATGGCGGCGACCAACCGTCCCGAGATCCTTGATCCCGCGTTGTTGCGGGCCGGTCGGTTTGATCGCCATGTTTTAGTCGATCGCCCGGACAAAATCGGCCGCCTCGCTATTCTCCGTGTGCATGCCAAACAGGTCGCGCTGGGCCCCGATGCGGATCTTGAAAACGTCGCGGCCATGACTCCCGGATTTTCCGGTGCCGACCTCGCGAACATTATGAACGAAGCGGCCCTCCTGGCGGTGCGTCGAGACAAGACGCAGGTCGGATTGCCGGAATTGCAGGAAGCCGTTGAGCGGGTCATCGGCGGACTGGAAAAGAAAAATCGTGTTCTGAATAAAATGGAGAAGGAGCGGGTGGCGTATCATGAGACCGGGCATGCGCTCGTGGCACTCTCGTTGCCGGGATCGGACACCGTGCAGAAGATCTCGATTATCCCTCGTGGCATCGCGGCGCTTGGCTACACGTTGCAGCTTCCAACCGAAGACCGGTTTCTGATGACGAAATCCGAGCTGGAGAACAAGGTTGCCGTGTTGTTAGGAGGGCGGATCGCGGAAGAATTGATCTTCGGCGAAGCGTCCACCGGGGCGCAGAATGATCTTGTTAAGGCGACGGACATCGCGAAGAGCATGGTGAAAGCGTACGGGATGAGCGAGAAGCTGGGGACCATTACATTGGAACGAGAACGGCAGCCGCAGTTCGTGCAGATTCAGGTCGCGCAGGAGAAGGGCGATTATTCAGAAGAGACGGCCCGCGAAATCGATTGCGAGATCCGACGGATCATCGACGAGCAATATGAGCGGGTGAAAGGACTGCTTGGAGGGAAACGGACCACGCTCATTGAAGGAGCGCGAGTCTTGTTGGAGCAAGAAGTGATCAGCGGAACTGAGCTGAAAGCGATCATGGACAAGGGGTGAGCGGCAAGATTGGCGTACGCGAAACGGGCGCGTGGAGCCTAGGGGACTGTCGCCCTTCTTGGCCTTCCGAGGCCGGCGACTGTCCCCGTTCTTCGGGCTCAGGTCCGTCGATAGGCTGTCTGAACGGAGTGTGATGGTGGCGCAGCAGGCATCGATCGAGATTGCTGGAAGTGTGATTCACTGTCGTGGACGGTGGACCCTGCAGAACTTGGCGGATCTCGAACGGCAAATCAGAGCGCTGCAGTGGCCTGAGGTGGTTGCACTGACGTATGACGCGAGCCACGTGACCGCCATGGATACGGGAGGAGCGGTGCTGCTGCAAGAAACCATCACGGATGGACGTCACCGAGGACAGCAGCTGTCACTCCGTGGACTGCAACAGGAATTTGAAAAGCTGCTGCAGCTGGCCGGTATTCAGGCCAAAGCGATGGTCTCTGGGCCTTCCGCATCACGACCTGGGTGGATCGAACGACTTGGTCAGGCCGCGTGGCAGCAGCTGGAGTCAGGTGCTCGCGGCCTCGCATTTCTGGGTGAGAGCACCGTGGCGTTCCTCCATGCAGCGCGCCACCCGCGTTCCATTCGATGGCGATCGCTCTTGCGAGTTCTTCATATGGACGGCGTGAACGCCTTGCCGATTACCGGGCTGCTGACATTTCTGATCGGGGTGGTAATCGCGTATCAGGGCGCCGAGCAGCTGAAAAAGTTTGGAACAAACATTTTCATCGTCGATCTGATCGGGATCTCGCTGTTGCGGGAAATCGCGCCGTTGATCGTCGCCATTCTGATCGCCGGGCGATCCGGATCGGCCTATGCGGCTGAGATTGGCACCATGAAGGTGACGGAAGAATTGGATGCAGTGCGGACATTAGGCATCTCGCCGATGAGCCTGCTCGTTCTTCCGCGGACACTTGCGCTTGTGATCGCCTTGCCGTTGCTCACTGTCTACGCAGATGTGATGGGGGTCTTTGGAGGGATGCTCATCGCTTCAGGTCAGTTGAGCGTGAGTTTTGCAGAGTTTGTGACTCGATTCGAGGAAGCCGTGGCCGTCCGGCACTTTCTGATCGGCATCGGTAAGGCGCCATTTTTCGCCGTGATCATCGCACTGGTCGGATGCTACCAAGGGTTTCAGATTCGGGGCGGCGTGGACGACGTCGGCCGTCACACCACCATCAGTGTCGTGCAGGGGATATTCCTGGTCATTATCTTCGATGCGATCTGTTCTATTCTCCTCAACTGGTGGGATCTCTAATGGGTATGCAGGCTTGCGTGAGAGGTAACCCCTGATGCCACCGGCTATGAAGACCGAGACACCGGTGATTGAAATCAGCCATGTCTCCACACGATTTGGGGCGGCCGTGGTGCATGCGGATGTCAGTCTCTCGGTACAGCGGGGCGAGGTGTTTGCCATTGCCGGCGGGAATGGGTGCGGAAAATCAACCTTGCTGAGGGAAATCCTAGGATTGCTCACGCCCTCATCCGGATCGATTCGCCTCTTCGGGGTGGACAGTCGGTTGCTGGAGGAATATGACGGCAGGGCGATCCACCGGCGGTTCGGGGTGATGTTCCAGCATGGCGCGCTGTTCAGCTCGCTCACACTGGAAGAGAATGTCGTGGTGCCGTTGCGCGAGCATACGACACTGAGTCCGAGACTACTCCGCGACATTGTCGCTGCTAAAATTTCGATGGTGGGGTTGCCGCCGGACAGTGCCGCAAAATATCCTAGCGAACTCAGCGGAGGCATGCGCCGACGAGCCGCGTTGGCCCGGGCGATTGTGATGGACCCGGAGTTATTGTTTCTCGATGAGCCGACGGCCGGTTTGGATCCGATGATCGCGGCGGGATTCGATGACCTGGTGCTCTCTCTGAAGGGTCTGTTGGGTCTGACCGTCGTCATGGTGACACACGATCTGGATTCACTGTGGCGCATCGCAAATCGCGTGGCAGTCCTGGGCAACGGGAAGGTCTTGGGGGTTGGGACGATGCAGGAATTGTCGCAGTCCGAGGATCCCGTGATTCGCGAATACTTCCACGGCCCACGGGGACGGGCGGCGAGCGAGCAAGCAGCATGGAACGTACGAGGACGTGAAACGTGAAGCGTGAAACGTATCTCGCAAGAAGGATCGACAAGGCGTGACGAACGACGGGCGACGTTTCACGATCTCCTGAAGGGTATTGGGATGGAACCGAAAGTAAACTATGTCCTCGTCGGCTCCTTTGTCGCGCTCCTTGGCGCGGCAGCGCTTGCGGGGATTCTCTGGCTGGGGAAAACCGACTATCGCGGCGTCTACGATCGGTACGAAGCCTACATGCGGGAATCCGTCGCGGGCTTGAGCGTGAATTCGACGGTTAAATATCGCGGCGTCGACGTGGGGCGAGTGAAGGACATCGCCTTGAATCCGGGCAATCCTGAGGAGGTGCGGCTGACGCTGGATATTGCTCGTGGGACGCCGATCAAAACAGACACCATCGCCGTCTTGGAGACCCAGGGGCTGACCGGTCTCGCCACAATCAACTTGACCGGAGGCAGCCGCGAGGCTCCGCCGTTGCAGGCGTTGGAGGGGCAAGAGTATCCGGTGATCAAAACGGGCCCCTCGCTATTTTTCCGGCTGGATGAAGCCATTTCCCGGCTCCTGTCTGAGAAGGGACTGTCCAAGCTCCTCGCGGACCTTGATACTGTGGCGAAGGGTGCGGCTGAGATCCTGGACGAGGAGAATCGCTCGGCGCTGAAACGGACGATCAAGGATCTTTCGGACGTGGCGCAAACCGTCGCGGCCCACAAGGAACAACTGAATCGAGGACTGACCGGTGCGGCGCAGAGCGCGGACAATCTTGTGAAGGTGACCGCGTCGCTCAACGAGCAGGTGCCGGTGTTGCTCGCGCGAATCAACAAAAGCGCCGCCGCTCTGCGCACCTTGACGGAGGAACTCGCCCAGACCAGCAAAGCCGTCGGATCAGTCGTGAAAGAGACCAGGCCGGAGCTTGAACAGTTCTCACGACAGACCTTGCCTGAGACCGGATTGCTGGTCACGGAACTCAGACAGCTTGCGGGCACGTTGACGCGTGTGGCCCGGGATCTTGAGCGTGAACCCAACGCCCTGGTGTTTGGCCGGACGGCTCCGCCACGCGGGCCGGGTGAGTAGGGGGCAACCAATGAAGTGCTGGATAGCGCAAGCGGCTCTTGTAGTCTTCACGATGACGGCCACCGGCTGTCTCTCGCCCCGTGCAGAATCCCCGCCCATGCATGCGTATCAATTGAGTTTAGACGCGTGGTCTGCCGAAACCCGTCCAACCGACGTCAACGGACCGGTGCTGCTGGTCAACCTGCCGCAGGCCGAGCCGGGATTTGATACGCAGCGCATGGTGTACCTGACGCGCCGGTATGAGTTGGAGTCCTACGCTAAGAACCAATGGGCCGATACCCCGGCGCGACTGTTCGCGCCCTTGCTTGTTCAGGCGTTGGGTCAGACCGGAGTGTGGCGCGCCGTCATTCCTTTGCCGAGTTCGGTTCGTGGGGACTATCGTCTCGATTCGTACGGATTTGCCGTGCAGCAGGAATTTCTGCAGCAGCCGAGTCGTGTACGGGTGACGGTTCGAACTCAGCTGATTGACCTGAAGGAGTCCCGCATCGTGAGCACCAGGGCATTCGAAGCGGTGGAAGATGCTCCGAGCGAGGATGCGTACGGCGGTGTGTTGGCTGCCAATCGAGCGATCGCGACGATACTTAGTCACGTTGCTTCGTGGCTTCAGGGATGTGTGCGGCATACTCCGGAGTGCGGTCGGTAAGCGAGCGTGTGCACAATCAGGTCGAAGAGGAAAGGGAGACAATGATGATCACACGTGTCCATGTGATCTGCGGGTTGTTGGTGGGCTGTTGGCTTGCGACTCCCACTCTCGGGCTCACGGCAAGCGAACCGAATCTCCCAAGAGGGAAGAAAGTGTACGCGAAGTATTGCCTGGCCTGTCATGGGCCACAGGGGAGAGGCGACGGCGCTACGCAGTTTGACCCGCCGGTGGCGGATCTGACGTCGAGCGAGGTGCTCATGAAACCGGATTCACGATTGCTCAAGAGCATTCATGAGGGACGGCCGAACACAGCCATGGATGCCTGGAAATCAGCCTTGTCGGATGAGGCCATTCACGATGTGTTGGCGTATATTCTGACCTTTCCTCGATGAGGACGGTGCGATCAATGGGGCGCCTGTAGAGCAATGAGAACGTCATGGAAAACCGGGCTCAGTTTCGGATTGACGTCCGGTGTGATCACAACGCTCGGATTGATAGTGGGGTTGCATTCGGGGACGCATTCGCGGGCCATTGTCATCGGCGGGATTCTGACGATCGCCATTGCCGATGCGATGTCCGATGCCCTCGGCATTCACGTGTCCGAAGAGTCGAAGAACAGTGGCCCGACCATGCAGATCTGGGAAGCGACGCTGGCGACATTTCTCGCGAAGTTCGTCATTGCGATGACGTTCCTCGTCCCGGTCGTGGTTCGTCCGCTCGATCAGGCGATTGTGGCCAGTGTGATCTGGGGCCTGCTCTTGCTGGCGGGGCTCAGTATCTTCGTCGCGCGAGCGCAACAGATTGCGCCGTGGAAGGTCATTGGAGAACACATTGTGATCGCGCTCTTCGTTGTGGCCATCACACATTATGTCGGCGATTGGGTTCAAGTCCTGGTGAAAGCGGAATGACGGAATCTACTCGATAGAAAGAGACACGATGGCAGCCCCCAATGGTTCCAGACTGGGACCCACCTACGATCATCTCCTGACCCTCTGGACGTCCGGGGTGCGCGACTATCACACGATGCTGTCCGACTACCTCACGGCGAATTCCATTTTTGTCGCGGTCATCGGCCTGATCGTGTCGCGGGAGTCGCTGGCCTTATCATTCACCGTACTAATTGTCCTCCTCTGCGTGTTTGGCATTCTCCTCTGTCTCCAAATGGCGATTGTCCTCGGTCGTTTGTCAGGCCAGAACGCGTTGTGGGAATGGCGATTGAGAGGCATCGAACAGGCTCCGGAGTGGGAGGCGCAGAAGCTCGTTACGAGCCTCTATCAGCTCCACGAGACTAGGCAGCCGATTGAAGATCGACGGAACGAGCCCCCAGTGTTCCAGCCGAACTGGGCGTTTCGTCAGCATCGCCAGTGGTGGGCCCATCGCGCCGTCAGTTTCCCGTGGTTCTTCGGATCTGTCTACGGCTTGTTCCTGCTCTGGACGGTAACGCAACTGATTCGACAGCTGACCAGCAACCCCTCATGAGGTTGAACACGAAGGGCGCTCCCATCAGGTCATTTGATTTGCTCGGACTTCGGTTTTTGTCTATCAGAAGGTAACGTCGTGTACTGAAATAGAAGACTTCTCACTGCCCACTGCCTTGTAGCATCTCAAGGTCGCATACTCTTCCGGCTTTCACCCTCTCCACCATCTTGCATACAGGGCGACAAGCACCTGACACTTCAGAACGTGAGCACTTTATCTGACTCCACGACCCACTGGGCCAACTGGCTCATCGTGCTGACCTCGATTCCTTCGAGCAGGGCAAGCTTTTCCAACCCGCGCGCTTCCACACAGGTTCCGCAGACTTTGATCTGCCCCTGCTTATTCAGAACTGCCTTGAGCATTCGCTCAATGTTGTAGTAGCCCTGCGGCGTCGTCTGGGCTGGTAACACTGCGGTTACAGCATCCGCCATCAGGAAGATCTGAATATCCACATCAGCGTGCTCTTGCTGCAACTTCATGGCCAGCCGGAGCGCGTTGTACACCTTCTCGGAACCATACGGAGCGTCGTTCAGAATCAAGAGAATCTTCATGGATCACCTCACTTTCTTGAAGATGGCGAGAGGATAGAGGCAATAGGCTATGGGTGAAACTCTTCTTCCCACTCGCCTCGTGCCCCTCACCCCTTGCCCTTCTTTCAGAATTCATACCGCACGGTCATCGCCAGATTGTCGTTTGCATCGAGCTGCCCAAAGAAGGTGGTGGGACGGCGTCCTCCGAAGATATTGCCGGTGGCCGATACCCACAGGTTGTCGCTGATGCTATACCGGATTTCTGGAATCAGGTAGTAGTCCTGGTCCGTGGGGCTGTAGAAGGCGAAGAGTCCCACCCGTAGCGTCTGGTTCCAGAAGAGCTGTGTGAGCCTCAGTGTCATAAGCTGCCGGTGCTGGTCCTGGCTCGGAAACCCGGACGGCAACGTGGCCCGATAGGCGTCATAGTGGAACATCTGTTCGCCGTAGTATTGCAAGCCCACGGTGAAATCCTCCCAGGGCTGTTGTTGATACCCCGCGAGATACCGGAACGAACTGTTCGGAATTGCCGGATTGTGGCCGGCTTGATCCGACAGCGAGTCGTAGTAGCCCACCTCCAGGCTCACCACTCCGCCCAATGCGTTCCCTCTGGTGCTCGCTCCATAGACCGCGAGTCGTGGAAACGTCTCTGTCACGAGGGTCGGCACGCTGGGCTGATTTGCTTGCAGTGCCGGCATACGAAGGAAGCCCCGGTAGAGGTAGAGGGCCGTGTCAAATCCCCAGGTCGTGCCATAGACTCTGGCGGCCAGCTCGGTATTCTGAAATTCCAGGGCAGGCTGCTGCGTGCTTCGTGGGACACCGGAAAATGGATCGAACTGGAGAAACCGATTGCGCGGCGGGAGCTTGTCAGCTTGAAAAAATGGCATCGCGACAATCTCGGCCGAGACGGTTCTGGTGCCCAGGTCCAGCTTGAGCGCATCTTGGGGCACACGGAGATACTCGACGGGTCTTCCGGAAAAGAACGCGCCCCAGTCCTTGGCAAAGACGTCGTTGATGAATAGGTAGTCACCGACGCCCCAGATGAGGAGCTGGCGTCCCACGCGTATATCAGATACCCCCACGCTGGTATCCACGTACGCTTCCCGCACTTCGAGATCGGGTCGATTCGCGATGGCATCATGGAAGAAATCGGTTCGAATAAACAGCCGCCCCTTCTCGCCGGATTTATCCAGCCGCAGTTGGAACCGTTCCTCCCCAAACAGGAAGTCGCCGCCCTCCGGGCCGGGTGGATGCTGCCCGGTGACGCGCATGTCATAGTTGGCCTGGAGAAACCCATGGATACGGAGTTCCTCGGCCTGCACAGGGAGCGGGACCATTCCAACTCCCACACTGAGCAGAACCACACCCAGGAACACACTACGCATCGGCGTGCCTCAAAACCTCTCACCGGAGCCATTTCTCGGGAGGCCGTCGGAGCGCCCGTTCCGTAAAGATGTCGTCACCGAGACCGACGTTGTACACAACCGTCTCATACACCACCTCGGTTTTGTGCCCGGTCTTCACGTTCGTCATCGTGCGCCTCGTGGCGGTGGGCCATCCCTGCACATCTCGGATCTCGTCCGCCGTGAAGATCTTATACAGCGCGCCTTGGATGTCGTAGTACTCGTCCTTCAACGGGAGGAAGGTGGTTTGATCTATCCAAGAGAGCTTCTTCGCGTAGTCGGCCTCTCGCGTGGGCACGCTCTCAATGACCACCGTCTGCCGACTTCCTAGCGCCTCAGTCCGGACCACCCGATGGGTGTCGGCCTCGATATCACGCCCGGAGACATCTTCATAGGAGAAGTCGGAGCCGACGAAGCTGGAGCGGCTGTCGCGTGCCGCCACCCGCTGGACTAGGTTGAGCGCGGGGATGAACAGCCAGCGGTCGTCCTCCCGGTTGGGATACTTGTAGACCATGAAGGTTGTCCCTGACACGTCAGCCGGGCTGTGGAAATAGAGGAAGTATTTTTGTTCCCCCGCGGGGTAGTTGTTGCGAAGCATGGTGAGCTCGCGTAGTCGCTGCTGGCCGTCGCGGGTCGTGAGCGTCATCTTGATGCGCGCCTTCAGATCCTGGCCTGCCTCAAAAAAGACCGCCTGGGATTTCTGCACGATCTCCGTTGCGTCCACAGCCACAGCGGCGCTCGGTTGCCCAACCGTCGCCATACCGATGAGGGACACCGTTGCGCAGAACACGATCCATGTTTTCACCGTGTCATCTCCTCTGATGAGAGTGGGAGCCGTGTGTGAAAGATCATGATCAGGGCCGGCAGCCCCACGAGCGTCAAGACAGCCGACAGCAGCATGATCCCGATGATGAAGACCCCCACCGTGATGTAGGGGGTGAGCGAGGCAAAGACCATGACCGAGAAAGCCACCGCAAAGAGCACGGCGTTTTGCACGATCCCCCGTCCCGGCCGGACGACGGTCCAGCGCAGGGCCTTCTCTAAGTCGGGCTCAATGGCATAGTGGTGCCGGAACCGGTTCACAAAGTGAATGGCGAAATCGATCGCCATGCCGAGCGACAAGGTCGACAGCACCGCAACGGGCATGTCGAAATCCTTCCCCACCAGCCCGACGACCCCATAGATAACGGCGATGGTGCAAAAGAGAGGGAGGAAGGCGAGGATTCCCCACAGGAGCGAGCGCAGTTGGATGATCACAAGAATCAGGACGAGGACGAGGCCCGCCAGGAAGCTCCTCAGCATCCCCCAGAGAACCTCGTCGTTCCACACCAGATTGAAATACGCGATGCCGGCAGGCCGGAGAGTTGCCCCTCCGGTGAGTGGATGGGCGCGCAAGTAGACCTCCGCCCGACGGAGGAGGTCCGCCATGACCCCGGCATCCCAACTCTTGAGCTGAAGAAAGATGTTGGCCTTCTGGAACGGATAGTCCACGACGTTGTCGAGATCGGAGGGCTTCGCCGCCATCCCGAAGAGGAAGAGGTCCTGGGCGATCTCGGTCACCGAGTCGGGAATTCTGTCGTAAGCCGAGTCGTCTTGGTGCAGGACCCGGTTGATCCGTTTCACATAGTCGACCACCGAGAAGGTCTTCCCCACCCGGGGATCTTTCTCCAGCTCCCGCTGCAGCCCCTCGATGTCGTGGAGCATGGCGGGCGTTTTCATCACGTCCTCCGTCGAACCCTGAATGACGAGGTAGGCCGTGGCCGTGCCACCGAGGCGTGCGTTCATGACGCGGTCTGCTGTCCGGATGTCGCTCTCAGGTTTGAACCAGTGGACCAGGTTGTTATTGGCCTCGATCCGAGAAAGTCCGACGCCGGCCATGACCAGCAACACACAGCCAGCCAGGCCGATCGACTTCGGATGCCGGACAGAAAATTCCCCGAGATGGCTGAGCCATGCTGAGGGCGCTGCGTCGGTGCTACGCGTCTCCTGGAGGAGGCGTTCCTCGTTGAGCAGCATTAAGAGTGCGGGGACGAGCGTGAAGCTCATCAGCAGGATAATGAGAGTGCCGAACCCGACCAGGAGCCCGAAGATTTTCACGGGGACGATCGCCACCGTCACCAGCGCGACGAACCCGATCGCAGTCGCCAGGTCGGAATACAAGACAGGCCCGCCCACAGCCGCGATCGTATCGAGCACTGCCTCCCGCTTATCCCGAACCTCCCTGAGCCGGAAGCCAAACTCGTTGAAGATGTGAATGCTGTCGGTGGCGATGGCCATCAGGAAGATGGGGCTCATCGAGCTCATGATATGGATGGGATACCCCAGGCCGATGAGCAGCCCCGTGCTCCAGATGATGCTGACCATCGCGACCCCCATCACCGCCAAGACCAGCGTGAGGCTCCGAAACATCCACCAGAGGACGACAAACATCACCAGCCCGGCGATCGGGGATAGGATGGCCATCTGATAGAACATCTGAACACCGAAGGTATCGCGGGCGACAGGGTCCCCGGCGAGGTAGTACCGCTCACGGCCCTCTTCTTTCGCCAGCACCTCCTTGATCCGATCTGCAATCACCGTGGCGTTTGCACCTCCCTCCAAGGGCACGTAGATCGCCGTCGTGGTTCCGTCTTTCGAGAGCAATCTGTCCACAAAGAGGGGATTGGAGAGGAGGGTCTGTTTCAGGGCCACCATCGCCGCTGGGGTGCGCGGAATCTCGGCGACGGCCGGCCTCACCACCAGCTGGCCGTCCTCTGCCAGGACGTTATCCGTCGTGGTGAGGCTGGTCACGTCTCGAACCACGACGCCAGGAATCTTCAGGATGGTGTGTGTGATCCGGGCAATCCGTTCTAGAGTTTCCTGGGTAAAGATCCCTTCATCGTTCACGATCCCCAGGACCATCACATCCTTGTGGAGGGCAAACCACCGCTCGACCTCATCATTGGAGACCCGCACGGTCGACGTGACGGGCAACATGTTCTTGGGATCCGTATCGGTCTGGACCCGTGGGAACTGCGTGAGGAAGAGGAGGGTGATCGCCAGAGTCCCGGCAATGACCCACCCGGGTCTTTCAACAGACAACCGGGTCAGCCAGGGAACCGCCTGCGCGGACTCGTTCATAAGACAACCTTTCGTGACCTTGGCGCCCCTACATTAGCCTTCGTGGCCCAACGGATAGGTGTCCAGTTCGCCCATGAAGAGGAGCGTCAGTATGCGCGCACTGGAGGTGGTCAACCGATGTCGTGGCGCCAAGACTTTCCAGAACGCTAGGAGGCCCAGCATGCCAACACACGTCGATAGTTTGGATAAAGACTTCTGTCTTCATATCTCGGACCTCATGAAGGAGTGCAGACTCAGGCTAGAATCGAAACCGTGCAACTATAAGGCAAAATGAAGCTCCCCGCAGCTTGCTGCGGGGTATCCTGCGAAATTCTCCGTAGCCGCTACCCTCCTTCGCCAAGGCTATGGAGGGTTCTCCTCGCCTTCATCCCCGCAGCAAGCTACGGGGTATTCGGCGAAGGAGAATAAAATTAGCGTGCCTTCAGTCGCTTCACGAGCCGTTCCCCTTCTTCGAGTTGTTCGACGAGCACCTGTCGCATGAGATCGCAGGCCTGGATGATCTTAGGATTGGCAATCCGATAGTAAATATTCAGGCCTTCTCGACGAGTCATGACAACCCTCTTTTGACGCAGGATGCCGAGATGCTGAGAAACATTGGCTTTGGGAAGGCTCAGACGACCAACGACCTGGCCAACTGTCAATTCTTCATCCCGGAGCGCCTCGATGATCCGAAGGCGCTTAGGATGCGAAAAAATCTTGCAGACTTCGGCGTGGTGCTCAAAGAGCGATGTGTCGACCTGAGCGCGAGACATGAAGACAACCTTCTATTTCAGAGTTTCGAACTGTCGCAACTTAGCGACATACACATGCCCGTGTCAACGCTACATCGATCGTGAATTTCTGGCACACAAGTATTTGGCTTGGTCGCAACACGTTTGCGCGGCACACGGGTTTCTTACGTCTTTCTATTAGAGCAGGTGGTGCATGGGGCTGGTCTCTCGCTATTCGCTAAACGCCAGACGACGCTCGAGCAAGAACTGGCGCAGTTGCAAGCAGACTACGGCGTCGCGTACACGGCTTGCTCCAATACGATGAAGGCCATGAAAGTGACCCGAAACGATCTCATTGATGAGGTGGGAGATACGGTGCCGGCGATGGTCCGGCTGATGGAACGACAGGAACAAGGCTGGGCCTATATCAAGCCATGACGCGTGGAGAATTGAGCCTATGCGACTTGACATTGATCCGCGGATCCAATATTCAGTGCCCCGATAACTCAAACAGGCAATTTGCAAGACTGTAGCATCCTGCGACAGTGCCCGGATTCACTTATGGCGCGTTTCTCACCATTAACAGTGCTCTATTAGCACATCACTTCTGCACCACTCCCTAACACGTTGATTCCTCGCCATTTCTTGTGAGATCTGGGTTCCATCCAGGCGGCATCTTGCTCGCAAGGTAAAGCAGGTGGGCGATGGATGTTTCAGCTTAGCTCGGGGGGCTGTCATGAAAAGCGTGCTCATTGGTGTTGTGATCTTAGCGTTTGCCGGTGGTGGAGGTCTCAAAGAACTTACTGCGTCTTCGCACGAGCAGGATGTGGTGAGTGGACGCGTGATTTACTCGACCATTTGCATCCGGTGCCACGGGATCGATGGGAAGGGAGAGGGGCAGATGAAGTTCACCCCTCCGGCCGCTGATCTCACGTCAGCAGCCGTTCAGAGTAAGTTGGATGCCCGGTTGTTTAAGAGCGTGCATGATGGAAAATCGAACACGGCAATGGGGGCCTGGAGGGAGGTCCTCTCTGACGACGAAATTTGGGATGTACTGGCGTATGTTCGGACATTGGCGCCGCAATGAATGACGAGGATGCAGCAAGGGGGGATGGTGAAATCTCGACTTTGTCTGGTCGCGGCGGTGGCGTGGTTGCTGACGGTGAGTGCGCTCGCGTGGATGTTCGTGAAGGGGTGGACAACGCCCGGATCCGACCACCGCACGGAAATCATCTTGGCCCCGTCAGAACGGGATCTCATCTTGGCTGAGATGCGCATGCTGCTCAAGGCGGTTCATGGAGTCATCACGGGGCTGAGCGGAGCAGGCGGAGATATGAGCGTGGCCGAAGGGGCGGCGCGGGCCGCGGGGATGGCGATGGCCGCCGATGTCAACCCAGCCATCATGACGAAGCTGCCGCTGGCCTTCAAGCAGATGGGGATGTCGATCCATCAGGACATGGATGCCCTCGCAGATGCGATCGTCCAGAAGGAAACACCGCCGCAGCTCCTGCAGCGGCTCTCAAGCATGACGGCGCGCTGTACAACCTGTCACGACATGTATCGGTTCTCGGCGGAGAAATAGCTGTCAGCCATCAGCTTTCAGCGGTCAGCTTATTGAGATGGAATCCTTTTGCATGGAGATGACTCTTACCTGCTGTCTAGTGGCGTGGTGAAGTGATTTCAGTTTTTCGGCGACTTCAACCGCCTTTAGCTGAATGCTGACAGGCTGACGGCTCAAACAAGGAGGTGCAGTCATGACATGCAACGTGGGAGGAATTGAACGGCCTATTCGTATTGTGGTGGGAATTCTGCTGATTGGGATCGGGGCCTTTGCCGGTCTGCCCGCTCTCGGCACGGGGATCGCGCTCACGCTCGGAGCGGTGGCGCTCGTCACCGGAGCGATTGGATTTTGCCCGCTCTGGACGCTGTTCGGCATCAATACCTGCCCCACGACTCCAGGCGTGAAACGGTGAGGATGATGATGCACGTCCGGACAGTCCGAAGCGCCGTAATGATCGGTGTGCTCACCGTAGGGGTCGGGTGTGTTCCGCCTCCGCGGGCGGCGACGACACTTGAACAGTCGAACAACGTTCGGGATGAGGCGACGGTGGATGCGCTCTTTGCGCCGCCGTCTTCCGAGTCCATCCCAGGTGATTTACGGGGCGAGCAGATTCGGCTCGGCTATGAAATCGTGGTCCATACGCAAGAGTATGGGAAACCCTATGTGGGGAATGCGCTCAACTGCGCCAACTGTCATCTTGATGCGGGTCTCAACCCCAATGCGGCTTCCTATGTCGGCATCAGTGGGTTGTATCCAGAATATCGTGCCCGCGCGGACCGGCGGATGAGCCTCGCCGATCGCGTGAATGAATGTTTTGAGCGCAGCATGAACGGCAAAGCGCTGCCGCCGGACAGTTCCAAGCTCCAAGCTGTCGTGGCTTACATTGACTGGCTTTCGCAGAATGTGCCGCGCGGGAGCAAGATTTCATGGCGTGGGATTCCTCGCATCACGTCGACCCGTCCGCCGGATTTGGTGAACGGGAAGAACGTGTTCGCCAAGAAATGCGTGTTCTGTCATGGGTCCGACGGGCAAGGGACTATGGCTGCGCCGCCTGTATGGGGACCGAAGTCGTATAACATCGCGGCGGGGATGGCGCGAGTCAGTGTGGCGGCATCGTTTATCAAAGCGAATATGCCGCGTGGCTGGGGGTGGTCCGTGACGGACGATGAGGCGTTCGACGTGGCCGCCTACATCAATAGTCAGCCTCGTCCGGACTTCCCGGATAAAGTGCATGACTGGCCGAAGGGCGGGAAGCCGGCCGATACGCCGTACTGACAACCGGGAGGTGCACGATGAAGCTCACAGCGGCTTATCATGGCGGAACTCGTTATGACATTACGAGCGGTCAGCATCGGGTCATCACCGATCAGCCGATTGAGGATGGTGGGCATGATGCCGGGATGAGCCCCGTCGAACTGTTTGTGGGGTCCTTAACCAGCTGCGTCGCCTACTTTGTGGGGCAATTCTGTGCACGGCACGACATCCCCCGCGATGGATTGACGGTCGACGCAGAGTGGACGATGGCTGAAGACCCGCACCGAGTAGGCGCCATCGCCCTCGCGATCCATCTGCCTCATCGCATCACACCGGAGCAGAAGGAGCGGCTCTTGAAAGTGGCGCATGGCTGCACAGTCCACCAATCGATTGCAGTTGCGCAGAATGTGGCGATCAAATTGAATCCGCATGGCCATTCGTGAGTCAGCCATGAACGATGAAGGAGAATCGGGAATCATCTCTCGTCGATCGTGGTTGAACAGGCTCCTGTGTGGTCTCGGAGCCAGTCTCATCGTCAACCATCGTCCTTCCCAGGCGCACGCAGCTGAAGAGGAATTTGCATCGAGAGAGACCGGTCCGCTCATCGTGCGCGTCACCAGACCATTCGATGCGGAAACTCCCGTACGAGAATTCACGTCCTTCCTGACACCCAACCACCGGTTTTTTGTGAGAAGTCATTTTGGGCCGCCGCCACAAGAAGCCGTCTCGGAAGCCAATTGGAAATTGCGTGTGGGCGGGCTGGTAGAGCGATCGCGAGAATTCAGCCTGAAAGATTTGCGTCAGATGGAAACCGTGACCATCACCGCAGTGGTGCAATGCAGCGGGAACGGTCGCGCCTTCCATTGTCCCAAAGTTCCGGGGGTGCAATGGGAGCGTGGCGCGGTCGGCAATGCGCAATGGACCGGCGTACGGCTGCGAGACGTGCTCGCGCAGGCTGGTGTGCGAGGCGATGCGCATCATGTCCAATTTCAAGGAGCGGATCGCCCTGTCGTGGATTCGGTGCCGCTGTTCGTCAGAAGTATTCCCCTTGAGAAGGCGCTCCATACGGACACGATCCTCGCGTACGAGATGAACGGGCGGCCGTTACCACTCTTGCATGGGGCGCCGCTTCGAGCGATTACTCCGGGCTGGATGGCCGACTCCTGCATCAAGTGGCTCACCAACATCATCGTGCGAGAAGACGAGGCGAAGGGCTACTACATGCAGACTGCCTATCGTGTGCCCGCAAAGCCTGTGGAACCAGGTGCACCTGCGAGTGGGCCATCGACGCCGGTTGAAGTGATGCCGGTGAAGTCGCTCCTTGCGGCTCCGCAAGAGGGCGAGACGGTGAAGCTCGGTCCCGTCACCATTCAAGGCGTCGCGTGGAGTGGAGAGGGCAAGGTCGTGAAGGTCGAGGTGTCGTTTGACGAGGGAAAAACCTGGGAGTCGGCTCGGCTGGTCGGAGAGGATCATCTTTATGCCTGGAGACAATGGCAGTTCGTCTGGAAGGCGAAGACGGCCGGGATCTTCACTCTTCTCTGCCGGGCGACGGATGCGCACGGGGATGTGCAGCCGTCAACGAGTCCATGGAATCCGAGCGGCTTTCTCTGGAATGGATGGGATCGTGTCACTGTGACGGTAACAGCATGACAAAGGCCAGACGCACCATCATCTTCTCTCTCGTGATCGGTCTTATGGGCCTGGCCGTTATGGCGGCGGCTCAAGAGGAGGATCTTGGTATGGTCAGTGCTGCGTTGGCTCCGCGAGCGGAGGGATTGATCATCGCGCGCTGTTCTGTCTGCCATAGTGCGGACCTCATCGCCCAGCAGCGGTTGCCGCGCGCCCGATGGGGAGCCACCGTCGAGAAAATGAAGCACTGGGGCGCGGAGATTTCTGCCGACGAAGCCGACCTGCTCGTGCGCTATCTGTCGGCTCGCTATCACCCGGGTGCGCCAGATCATCTGCCGCCGCTCGACCATGAACTGGGGAAGGCAGAACCGCTGACGCAAGAGCCGGAAGCCAGTGGCCCGCTTGTCGGCGTCGCCACCAGGGGGGCGGACATCTTCGCGCACAATTGCCAGGCCTGTCATGGAGCGGGGGCAATTGGCGGCATGGGGCCGAAGTTGGTGAAGAATCCGATTCTCAAACACGAGGACCTGTTCTGGGAGACGGTGTTGCATGGGCGAGGGCCGATGCCGGCCTGGGGCTCTGCCCTCAGTCAACAGGACATTGCCGATATTCACGCATGGTTATTGACGAGATAACGGTCAGATGAGGTCGCCACAGATGAAAGGAGCTGTCATGAATGTGAGGAGAGGGCTGGTCATTGGAGGTGCGCTATTCACTCTGGTGGGACTGATGTCATCCCCACGGCTGTCGTTTGGAAGCGATCAACCGCGCGCCAAGGAAATGATCCAGCAGACCTGCGTCCAATGTCATCGCTTGGAAGGGAAGCCCGATTCCCGCTTCAATTTGAAAGCCCCCGATCTCATCTGGGCAGGGAGCAAGTACCAGCGGTCTTGGTTGACCCGTTGGCTGACCGGCAAAGAAGCTCCGTTGTATGCAAAGGGCTATCGATGGGATTTGACCGAGGTTCCGTCGAAGCATCCGATGGTTGCGCAGTCGGAAGCAGAAGCGATTGCCGATTATTTCGATCAGAACAACAAAGACCCGCGTGTGAAAGTGGGAGCTTTCGATGTCTCGAAGGTCACCAAGTTCGAGGCCACGTTCGGCGGCATGGCCTTCAAGGCGCACGCCTGTCTCGGCTGTCACGTGATCGAAGAAAACGGCAAAAGCATCGGTGGTCCGCAAAGTGCCTCACTGGTCACAGCCGGCCAGCGCTACAACATGGACTGGCTGTTCCGCTTCGGGCAGAACCCACAAGACTTCACGCCGCATAGCGGAGAGTTTCTGGCGGATGCCACGGAGCCGCAATTGCGCGCGGTCCTCGGGTTTCTGGCCGTGCAGGGGGTTCCGGACTTTAAATATTATGAGCCCTGGACGAGTCCAGAGTTCGGGAAGGCGAGCGTCGGTCGAGGCAAGGTCATTTACAAAGAATATTGTGCGCAGTGCCACGGGGCGACCGGGAAAGGCGACGGCCCCGCAGCATCCGGATTGGAACCAAAACCGGCCATTCATGCCAACATTGCGTTCGATCAGGTGCCGGTCGAGTATTTATACAATATGATCAATCACGGCGGGGCGGCCATGGGGAAATCGGCCAACATGCCCTATTGGGGGCTCACGATCGGTCAGCAGGGCGTGGCTGATGTCATGGCGTATTTAAAAGCGACGTTCAAGGGACCGCG
>JAHFES010000139.1 GCA_023248355.1 Nitrospiraceae bacterium
GATATCGCAAAACCGAGTATCCAGGCCTTCCTGGTCTGTGACCAGGTCATCGAAGACAGCCTGACGAAAAAGAAAAGCCTGATCGGCATTTTCACCCATCTTCAAGCTGCCGCCTTTCCGTTTCAGCATCAGCAGATGGGGCTGTACTTCTGCCTCACGGACGCTGCAGGCACCTATCACTTCGACATCGACTTGATATACCTCAACAACGAACAGCTCGTCTGCCGCGCGACCCTTCCGAATATCGTGATTGGGGACCGCCTGCAGATCTCCGATTTCGGCATCAACATTCCCTCGTTGATCTTCCCCGCCCCCGGTCGCTACGAGTTCCGATTGAGGATGGAGGGCCACCTCATCGCTCAAAAGGACTTCAATGTCATCCAGATGCCGAGCCATCAGACGACGGAGCCCTCCTCCTAACTCCTTCCCCATTCCTCCCCTCGGCCTGTCTGTGGTAGAACTGCTCCATACTATTGGCCGCATGTGGCGGTCAAGTGATCCAACTGAGACAAGACGTCATGACAACACCAGCGCCTTCAGGCCCCTCTGACTTCATTCGCGACATCGTGGCGGCAGACCGTGCGACCGGCAAGCATGACGGGCGAGTGGTCACCCGATTCCCCCCTGAACCGAACGGCTATCTCCACATCGGCCACGCCAAATCCATCTGCCTCAACTTTGGAATCGCCAACGAGAATCCAGGCGGGATGTGCCATTTGCGATTCGATGACACCAACCCGACCACCGAAGATCCCGAGTACGTCCAAGCCATCCAGGAAGACGTCCGTTGGCTGGGGTTTGATTGGCACGGGAAGATGTTCTACGCGTCCGACTATTTCGAGCAGCTGTTCGCCTTCGCCGTGACCTTGATCAAGAAGGGCAACGCCTACGTCGATAGCCTCACAGCCGATCAGATGCGTGAACATCGCGGCACGCTCACCGAACCAGGCCGCAACAGCCCCTACAGAACTCGATCCGCCGAAGAAAACCTCGACCTCTTCCAGCGCATGCGGGCAGGAGAGTGTCCCGACGGCGCCCACGTCTTGCGAGCGAAGATCGACATGGCCTCTCCCAATATCAATCTCCGCGACCCTGTGCTCTATCGCATCCGGCATGCCGCCCATTATCGGACAGGGACGAAATGGTGCATATATCCCGCATACGACTATGCCCATCCCCTGTCGGATGCCATCGAGGGCATCACACATTCCATCTGTACGCTGGAATTTGAGGATCACCGCCCGTTGTACGATTGGGTTGTGGCGGAAGCTGAAGCCCTGCATCGTCCACAACAGATCGAGTTTGCCCGGCTCAACCTCACCTTCGCGGTGATGAGCAAACGCAAGTTACTCGAACTGGTTGAGAAAAAGCTCGTCGCAGGGTGGGACGATCCGCGCCTCCCAACGATCAAAGGACTCCGTCGTCGAGGGTATACGCCGGAAGCGATCCGCGCCTTCTGCGAACATATCGGAGTCGCCAAACGCGACGCGATCGTGGAGATGCAACTGCTGGAGCATTTCATCCGCGAAGATTTGAATAAACGGTCACCTCGGGTCATGGCCGTATTGAAGCCACTGAAAGTGGTCATCGATAACCACCCTGACGGCACGGTTGAAGAACTGGATGCGGTGAATAATCCCGAGGACGCGTCAGCGGGAACCAGAAAGGTCCCTTTTTCACGCATCCTCTATATCGAACAGGACGATTTCCGAGAGGATCCCCCCAAGCAGTTCTTCCGCTTAGCCCCAGGCCGGGAAGTCCGGCTGCGCTATGCCTACATCATCAAGTGCGTGAGCGCGACGAAAGATCCGCACACAGGCGAGGTCACCGAGTTGCATTGCACGTATGACCCAGAAACCAAGAGCGGGTCGTCTCAAGAACAGCGAAAGGTGAAGGCCACGATTCATTGGGTGTCGGCAGCTCACGCACTCAATGCAGAAGTGCGCCTCTATCATCCGCTCCTTGTTACCGATCCCACCAAAATCCCCGCTGACCACGACTGGACTCTGTACTTGAATCCTCAATCGCTCGAGCGCCTCACCGGCTGCCTGGTCGAGCCATGTCTCCGTGAGGCTCAGGGCGGATCCCGCTTCCAATTTGAACGGCAAGGATATTTTTGCGTCGACCCTGATTCCTCGGCAAAAGCACTGGTCTTCAACCGCACTGTGTCTCTCAAAGACGCCTGGGCTAAGATTGAAAAAGCCCAGCAGGCTCGTTAGGACGTTTTTCGTCACTCTCTTAATTTCCTTTCTTCCTTCTTTCCGGTAGGTTCTGCTCGCCTTTACATCCAGGGCATCCCTGCTAGGCTTGAGAGGTGCAACTCGCAGCTTCATGGAAAGCCCCGTTCCAACTCCACGGCTCGCAACGCCTGGTTCAGGCGCTCCTGTTGATCTGTGCCACAGCTGCCTGCTGGATCTCCTCTCCAGTGGATGCAACAGAGCCCTCGATGATTCACACCGACTCAGCCGCGACTGAGGCCGTCAAGAGTACCGTCGCCGCATTGATCCAGGTGCTGGATGACGCACAATTGAAATTGCCGGAACGCTCCGAGCAGCGTCGCCATGAGATTGAGCGCGTTGTCATGCGTCGTGTCAGCTACGAAGAGATGGCAAAACGGGCGTTGGGCGCCCCGTGGGCTGAGATCAATGAGCAAGAACGGAAAGAGTTTGTGGGGCTCTTCGTCCAACTGCTGCGGGACACCTTCGCCGGCAGAATCAATGAACATAGCGACGAACAAGTCCTCTACCTGGGAGAACAGCGGGAGGATCGCTTCGCCGAAGTCAAAACTCAGCTCACAGGTCAGAAAGTCGACACGCGTGTTGATTTTCGATTAATGCATGCCTCGGAAGACTGGTTAGTCTATGATGTCGTTATCGATGGGGCCAGCATCGTGAGCAACTACCGCGCGCAATTCACCAGCATTATTCGCGATGTCGCCTACGTCGGCCTGGTAACAAAGATGAAGCAGAACGCCGTCGCCGTCAAATTCTTCGAGAAGACCACCCCGCACTAATCCACGCCGGAGACAGTCATGATCGAATGTCGGGAACATCCCAGGGTCTCTGTTGAGCTGCAGGTCTATTTTTCTACGACAGGGAATACCGACATTCGCGAGGGCACGATGTTCGACATTTCCGCCGGGGGCTGCGCGGTGACGAGTTCCGTCCCGGTCAATCCCGGAACCGGAGTCAAACTGTTGATCCGGGCGACCGACCTCGGCTCACCGATCACCGTCCATTCCGCCGCCATCCGGTGGGCGAATCATGGCGAGTTCGGAGTGGAATTCTTGAACCTGAGCGACCTAGACAAAAGCCGATTGCACCGATTCCTCCACGTCGCCACGCCACGGTCCGCTCCTCAGAACTAGTCCTGCCTCGTTCACAGCACAGACTTTTCTTCCGTCCCCCCAACGATGCTATACTGAGCCTATGACCTGCCCCATGTGTCGCCAGCCGACATCCTGGGAAAAGAACCCGTGGCGGCCATTCTGCTCGGAACGGTGCCAGCTGACGGATTTGGGAACCTGGGCAACGGAACAGTATCGAATCCCAGGCCCCAGCCTCACCATGGACTCTTCGTCCACAGACTCCCACAAGAACGAAGAGACGGACGATACCAGGCAGGAGAGTTAGGCTAAGCCGTCGATGGTCTGGCAATCGCGGCCCAGCGCTGATGCCGGTAATCCCCACCGGGTTTTCACCACTGTCGAGCAGATCGCTTCCTTGCTGAGATGTCGTTGACGCCCATCGTGCTCGCTTCATAGTTGGCAAGCGCTGTTGATCTTGCTAAGGTCAGAATCTGCTTTCCCTTCGATAAGGAGAATGCTCATGCTCCCCACCAAAGGCTACGCCGCCATGACGGTCAAGGCTTCGTTGCAGCCCTTTTCGTTTGAACGACGCGATGTGGGTCCTCACGATGTGCTGATCAAGATCACCCACTGTGGAATTTGCCATTCAGACATTCACCAGGCACGCGACGAATGGGGCGGATCGCTGTTCCCCATGGTCCCCGGTCACGAGATTGTCGGGACGATCGCGCAGGTAGGGCATGCGGTGAAGCAGTTCCGCGTAGGCGATACAGCCGGGGTCGGCTGCTTCGTGGATTCCTGCCGGACTTGTACGGCCTGCCGTGAAGGACTGGAGCAATATTGCGAAGTCGGCATGCTCCTCACGTACAGCGGAAAAGATAAGAGCGGTCAGGTGACACAAGGAGGGTATTCAACCCAGATCGTCGTCGACGAGAACTATGTGTTGCGGATTCCCCAGACGCTTTCGCCGGCTGGAGCGGCCCCGCTGCTCTGCGCGGGCATTACGACCTATTCACCTCTTCGTCATTGGGGCGTGGGAAAGTATCACAAGCTAGCGGTGGTAGGACTCGGCGGGCTTGGCCACATGGCCGTGAAGATCGCGAAAGCGCTCGGCACCGAGGTGACCGTCTTGAGCACATCCGACCGGAAGCGACATGACGCAGAACGATTAGGAGCCGCGCACTTTGCGCTCACGTCACAACCTGAAACATTTTCACGACTCCAACGACATTTCGACTTCATCATAGATACGGTTTCAGCACCGCACGACTACAATGCGTATGTGAATCTCTTGAAGACCGATGGGACACTCATTCTCGTGGGCGCTCCAGATAAACCGACCCCGCTGGAACCCTTCCCCCTCATTCTGCATCGACGCCGGATTGCCGGCTCCGTCATCGGCGGCATCCGCGAAACGCAGGAGATGCTCAATTTCTGCGCCGAACACCACATCGAGTCCGATGTTGAAGTGATCCCGATCCAGCACGTAAACGAGGCCTACGAACGAGTCCTCAAGGGCGACGTGCGCTTCCGATTTGTGATCGACCTGGCGTCAATGAAGT
>JAHFES010000059.1 GCA_023248355.1 Nitrospiraceae bacterium
CCCGATCGGCACTGATCTTCGTCAAGGCCGCGGTCAGGGTGGTTTTCCCATGGTCCACGTGCCCGATCGTCCCCACGTTTACGTGCGGCTTCTTCCGCTCAAACTTCGCCTTCGCCATACCAACTCCCTCCCTCTACACCAACAAAAATCAAACGTTATTCACCACGATACTTGGCGACGATCCCTTCAGAAATTTGCTTGGGGACCTGATCATATCGATCAAATTCCATACTGTAGGTTGCGCGCCCCTGTGTCCGAGACCGAAGATCGGTGGCATAGCCAAACATTTCACTGAGAGGCACCGTCGCATCAATCGCCTGTGCTCCGGCCCGCACCTTCATGCCCTGCACTTTACCGCGTCGTCCATTCAAATTACCGATCACATCACCCATGAAATCCTGCGGAACCAGGACTTCAACTTTCATAATTGGCTCCAGCAACACCGCATCCGCCCTCTTGCAGGCATCGGCAAAGGCCATTGACCCAGCGATCTTGAACGCCATTTCGTTTGAGTCAACATCATGGTAGGACCCATAGGTTAACGTCACACGAATATCGCGCAAAGGATATCCGGCAATGACACCGGCATCCAAGCGCTCCTTGACACCCTTCTCAACGGCTGGAATAAATTCCCTGGGAATGACGCCACCAACAATCTTATTCACAAACTCAAAACCCTTGCCAGACTCAGACGGCTCAACGGTCAGCACGACATGCCCATATTGCCCGCGACCACCAGTCTGCTTGATATACTTAGCCTCAGCCTCAGCCTTCCTGCGAATCGTTTCGCGGAACGCGACCTCAGGCTTACCGACATTGGCCTCGACCTTGAACTCACGGAGCATACGATCGACGATAATTTCAAGGTGCAGTTCACCCATGCCAGCGATGATGACCTGGCCAGTCTCTTCATCCGTCCGAACCCTAAATGATGGATCCTCTTGTGCAAGTTTCTGTAGTGCGAACCCCATTTTTTCCTGATCCTGCTTCGTCTTCGGCTCAATAGCCATAGCAATAACAGGTTCAGGAAATTTCATAACCTCCAGAAGAACTGGCTGCTTTTCATCTGCCAGCGTATCTCCCGTTGTGGCGCCCTTTAAACCGACGGCCGCCACAATATCCCCCGAATACGCCACATCTATCTCTTCCCGCTTATTCGCGTGCATCTTCAGCAATCGCCCGATGCGATCCTTCGTCCCCTTCGTCACGTTTAGAACAGGAGAACCCGTCTTAAGCATGCCGGAGTAGACACGGAAAAAAACCAGCTGACCTGCAAACGGATCAGTCATCATCTTAAAGGCGAGGGCTGCAAATGGCTCACTATCATCAGGCTTTCGCTCGACTTCCTTATCCGTATTGGGATCGATCCCCTTCACCGGAGGAATATCCATGGGCGACGGCAAGTAATCCACGACTGCATCCAAAAGCTGCTGCACGCCCTTATTCTTAAACGCGGACCCACACAGCACAGGCGTAACCTTCATACTGATGGTTCCTACCCTGATTGCCCGCATCACTTCTTCCTCCGTGAGCGGGTGACCGTTCAGATACTTCTCCATCACTTGATCGTCAAACTCCGCAACGGCATCAAGCATCTTCTGTCGGTATTCAGTGGCTTGCTCTAGAAGGTCTGCAGGAATCTCATCGATCTTATACTTGGCACCCAGGGTTTCATCGTCGTAGAAAAACCCCTTCATCTTGACCAGATCGACTGACCCGCGAAACTCGCCTTCTCGACCGATCGGAATCTGAATGGGAACCGGGTTGGCACCGAGCCTATCAATGAGCGACTGCACGCTGGCATAAAAATCCGCCCCAATTCGATCCATCTTATTCATGAAGGCGATGCGCGGAACGTTATATTTATCCGCTTGCCGCCACACGGTTTCAGACTGCGGCTCCACGCCCTGCACGGAATCAAAAGCGGCCACCGCTCCGTCCAAAACGCGAAGTGAACGCTCTACTTCAATGGTGAAGTCCACGTGCCCCGGGGTGTCGATAATATTGATACGGTGATCGCGCCAGAAGCAAGTCGTCGCAGCCGCGGTGATCGTAATTCCGCGCTCACGCTCCTGCTCCATCCAGTCCATGGTCGCCGCGCCCTCATGCACTTCGCCCATCTTGTGCGAAATTCCCGTGTAATACAGGATCCGCTCAGTGGTCGTCGTTTTACCGGCATCAATGTGCGCCATGATGCCGATGTTTCTCGTATGTTCTAATGATGTTTGACGTGCCACTTCAATCCTCTAAAAACACATATGCTGCAGGTCGAGCCGAACTCCACTGCTGCGATTCATGGGCACCCCAGGTCTGCGGATCGCAGCACGGCTCAACTGCAGCACAGAACGACGCTACCAGCGATAATGGGCGAACGCCTTATTCGCCTCAGCCATCCGATGCACGTCTTCCCGCTTTTTCACTGAAGCCCCTGTATTATTCGATGCGTCGAGCAACTCGGCAGCTAGCTTCTCTCGCATACTCTTCCCACCGCGTGTGCGCGAATATTCAGACAGCCAACGAAGCGCCAGCGAAACCCGACGGGCCGGCCTGATTTCAACCGGAACCTGATATGAAGCTCCACCCACACGCCTGGACTTCACCTCAACGATCGGCTTCACATTGTCGATGGCCGCCTTGAATACCTTCAATGGATCGCCACCGGTCTTTCCCTGAATTGCATCGAACGCGCCGTAGCAAATTTGCTCAGCCGTACTCTTCTTCCCGTCGCTCATGAGAGTATTGATAAACTTCCCGACTAGCTTGTCGCGATACCGCACATCGGGAAGCACCTGGCGCTGATCTAAAAATCTAGTTCGTGGCATGTGAACTATTCTTCCTGTTTGAAAGTGCGGCTACGCCACACTACTTTGGACGTTTGGCTCCGTACTTCGAACGACTCTGCTTACGACCGGCAACCCCAACCGCATCCAAGGCGCCGCGAATCAAGTGGTAACGGACACCGGGAAGGTCCTTTACGCGACCGCCGCGCACAAGCACAATTGAGTGCTCTTGCAGATTGTGTCCGACACCAGGAATATAGGTCGTCACTTCCATTCCGTTTGTTAGCCGCACACGCGCCACTTTTCGCAACGCCGAGTTCGGCTTCTTTGGTGTGGTTGTGTACACCCGAAGACACACCCCACGTTTCTGCGGGCAGGATTTCAAGGCTGGACTTTTCGTCTTCGCCTTAACGAGATTCCGGCCTTTTCTCACTAGCTGATTGATTGTCGGCATCGTGTTCGACCCTCTTCCAAGATCACACACAGCCCTGCTCTCATGTGCAAAGCCGTCGGATTATAGTGATGCGCCAGCCTTCTGTCAAGTGAGGCGCGATTGCTTCTCTAACCTATGACTGCGAGCCATCCGTAGCCACTGCTGCGGCACCGGAAATTATTGTATCCGCCGCTGGAGAGGCTCCCACTGCTGCCAGCTCAGATTTTTCACTAACGATAAACGTGTCCCTGTAATCTTCAAATCCAGTTCCAGCTGGAATCAACCGTCCCACAATCACATTTTCCTTCAGACCCAGCAGATCGTCCACGCGGCCATTGATCGCAGCTTCCGTGAGTACTCGAGTGGTTTCTTGAAATGACGCCGCCGAGATAAAGCTATCGGTCGTCAGCGCAGCCTTCGTGATGCCGAGTAGAACAGGCTTGGCTAATGCAGGCTTCCCACCATTTTCGAGCACTCGTTCGTTTTCCTTCTCGAACACACTCTTGCTCACTTGACTACCCGTCAAGAATTTGGTATCGCCTGGATCTTCAATTCGCACTTTGCGAAGCATTTGCCTCACGATGACTTCAATATGCTTGTCGTTGATCGTCACACCTTGCAAGCGGTAGACATCCTGCACTTCATCCACTAGGTATTTCTGCAATTCATTGGGACCAAGCACGTCGAGAATGTCGTGCGGATTGGCCGACCCGTCCATCAATGACTCTCCGGCCCGCACCCAATCTCCCTCGTGCACGTTGACGTGCTTGCCCTTCGGAATGAAGTACTCCTTCACATCGCCCACCTTGTTGTCGACAAGCACTTTGCGCTGGCCTTTCACGAATCCGCCGTAGGAGACTTCTCCGTCGATCTCACTGATGACCGCCACCTCTTTGGGCTTACGCGCCTCGAACAGTTCTACGACACGCGGGAGACCACCCGTGATGTCCTTGGTTTTTGTCGTTTCACGAGGAATCTTGGCGAGGACATCGCCGGGATGCATCATCGCGCCCTTCTCGACGAAGAGATTCGCACCCACCGGCAACAGATACCGCGCGACGGTATTGGAACCGCCAGAAATTTTGGCCGTCTTGCCGGCTTCATCCTTGATCGACACACGTGGACGGAGCGTCTGGCCGGAGTGTTCGATGATGACCTTGCGTGACAAGCCGGTCACCTCATCAAACTCCTCCTTCATCGTGACACCTTCCACAATGTCACCATAGGCCACCTTGCCGCCGACTTCTGTCAGAATAACGAGTGAATACGGATCCCATTCCACGAGCTTTTGTCCCAAGGAAACCGGGTCTCCATCCTTAATCTTGATTTTCGCGCCATAGACAACGGGATACTTTTCTCGCTCACGGCCGCTGTCATCGAGAATTGCGATCTTGGCATTGCGACTCATGACAACCCATTCGCCCTCTTTATTCCGCACGGCGATGCCGCCGTTGTGCAGATCTGCGTTCTTCTTGGCATCGAAACTCATGAACTTGATTCGGCCTGCATGCTTGGCTTCGACAACCGTTTGCTCGACCACCTTGCTGGCCGTACCACCGATGTGGAAGGTCCGCATCGTCAGCTGTGTTCCCGGTTCGCCGATCGACTGCGCGGCGATGACACCCACCGGCTCACCCTTTTCAACCATCCGACCACGCGCGAGGTCACGGCCATAACAGGCACGACAGACACCGCGCAGCGATTGACACGTCAGCACGGAGCGAATCTTGACGCGGTCAACCCCAGCCTCCACGATCGACTTCGTCAGCTCTTCGTTGATTTCCTCGTTCCGCGAGACAATGATTTCGCCGGTCACAGGATCGCGAATATCCTCTGCCGCTAACCGGCCAAGAACACGCTCTTCCAGCGGCTGAATGATTTCTCCGCCTTCTACCAGCGCGCTGACGATAATGCCGTCGAACGTTCCGCAATCAATCTCGTTGATGATCACGTCCTGAGCAATATCAACCAGCCGTCTGGTCAGATAGCCGGAGTTCGCCGTTTTCAACGCGGTATCGGCGAGACCTTTTCGCGCACCGTGAGTCGAGATGAAGTACTGCAGCACGGTCAACCCTTCGCGGAAGTTCGCCGTGATCGGAGTCTCAATGATTTCACCGGACGGTTTGGCCATCAGCCCGCGCATACCGCCCAACTGCCGAATCTGCTGCGAACTGCCTCGCGCGCCGGAGTCGGCCATCATGAAGATCGGATTGAAGGACTCGGCCTTAGCGGGGTCGCCTCCTGCACCGAGTTCCTTCATCATCTCATTCGCAACCTGTTCCGTGACATGCGCCCAGATGTCGATGACTTTGTTATATCGCTCGCCGTTAGTGATAAGACCCTCGGCATATTGCTTCCCGATCTCACTCACTTCGTGCTGCGCTTTCCCGATCAGGTCATCCTTCTTTGTCGGGATCTGCATGTTGTCGACGCAGATCGAGATGCCCGCTCGCGTGGCATACGTGAACCCGATGTCCTTAATATTGTCCAGGAACTCTACGGTATCGCGAAGGCCGGCTTGCCGATACACCGAGTCGACCAACTTCGTCATTTCCTTCTTGGTCATCAGCCGATTGGCACTGGCAAACGGCATACTGGCAGGCAGGATCTCCGACAACAGCACACGGCCGACAGTCGTTTGAACCATCGCCCCCGCAAGACGAACCTTGATCCGCGCATGCTCCTCAACCACACGCGCATCAAAGGCGATCCGAACTTCCTCGGGAGAACCAAACACCTTCCCCTCGCCTTTCGCGCCCACGCGTTCCTTCGTGAGCCAATAACACCCCAAGACCATGTCCTGTGACGGCACGGCGATCGGTTTGCCGTTGGCTGGGGAGAGAATGTTATTGATGGACATCATCAGCACCCGCGCCTCGACTTGCGCTTCCACAGACAACGGCACGTGAACCGCCATCTGATCTCCGTCAAAGTCCGCGTTGAATGCGGCGCAGACCAGGGGATGCAATTTGATCGCTTTACCTTCGACCAATACCGGATCAAATGCTTGAATGCCCAGCCGGTGAAGCGTCGGTGCGCGATTTAGCAGCACCGGATGCTCACGGATCACTTCATCGAGCACATCCCAGACCTCTGGTCGCTCTTTCTCGACCAGACGCTTCGCGCTCTTGATGGTCGTTGCCGCCCCCCGCTCTTCCAGCTTGTGAAAGATAAAGGGTTTGAACAATTCCAACGCCATTTTCTTGGGCAAGCCGCACTGATGAAGACGCAGCTCCGGACCCACGACAATGACGGTACGGCCGGAGTAGTCCACACGTTTACCAAGCAAGTTCTGGCGGAAGCGGCCCTGCTTCCCTTTCAGCATGTCGCTCAAAGACTTGAGTGGACGCTTGTTGGGTCCCCGAATAGCGCGGCCACGGCGGCCGTTGTCAAAGAGAGCATCGACGGCCTCCTGCAACATCCGCATTTCGTTCCGGATGATCACGCCGGGCGCCTTGAGCTCCATCAAGCGCTTCAACCGATTATTCCGGTTGATCACACGACGGTAGAGATCGTTCAGGTCAGACGTCGCAAACCGGCCGCCATCAAGAGGAACCAGCGGACGCAACTCCGGTGGAAGCACCGGGATCACATCCATGATCATCCACTCCGGCTTATTACCGGACTTGCGAAATGCCTCAAGCACTTTCAGGCGCTTGGCGTATTTCTTCTTCATGGCAACTGAGGTCGCCGCCTTCGCCTTTACTTGTAGTTCATCCCACAATCCATTGATATCGATCTTCCGAAGCAGATCGCGGATGGCCTCTGCTCCAATTCCCACCTTGAATCCGCTTGAGCCGAATTCGGACAGCAACGTACGCAGCTTATCCTCAGGAACCAATTCTTTCTCAGACAGATCCGTTGAACCCGGATCCACGCAGACATAGCTGTCAAAGTAGAGAATCTTCTCCAATTGCTTGAGGCTCATATCCAGCAGCGTTCCGATCCGGCTCGGAACGCCCTTCAAGAACCAGATATGTGCAACCGGAGCCGCCAATTCGATATGGCCCATCCGCTCACGGCGCACTTTCGACTGAATCACCTCGACGCCGCACTTGTCGCAGACGATACCGCGGTGCTTCATGCGCTTATACTTGCCGCAGTTACATTCCCAGTCCTTGATCGGACCGAAAATCTTTGCGCAGAACAATCCGTCTTTTTCCGGCTTGAACGATCGATAGTTGATCGTCTCCGGCTTTTTCACTTCGCCGTACGACCAGGAACGGATTTTTTCGGGCGATGCGATACGGATGCGCATTGAATCGAACGACACCGCATCTCGCGGCTTTTCAAACAATGTATATACGCCTTCCAAGGTAGTGACCTCCTCTGATACCAGCCTTCAACCGGCACACAAGCGGTTAGTCTTGCGTCTTGACCAACTCAATGTCGAGCCCCAGACTTTGCAACTCTTTGACCAAGACGTTAAACGACTCGGGCAACCCCGGCTCAAGAAATGGTTCGCCTTTCACAATTGCTTCATACATGCGCGACCGACCCGGCACGTCATCGGACTTGACCGTCAGGAATTCTTGCAGCGTCGAGGCTGCTCCGTACGCCTGCAGCGCCCAGACTTCCATTTCTCCCAAACGTTGGCCGCCGAACTGCGCTTTACCTCCCAGCGGCTGTTGCGTCACGAGAGAATAGGGACCAATCGACCGTGCATGGATCTTGTCATCCACCAGGTGGTGGAGCTTGAGCACGTACATATAGCCAACGGTCACCGGGCTCGCAAACGGCTCTCCCGTCTTGCCATCGACCAGCTGACTTTGCCCGCTCGGTGGCAATTTGGCCTTCTTGAGCAGGTCCTTGATTTCTTTCTCCGATGCCCCATCGAATACCGGACTGGCCACCTTGATGCCCAAGGCCTTAGCCGCCCACCCGAGGTGGGTTTCTAAAATCTGGCCCACGTTCATACGCGATGGCACCCCGAGGGGATTCAACACGATCTCGACCGGCGTCCCATCAGGCAAATAGGGCATGTCTTCTTCGGGCAACACCCGAGACACCACCCCTTTATTGCCGTGACGACCGGCCATTTTGTCGCCAACTTGAATCTTCCGCTTCATCGCGACGTAGACCTTCACCAGCTTGATCACGCCAGGCGGCAACTCGTCGCCCCGTTTTAATCGACCCACTTTATCGTCATAGAGCGTCTGGAGAATTTCGATCTGCTCCTTCGCCCGTCGCTCGACATCTTCCAACTCTTTTTGTTCATCGGGGTCGCTGAGAATGATGTGGCGCACGGTGTCATCGGGCAGCCGCTTGAGAATCTCCGCCGTCAACTTGCCCTTTTTCTTCAAGATGACATCGCCCGTGTCCGGATCCATCAGATCTCGGCCCACCACCTTACCAAGCAAGAGCTTCCGTATCTTCTTCGTCTTTTCTTCCTCGATGATGCGCAGCTCTTCGTGATGATCACGCTGCAACTTCATCTGGTCGTCAGTCTCAATGCTCTTCGACCGCTCATCCTTATCGAGGCCTTTGCGAGAGAAGATCTTGACGTCGACCACAATGCCTTCGACACCGGGAGGAACCGTCAACGACGTGTCCTTCACGTCACCAGCTTTTTCACCGAAGATCGCGCGAAGCAACTTCTCTTCCGGCGTGAGCTGCGTTTCACCCTTGGGCGTCACCTTGCCGACGAGAATGTCACCGGGCTTCACCTCCGCACCGATGCGAATAATACCGCTCTCATCGAGGTTCCTGAGCGCTTCCTCGCCCACATTCGGAATGTCGCGAGTCACGTCTTCCTTCCCCAGCTTCGTGTCACGTGCTTCCACTTCAAACTCTTCGATATGGATCGACGTGAACGCATCTTCGCGAACCAGTTTCTCACTGAGCAGAATGGCGTCTTCGAAGTTGTACCCGCCCCATGGCATGAAGGCCACCAGGATGTTTTTTCCTAAGGCCAGCTCTCCGTGATCGATCGCGGGCCCATCACCGAGCACTTGGCCCTTTTTCACCGGTTGACCAAGGCGCACCACCGGAGTTTGGGTGATGCAGGTGTTTTGATTCGATCGTTGGAACTTGATCAGATCGTAGACATCTAACCCGGAATCTTTCCCCTTTTTCCCATCCTTCGAATCGGCACGCACCACGATACGAGTGGCATCGACACTTTCCACGACGCCGGCCCGGCGGGCCTGTATGACATACCCCGAATCTCGCGCAACAACCGCTTCCATCCCTGTGCCAACCAATGGCGACTCTGAGGTCACCAAGGGAACGGCTTGGCGTTGCATATTGGAACCCATGAGCGCGCGGTTGGCGTCGTCATGCTCCAAGAACGGCACCAGGGCCGTCGCCACGCTCACCACCTGCTTCGGTGACACGTCCATGTACTGGATCTGGTCCGGCGGCGCCATGACGAAATCGCCGCCGTGACGACACGAGACGGTCTCCGACACCAGCCGGCCGGCTCCATCCACTTTGGAGTTGGCCTGGGCGATGCTGTACTTATCTCCCTCGATGGCAGAGAGAAACTCGATCTCATCCGTCACGTGCCCCTTCACAACTTTGCGATAGGGCGCCTCGATAAATCCAAACTGATTGATCCGTGCATAGGTTGCTAAGGACACAATCAAGCCGATGTTCGGACCTTCCGGGGTTTCGATCGGGCAAATGCGGCTGTAGTGCGACGGGTGCACGTCGCGAACTTCGAATCCGGCTCGTTCTCGCGTCAATCCACCAGGCCCCAAGGCCGACAGACGGCGCTTGTGGGTAATTTCAGCCAGCGGGTTCGTTTGATCCATGAATTGTGAGAGCTGGCTGCTGCTGAAGAACTCTTTCACCGCCGCCACAACCGGCTTGGCATTGATCAGATCGTGCGGCAACACGGTTTCCATATCAAGGAGGTTCATGCGCTCCTTGATGCTCCGCTCCATTCTGACCAGCCCCAACCGGAACTGATTCTCGAGCAACTCTCCGACGGATCGAACGCGACGATTGCCCAAGTGGTCGATGTCGTCGATCTCCCCCTTGCCCATCTTCAAATTGACAAGGTAACGAATGACCTCGACGATATCCTGGGCCGTCAACGTCCGCTGTTCAAGCGGCAGATCCAATCCTAGCTTGCTATTGAGCTTGAGGCGGCCGACGGGAGACAGATCGTAGCGCTTGGAATTCAAGAACAGATTATCAAACAATGCCCGGGCCGTATCGACGGACGGCGTTTCACCCGGACGAAGACGACGATAGATTTCCACCATCGCCTCTTCCTTCGACCCGATCTTCTCCATTTCCAAGGTATCCAGGATCACAGGCGTAGAGGTCGCCATATCCAGATAGATGACCTTGAACTCCTCGACGTCGCTCTCGACAATCTGCTCCACAATTTCTGCGGTCAGCCGTTGATTTTTATCCGCCAGCTTATTCTTCTTGGAATCGACCAATTCCGTCAACGTCGCGCGCCCGACCAACTCCGTCGGAAGCAGGGGAATCTCTTTCACCCCAGCCGCCTTCAGCTTGGCAATCATGCCCTTGGTCAACCTAGCGCCTTCCCGGACGAGCGGTTCCTTGCTCCCCTTCTCAGTGACTTCCGCCGAACACCGAAGTCCAAGATGGATCTCCGCATCCAGCTTTCGGAACATCTTGCCCTTCGACACCCTGATTTCCTCGACCGGGTAATACATCTTGAGCAAGTCGTCGCTCGAAAAACCGAAGGCTTTCAACAAAATTGTCGTCGGCATTTTCCGGCGGCGATCGATACGGACATAGAGAATGTCGCGCGCATCGAACTCAAAGTCGAGCCAGGACCCTCGATAAGGGATAATCCGCGCAGAATACAGCACCTTGCCGCTCGCATGCGTGCGTCCCTTATCATGTGTAAAGGAAGCGCCCGGTGAACGATGGAGCTGGCTGACGACGACCCGCTCGGTCCCGTTCACAATAAACGTCCCGCGCTCCGTCATGAGCGGCAATTCACCGACATAGACTTCCTGCTCGCGGACGTCGAGCACCTTCTTCCGAGGCCCCTTATCTTCTCTGTCGAACACCACCAGACGAACGCGCAACTTCAGCGGTACCGCGTAGGTCATGCCTTGCTCAAGGCATTCCCGCTCATCATATTTGGGCGTACCCAAGGTATAGCTCGAAAATTCGATCATCGCCGTATTGTTATAGTCGGGGATCGGAAACACGTTTGCCAACGCCGCCTGCAATCCATGATCCTTCCGGCGCTCCGGCTCGACTTCCATTTGCAGGAACTCTTCGTAGGAACGCTTCTGAATCTCGATCAGATCAGGGATATCGACGTTGGTTCGAATACGAGAAAAATCTTTCCGCTCGACGAACTCTTGCAGAGTCGTTTCGGACATTCCCACTCCTCCACACGCAATGGTTTTGGGATGGGTGCCGCGATGGACGCAGCACCCACACACGTTCGGACGCTGAGACTTACTTCACTTCGACTTTGGCGCCGCTATCTTCGAGCTTCTTCTTCATCGTGTCGGCTTCTTCCTTGGTCACGCCAGCCTTCACCGGCTTGGGTGCGCCCTCCACGAGATCTTTGGCTTCCTTCAGCCCGAGGCTGGTCAATTCGCGAACGACCTTGATCACCTGAATCTTCTTGTCGGCTGGAGCCGATGCGAGAATCACGTCGAACGAAGTCTTCTCCTCGGCGACAGCCGCGCCACCACCGGCTGGAGCTGCAGCCACAGCGGCAGGAGCCGCCGCAGTAACGCCAAAGCGTGTCTCCAAACCCTTCACGAGCTCTGCCAAATCAAGCACGCTCATGCCCTCGATGGCCTTGATCAATTCTTCCTGCGAAAATTTTGTTGTTGTTGCTGACATGTCTCCCTCCCCTTTCTTTTTATCCTGAATGGCTGCAATGACTCTCACAAATTTCGACAAGACTGCACTGAGCGTATAGACCATGCCGCGAATCGGCCCTTGCATGGCCGAGAGCAGCATCGCAATCAACACGTCTTTCTTCGGCAGCTTCGCGACGGCTGCCAACTCTGCCGGCTGCACAAGCTTGCCTTCCAGCATCCCGGCCGTAATCCGGATCTTTTCCCCTCGTTTTCCCGCCCCGATGAAATCCTGGAGCAGCTTCGTCGGCAAGACAGGATCGTCATACCCGATCACAACACCGGTAGGGCCCTTGAGGTACCCTTTCAAACCAACCAAGGTCGTTCCCTCAGTTGCACGGGCTGCGATGGTGTTCTTGACAATTCGGTACTCTGCCTTCGCTCCACGCAGCTGCTTGCGCAGCTCCGTCACTTGATTGACCTCAAGGCCGATACATTCCGTCAAGATGGCCAGTCGCGCTCGACCGAATTTCTCGGACAGCTCTGCAACTGCTGTGGCTTTCTCTTCCTTCTTCATACGTAACCCTTTCTCTCCACGGTCCTAGGAATATTCGCGCGGTCCTAGCTCCACTGCTTGGTCAATGCGACGGTATCCAGCTGCACGCCGGGCCCCATCGTACTGGAAATCGTGACGCTCTTGAGATAGCGCCCCTTGCACGAAGCCGGCTTGGCCTTAATGACGGACTCGATGATCGCCGAGGCGTTGTCGTACAATTTATCGATATCGAACGACACCTTCCCGACGGACACCTGCGCAATGCCGGCTTTCTCGACCTTGAATTCCACGCGCCCCTTGCGAATGTCCGCAACGGCTTTCCCCACTTCGAATGTGACGGTGCCGGTCTTTGGATTCGGCATCAGTCCGCGCGGACCGAGCACCTTCCCAAGCTTTCCGACAGACGCCATCAGGTCCGGCGTGGAAATCGCGCAATCGAAATCCATCCACCCTCCCTTGATTTTCTCCATCAGATCGTCTGATCCGACATAATCGGCTCCGGCCTGGCGCGCCTCCTGCTCCTTCTCACCCTTGGCAAACACCAGCACACGCACCTTCTTCCCGGTGCCATGAGGAAGCGAGGTCGTGCCGCGGACCATTTGATCGGACCGCTTCGGATCGATCCCTAATCGGACGGCTAGATCCACCGATTCGTCAAACTTCGCAAACGCCGCCTTCTTCACGAGATCGACCGCCTCGCGCAGCCCATACACGCGCGGCTCAACTTTCTCCACAGCCGCCTTCATTTTCTTTCCCATGGCTACAACTCCTTCTCTCTATCTCGATGTTACCCTTGAATGAGAACGCCCATACTGCGGGCGGTTCCTTCGATGATCTTGACGGCCCCTTCCAAGTCAGCAGCATTCAGGTCGGCCATCTTTTTTTGAGCGATCTCGTTGAGCTGCTTCCTGGTAATCTTGCCCACTTTATCCTTCTGCGGCACACCAGAGCCCTTGATGATACCGGCGGCCTTCTTCAGTAAGTCCGATGCCGGCGGCGTCTTCATGATGAAGGTGAAGGTCCGGTCTTTATAGACCGTGATCACGACAGGGATAATACTGTCGCCTTCCTTCTGGGTCTTGGCATTGAACTGCTTGCAGAATTCCATGATGTTGACCCCGTGCTGACCGAGCGAGGGTCCTACAGGCGGAGCCGGATTGGCTTTTCCTGCTGGAATCTGCAACTTGATTTGCGCTGAAATTTCCTTAGCCATGGCAATCTCCTCAAAACGTCTTGCGTACCTACCCGCTATCTATACCCAGAAATCAGTGCTTAAATTCGCTCGACTTGCATAAATCCCAATTCGACCGGCGTCGACCGACCGAAGATACTCACCATGAGCTTCAAGCGGCTGTGATCCTGATCGACCTCGTCCACTAAGCCGTTAAAACCAAGGAACGGCCCGTCGACGATCCGAACATTGTCGCCCTTGATAAACTTGACCTGCTCACGTGGTCCGGACTGTCCCGCGTCGACTTGCTTGAGCAACGCCTCGACTTCGTCATCGGTCAGCGGCAGCGGCAGCGCTCCGCCGCCCACAAAGCCGGTGACCTTCGGGGTCTCCTTGATCATCTGCAAGGTTTCATCACCTAGCGGCGTTTCCAGCTCCACCAAGACATAGCCGGGGAAAAACTTGCGCCGGGAGGTTCGCCGCTTGCCATCCTTGATCTCGATCACATCCTCTGTCGGCACGAGTACCTGGCCAAGCTTCTCGACGAGCCCCATCTGGTTCGCGCGCTCCAGCAAGCTGGTCTTCACGCGTCCCTCAAACCCCGCGTACGTATGAATCACGTACCAGTTCTTCGTCATGCACCACCCTTAGATCTACAGGCCACAGTCACACCAGACAAGCACTCGCTATCTCGCTCCTAGGCGGCTCCCCGATCAAATGATCTTGGCGACCAGCCAGACTAGGAATGAGTCGATCACCGACAGATACAGCGACATCATGATACAGAAGACGATGACGACGGTCGTCGAACCGATGGTCTCCGCACGGGTTGGGAACGAGACCTTCTTCATTTCCCCCCGCACGTCCGTGATAAACACTCGAATCGATTCTGTCATTCGCTTAAACATCAGATCCTCCGCTCCCCACTCACGCTTCGCTCCCAAGACTCAAGGTACGTGTCCCGTCGCGCCCCCACTTCCAGCTCACCACCGATAACGTTCATACGGTCGCCCAGAACATTGATATGGCGCGCGGTACGAGCGAGCTTGAGGTGGCAGGGGCACTAGGATTTGAACCTAGACTTTCGGTTTTGGAGACCGACGTGCTGCCATTGACACTATGCCCCTACGCAACGCGCAGGCGAGGGGCCCTCGGCGAGAGGCAAGGGACGATTCACCCTTCTCGACCTCCTCACGCCTCTAGCCCCTAGCCTATTTCACCTCTTTGTGAGGCGTGTGCTTCCGGCAGAACTTGCAGAACTTGTTTCGCTCCAACCGATCCGGATCATTCTTCTTGTTCTTGTTAGTCGAATAGTTCCGCTGCTTGCAGAGCGTACAGCCCATGTCAATAATCTCTCTCATCTCAGCTCTCCCACAGCCGTTCTACGACGGCCATCATTCCCAGTTACGCCAAAATTTCCGTGACGACCCCAGAGCCGACGGTCTTGCCGCCCTCCCGCACCGCGAAGCGCAGGCCCTGATCCATCGCGATCGGGTTGATTAACTCGGCCGTCACGCTCACGTTG